>JAOIHS010000001.1 GCA_028135785.1 SAR86 cluster bacterium
GAACCGATCATAAAAAAAATTGACCCAACTGATGCTAAATAATAATTAGATCTATTGTTTTTAAATAATTTTGGGATAAATAAAAATGCCATCCCAGCAAAACCAAACAAAAATAGGGAAAAAGCAAAAAAGAAAGAGGAAATAAAGTTTGCTTCTCCTGAATGAGATCTAAAACCACCAAGATCACTTAAAAAGTTATGAGTGAAAGAGTAGCCTATTTGAGCTTCATTATGAATATTTCCACCTGGATAAAAATAAATAGCGATAAGAACCCCTATGCTAAAAACTACTGGCACAAACCTTATGAATCTTATTATTAAAATATCATTCATTCTTGTAAAGCTTTAAAACTTCTCCTGGTTTAACTGTCTGAAAAAAATCTTTCGATAAATTTAGTTTTCTTAAAGATTCATTTAATAAAGAAGGTGGCTCTAAAACAGGCTCATCAGTTAAAATAAAAGTTCCCCAATGCATCCCAATAGATCTTTTGGCTTTTAAGTCCAAAGCTATTTGTACAGCCTCGCTAGGATTTACATGACTAAAGCTCATAAACCATTGAGGAGAGTATGCTCCTATAGGAATCATTGCGAAATCCGGCGACCCTAATTTTGTATAAGTTTCTTTGAAGTCTTGAGTATATCCAGTATCGCCTGCATGGAAAATTGATATTCTCTTATTTTTCATAAACCATCCTCCCCATAAACTTTCACTTCTATCAAAAAGACCTCTAGCAGACCAGTGTTGAACTGGTGTGTAAGTAAAATACATTCCTTTTATCTTTTTCGTATCCCACCAAATAAAATCAAAAACATTTTTAATATTAGCTTTTTTAAGAAGATGCTTGTCTCCTTTGGGAATAAGAAAAATAGCTTCAGGGTTGAGTTTAGAAATTTTTTTTAGGCTTTTTATATCCAGATGATCATAGTGATTGTGACTAATAGTAATTACGTCTATTTTAGGTAAGTCTTCTATGGATATTGCAGGAGGAATTAATCTTTTAGGACCAATAAATGAAAATGGTGAGGCTCTTTGAGAAAAAATAGGATCAGTAAGAATGGTTAGATCATTTTCTTTTATTAAAAAAGTAGAATGTCCTATCCAGACCGAATAATCATTAGAATTTGTATTAAGATTTTTCCATTCATCAGAAATCTCAATTTCTACTCTATCTGGACTGACCCTTTCTCTTCTCCACTTTAGAAGCTCAGAAAAAGACCTTTCAGTTTTAGATATTCCGTTAGTATTTTTAAAAGGTTCTGTCATAGCGCAATTAGACAATAATAAAACAAAGATAAAAGGGAAATATTTATACATGTAATTAAGCCTGATAATTTTAATCACCTAATATCCAAGATATATTAGTTATAATCAACCTAAATTTTGGATATCTTGAAAAATAAGGAGAACTTGATTTCTCTAGCTAAAAATAATGAAGAGTCATCTCTTGCGATTGATTTTACAAATGATTATTTATCATTAAAAGGAAACGCTTTTGGCTTTTCTAAATCTGTAATCTCTCAATTTAATTCTATATATGATTTTCTCGAGGTTGATAAATCTATTTCTGATCTTTTTTTAAAAAAAATAGTCAATACTACTGAGAATCAATCGGCGCTTCATTGGGAACTAAGAGGTGCTGATAATTTTTTTCAAAGTGATCTTTTATCCAGAGTTAAGAATTTAAAGAAAAACCTATTAGATAAAAATATTAAAAACATTATTACTTTAGGTATTGGAGGATCATATGAGGGACCGAAACTACTAATTGAATCTTTAACCAATTCAACAGAGCACGTATTTAATCATTTTTTTATAAGTGGGTCTGACCCTGATGAATTGAATGAATGTCTGGCTTCATGTGAATCCAAAGAAACAATATTCATCGTTTCATCAAAATCTATGACGACTGCTGAAACGCTACAAAATTATAAATTGGCCTATAGTTGGCTCTCCAGAGAGCGACGACTATCTGATAAAGACCTTTTAGAGTCTTTTTATGCTGTTACAGCTAATGATCTTGAGTCAAAAGATTTAGGTTTTTTAGCAAAAAATACTTTTGTTTTTTCTAAAGAAATTGGCGGAAGATATTCTATATGGTCATCTATATCCCTTCCTGCCCTCTTAGAAATTGAAGATGAGTTCATAAATTTTTTATCTGGAGCTTGCAAAGCAGATAAAGATTTAAAAAAAGATTCTAAATATTTAAATATTATTAAAACGCTTTCATTTATAGATATCTGGAACTCAAATTTTCTCAATAAATCAAATAGAGTAATTCTTTCTTATGCTTGGAAACTTAGATCTATAACTGATTATCTTCAACAATTAGAAATGGAATCTTTAGGAAAAGCCTCTAGCAAGGATTCCATTTTTTCTAAAACAGGACAAACTATTTATGGTGGCTATGGTCCAAATGCTCAGCATTCTTATTTTCAGCTGCTTCACCAAGGAACATCTCAAACAGCTATTGACATGATTTATATTGAAAACGAAAATAAAAAGAACTTAATAGACTCTCAAGTTGCAGCTCAAAGTGATCTTTTTAATAGCTTTCATGAAGAGTTTAAAAATACCCATATAGCTGTAAATAGCGATGTTTCTGTTAATTTGTTTAAATTAAATAAACTTAATGCATTTAACTTAGGGTTTCTATTAGCAAGCTGGGAGCATAAAGTTTTCATCACTGCGCAAATGTTGCAGATAAATCCCTTTGATCAATTTGGTGTAGAAGCTGGAAAGAGATTGGCTAAAAAAACCAATCAATAAGTATTTTGATTTATTAGTGATTCGAAATTATCTTCCAATTCCTTACGATTAACTGATATCTCTCTTTTAACTCCAAAGATAAGTGCCTTAATAAACATAGGTAGTTCATAAAAGGAAATTTTTAGCCTTATTAACTTTCTAGACATCCAAGAGTTATTTATATAATTTTTATTCCTTACTTGATGAATCGAAACATTATCCCCTTTTGTAGCCTTATCAATGTGCATCATCTGTACAACAGGAGCAGGCTCTATTTGTCTATAATCTATCCATTTTCTAGACCAAAAAGTCGCATCAATCATGGCATAACTAGTTATTTCTTTATAAGCCTTTAAAGCTAATTTAGGACCAATTACATAAGCACCCAAGCCATCTTTATTTTGGTAAATCTTAATAGCAGAAGATTTCGTTTTAATATCCTTCCAGATAACACTTTTACCTAAAATATGTTTTCTAGGTACATACTCTAAATCATAAGCGACATTCCAATCATCTGAATGATTGCTTATAAAGTTTAATATTTCTTTTATATTGTCAGAAAAAATAACATCATCTTCAATGATCAAACATTTTTCATTTTCTTGAGAGACCCTATCCCATGCCTTCCTATGAGAGTGAAAACAACCGACATCTTTAGAAAATATATTTCTTGTCCAATTATTAGCTGCTTGTTGGAGATCTAATTCACTCAATAAAGAACCATTTATTGCATCTATGAATTCAATTTCTAATCCAAGATTTTCTGCTTGATACTTTTGAAAATCTCTTCGCTCTCGGTAGCTACTCATGCTGATTATAAAGATTTTCATAATACTAGATTATTAATCTCAATATTTAATTCATCCCTCAGATTACTCTTTTCAAGATCTTTCCATGACACATCATTCGACATGAGCATTGAATAGACTTTTTCTGATTTAGGAATATTATTTTCTTCAAAGTATTTTAGAATTTCTTTGGCACCGCCTCTATCATTGCAAATTAAAATCATGTCGCAGCCAGCATTTACAGATAATTTAGCCTTATTAATATAATTTCCTGCAGTATCTGCACCTTTCATTGACAAGTCATCACTAAATACCATTCCTTTAAAATTTAAGCTTTCTCTTAATATAGTTTGAATCCACTTATTAGAAAAACTTACAGCCGAAGTGTCTATTTCTGGAAAGGTTATATGAGCTGTCATAACTCCATCTAGCACTTCAACGAGCTCTTTATAAGGAACTAAGTCATTTGATTCTAGAACGGATAAAGGTCTATTATCAATTGGGGTAACTAAATGACTATCTTCTTCTATTCCACCATGGCCTGGAAAGTGTTTCCCTGTAGAAGCCATCCCCGCCTCTGCCATACCAAAGATGAATGCCTTAGCAGAATTTACAACTATATCTATTTGTTCTGAAAAAGATCTATCGCCAATAATGCTACTAGTATCTTTGTCTAAATCTAATACGGGAGCAAAACTAATATCAATTCCACTGGCAATCATTTCTGACGCCATTAGCCAGCCAACCCGCCTACATAAAGATAAGCCTCTCTCACTATCGTAAGCGACTAAATCTCCTAATCTCTGCATGGATGGAATATTAGAGAACCCTTCTTTAAATCTTTGAACTCTTCCGCCCTCTTGATCTGCAGCAATTAAAATTTCCGGCTTAATAGATTTAATTTCAAAACATAAATCAATAAGTTGCTCTTTTGATTCAAAGTTTCTAGAAAAAAGAATAATACCTCCGACATGCGGAGATTTAATGAGAGTTCTATCTTCATTCGATAAAGATTTACCTTCAATATCGAGCATTATTGATGCTTTATTCATTCTTGCAGTATACGTAAATATTTTTAATCAATATAAGAGCAGCAGTAATCTGTAAGAGAAAGAATTTCTATCTTGAATTTTGAATTAGCCGGCACTTCAAAGGACATTCCAGACTCAATATTTTGCCATTCAGTTTGATCAGCTAATAAAATTTTTAAATTTCCTGAGATTATTTCCATTATTTCTTTTTTTTCAGCCACAAATTCATAATTACCTGGCATCATTATTCCTAATGTTTTTTTTGCACCATCCTCAAAAAAAATATTTCGGCTTGTTACTTTTCCATCAAAGTAAATATTAGCTTTTTTTTCGATTGCTATATTTTTTAATAATTCCACTGTTACTCCTTTACATTAATAATATTTTTAACTTATATCAGATTCTATAAATATATGTTCAATATAAATAAAAACTTGAAAAGCCTATTATTAAAGATCAAGAAAATCTTCAAAATAAAAATAATTTACACCATCTGCAGAATTAATATTCTGTTTCATTGCTCTAGCAAGCTTACAAGCTGCAATGCTTCTAAATTTTTTCATTGAGCCCCAAAGGAATGGGTCTACTAAGCCAGCAAATTGCTGACCTAATCCTTCCATTAATCGAGGATCTTTTCTCTGTCCAATTAATAAACTGGGTCGATATATATTTGTGGAGCTAAATTCAATTTCTTTAATTGCCTCTTCAGTTTCTCCTTTTGTTTTTAAATAAAAATTATTGGCTGTTGGGGTTGCTCCTATTGAGGAAACTAAACTAATTCTTTTAACACCAGAATCTTTAGCCTTTTTAGCGATTTCTACACAATAATTAAAATCAACTTTTTTAAACTCTTTTTGGCTACCAGCTTTTTTAATGGTTGTACCTAAGCAAATAAAAACATGATCACATTCTGGAAATTTATGCTTTTGAATAAATACCTCAAGGTCAACTTCTAAGACTTTTATATTTATAGGGATATTTAAAATTGGTCTTCTCGATACTGCTAGAACTTCTACATCAGAATTAGAAAGCTCTGATATTAAACTTTGACCCACAAGTCCTGTAGCTCCAAAGACTAATAATTTGGTCATTGCTTTAGAGAAAATAAATTATGATATTTATTTAGAAAAGGAAGCAATAAAAAATTTAAACAGATATATGAAATAAGAAATACCAGTTCATATGAAAATACATTTCTTAAAATTAAAGTTATGGAAAGAATAGAAAGAAAAATTAACCTAACGCTTTCTAAAATAATAGCTGACTTGCCATCTAACCATTGAGTACAGGAAACCATTGTTAAAACTAATAGAGTAACTAAGATCAAGCCAGTGCTATAACTCGAAGAACCATATTCGGTTATAAAATTTCCTATAGCCGCTAGTATTAATAATTGAATAAAAGCATATATGTTAATTAATTTATGCACTTGAGGATCAAATTTTTGAAAAGTGTCAGGATTATATTCATTAGATAATGTTCCAACATCCATACTTTCTGGCTTCCAGCCTGTCGGACTGAGAGGAGCGTAAAGCTTATCTTTAAAACTTTTCGCCTTTAAAATATCTTTAAAAATTCCCAAGTAAACATGGACGTTAGCCCATAGAGGATTAAAAGTTCTTATCGGCCCTCTAATTCCATAAACGCATTTCTCATTATTTAATTCTTCTTGAAAGGTTCCAAATAACCTATCCCAAACAACAAATACACCGCCATAGTTTTTATCAATATAGCTATCATTTTGTGCATGATGAACTCTATGATTGGATGGAGAAACAAATACATAATCGAACCATCCCAATTTGGGGACGTGTTGGCTATGAACCCAAAATTGATATATCAAATTTATCGATGCAATAGAAACAAAAACCTCAGCAGGAACTCCTATCATAAATAAAGGTACATAGAACACCCAACTCAAAATAAAACTCATGCTAGTCTGTCTCAACGCAGTAGATAGATTATATTCTTCGCTTTGATGATGAGCGACATGAGCGCCCCAGAAAATTTTTCTTTCATGGCTTATACGATGAAACCAGTAATAACAAAGGTCATATAAAATGAAGATAAAAACTGAGGTAATTAATAAATTATCACTCAATCTCCATAAAGCATAATGATCTTCTATAGCTTTAAAGACTAAGCCACCTGCCCCTATCAATATTAATTTCGATGCTCCGCTTAGAGAACCCATAAATAGACTGCTTACAGTATCGTTTAATCGATAAGTATTATTTTTTTTTAATATTCCATATAAAAATTCTAAGAGAATCGCTAATAGAAAAAAAGGTACTGCGTAAGGAACATAATCCATAAGTGATTATATATTGCTAAGAGCTCTTTTCAGGTAAAAAGGTTAATAACTAATATATTCTAATGCTAAAGTAAAATTGTAAATATTTATTAAAAATATTGAATGATTCTGGTTTTGATATTATCGAATTGGAAGAAATGTATCTACAAAATACACCTAAATTTGTAGGTTATAACTATTGGGGCACTGCAGTTATTAATTGCTAGATAGATTCTCTATTTTTTTGTATTGTGATTTTCAAATAATTGTGGAATAAACTTTTCACTCTCTCCAGATTCCTCAATGTTATGCAACATCCATGCTTTAATCCTTTTTTCAGTTGCAATAAAATTACATGCTATCCAAGTGAGTAATTTTCCAATAACAGGAACATTACACTTTATAAGCATTTCTGTTTTATAAATCACTCCTTCTTCAATTTCTTTGTAAAAATGGAGTAAATGAGCTACTTTTATCCCAAGAAAACACATCTCAAAATTAAAGGCATCTCTATCAAATTGAGAAACAGTTACGCTTTCATTAACCAAGAAGCCCTGAAAAGTTTCTTTAATGGCAAGTTTTGAGCCGGGCATTATTTTACCTTCGTGATTAAGTTTTTTTTTCTTCCAGTTAACTTTAATATGATCGTGAGGATGCCAAAGCTTATAAGAATCTATTTCATGGCCATCAAAACCTTTACCATTAAAGGTTGTAACTTTATCTATATTTTCAAACCACCAAATAAGATGATCTATTTTTACACCTTTCATCACATCATGAACGATAGTTGCTTTAAAACCTCCATCTTTAATTTTTTCAAAACTTGTTTCAGCCGAACCAAAAGATTTCATTGGTCCAAAAAAACCCAATTTTTGTTTATTTTTTTGCATGGTTAAATTGGTAATAATTTATCAATAGAAGAAACAAATTGCTCTGGCTTCTATGCTCTCTCTTGGAGAGACATCTTTACCTTGAGCAGAAGGATCATCAAAAGCACTATGAAGAGTCGGCAAGAAAGGTTTTTCTTTTGAATCATAAGTTTTGAACATTAACACTTCGTCGCGTTTCATCTCTGGATAGTAATACCAAGAATGTTGCTCACTAAAGCTAGATTGATATATTTCTACCTGGAGGCCCCCTTCTTCACCGTCAAGATAATTATATAAGTCAGTAGGAATTAGTTCTTTCTCTGATACTGTTCTTGAATCACAAAGAGCAAAAGGAGCATCTATACCATCAGCGTCAAATCTTCTCCAAAGATTGTAAACAACGATTTGTTTAGGATTTGAACCCGTCTCTTTGAGAAAAGGCTCCAAGGTCTCTTTAAATTTAGGCGTAAAGTCATTATGAACTAATCGATGCGCACCTTTTCTTGTTCCAGACTGAGCCTCCTCCTCGTTTCTTGCAATGTGTGAAATAATTTCGACATCGTCTGCTTTAGTTTTAGCTTTTACTAAACTTTTAATTTCTTGATAGTAAATTTCAGAGATTTCTTTATCGTCGTAAAAATTCTTAACTTTCGACTCGTGCTGCAATAATTCAAATCCAGTATTAGAAAGATTGTAATTTGTTAATCTTGCATTCTCGATATACTTAGAATAGCTTTTGTGATCGGGCATATTTGGATCTTCTTCCTTTAATCCAAAGGCTGGCTTTGATTCACCTTCGCTAAGTGAGTTGCGGTAATTAAATACTGCTTCAATTTTGTTAGTAGTTTTATTCATCTAATACCTCTTAAATATTATGAACTTTAAAAAAAATTATGAAAAGAATTTCTCAAGTTTCTATATTCTTGATTCAAAAAATTATACTTCGTTAGTGCTTGATTCGATCACTAAATTAGTAGCGCTCTCAATTTCGCTAAATCTATCTTCAACGGTCCCAAATAATTTTTCTGGTGAGACTGATTCTAGCTCTCCATTCATGCTTTCAGGATCAGAGAAAAATCCTAATACATAACCACCTTTAGAATAACCCATTAACGCTCTTAATTCTGGAGACAAATCTTTGGCAATGTGAGGTGGGCATGAAAGATATTGATTTTCCTCTTGCCTCAACCAGGTTGGAGCATAATGAAGAAATACACCAAGCCTATTCATTCTAGAATTATTAGTTCCACCGCCATGCATAACGGATCCAGTGTAAATCAATACTGACCCTTTAGACATTTCTGCGTAGCAAATTTCAGAATCTAACGGCTCTCGATCTTTATCCCATTTATGAGAACCTGGAACTACCTGAGTAGCACCATTCTCTTTGGTAAAGTCTGTGATTGCCCAAACAGTGCTTAATTGAGTTTCAATTTTTCTTGGAATATACCCACCCCAAACACCTCTATCTCTGTGAAGAATTTGCTTGCTTTCTAGAGGAGCAATATCTATTGCTGATGTAAAGTGTAGTTGATATCCATCACTATTTGGTTCAAGAAATTTTCTAGCAACCTCATTTATCGTCGGATTTAGAGCTAAGACTCCACACTCTTCTGATCTTGCCATGAGAGCTCCAACTCTTTTGGTTTTGAATCCAGTAAAGTCATCCTGGCCTTCTTTTGTATTTAATAAATAGGGATTTAATTCTTCTTTAATTTTTTTTAATTGCTGGTTGGATAAAACATTATCAATAATTACACCTGCATCACGATCCAAGACTTCTAGAATTTCTTCTAAACTGGATTCCGAACTTAAATGCTTAATCCCCATGTTATAAATAATCACAGATATTTAAACAATAGTAAACACTCTAAAGGCTAGTCAATATAAACTTAATTATGGACAAGAGAATGGAAGAGCTTTTATATAACCCAGTATTGCCTTTGCTGGTTAAATTGTCTGCCCCAAATACAATTGCATTCTTAATACAAGCGATTGTTGTCCTTACTGAAATTTGGTTTATAGGTCAGCTTGGCACTATCTCATTAGCTGCTATAGCTTTAGCTTTTCCAGTACTAATGTTGACTCAACAAATGGCATTTGGAGCTTTAGGTGGAGCCGTAGGATCATCTATTGCAAGAAGTTTGGGCGCTGGTAATATTGAAAAAGCAGAAAAATTATTATGGCATGCTATTTTTATAGGAAGTTGTGGCGCTTTATCTTTTCTAATTATTTTTTTAATTCTTGGTGAATCGATTTTAATATTACTTGGTGGATCGGGACTTTTGTTAGATCAGTCATTTTCTTATTGTTTAATTTTTCTTTCAGGCGGAATACTTATATGGCTTTCAGGTGTTACGAGTGCTGCAATTAGAGGATCTGGGAATATGCAATTTCCCGCATTGATGATGGTTGCCTCTTCAATATTGCAAATATTTTTTTCAGCTGGACTTATTTTAGGTTGGTTTGGTCTTCCTAAATTGGGTATCGTTGGAGCCGCTGTATCTGCATTGATAAGTGCTGGTTTTATGTCATTGATTTTTATTTTAAAACTATCCCTATCTTCATCGATGCCTATAAAGCTTAAATATTCTCGCTTATCTCTAGAAAAAGATTTATTTAAAGATATTTTTAATGTGGCTCTGCCAGCATCTCTCTCTCCGATTTTAACCGTAGGCACCGTTCTTGTTTTAACTGGTCTTATTGGTCAATTTGGAACATCCGCGCTAGCGGGTTATGGGATAGGCTCTAGAGTTGAATTCTTGATGATTCCTTTAGTTTTTGGGATAGGTACCGCTTTAACCACTATGGTTGGTGCAAACATTGGAGCTAAAAATATAGAAAGAGCTGAAAAAATGGGATTTATGGGTGGTTTTTTTGCTGGCTCCTTGTCTGGAATTATTGGTTTAATTTTAGCTTTAACTCCTGAGCTTTGGATTAATTTATTTACGACTGACGAAGCAACATTTCTAGTAACGAAACAATATATTGAAATTGTCGGCATTTGTTATTTCTTTCAAGGGCTTGGTTTGTCTCTTTATTTCGCTTCGCAGGGAGCAAGTGCAATGAAATGGCCAATATTAGCTACATTTTCTAGATTTATCATCGCTGCTTTAGGTGGCTACCTGGCTGTGAACTACTTTTCTGCTGGGCTTAATGAAATCTTTTATTTAGCTGCTGCGGGAATGACTATTTTTGGACTAATGATAGTTATCTCTTTAAATCTTGGAGCTTGGAGAAGGCTTTAAACTACTAAACCAGCACTATATCCTGAAGCCCAAGCCCATTGAAAATTATAGCCTCCCAAGTGACCTGTAACATCTAAAACCTCTCCAACAAAGAATAAACCAGGGTGCTCTTTTGTTTCCATAGTCTTAGAGTTAATTAAATCTGTATTAACTCCTCCCAAAGTAACCTCAGCTGTTCTGTATCCTTCGGTTGCTGCTGGTTTTAAAGTCCAGTTATTAAGAAAGTTAGTTATTTTTAAGATTCTTTCATTACTTATCTCAGCCAACGTTAGATTTTTTTCATTAGGCCAATAAAAATCTTCTAATTCAGTTACCAGCGCTTTGGGTAAATAAGAGTTTAATTTTTTTTTGATCGTTGTTTTGGGGTTATTATTTTTTTCATTAAAAAATATTTCTGAAAGATCATTATCTGGCCAAAGATTAATATTTATTTCATCACCTGGATTCCAATAATTTGAAATTTGTAAAATTACTGGCCCACTTAATCCTCGGTGAGTAAATAACATAGACTCTAAGAAGTTAGTACCATTGGTAGATATTCTGGTCATAACTGATAGACCACTTAACTTTTCGCAGAGTCCTTTAATTTCATCGGAAAACATAAATGGCACTAAACTTGCTCGTCTAGGAATTAATGTCAGGTTAAATTCTTTAGCTAGTTCATAACCAAATCCACTTCCACCTAACGAAGGAATTGAAAGTGCTCCAGTTGCAATCACTAAAGAATCACATTGAAAGGAAGCTTTTTTTGCTAATTTTTTTGCATCTAAGTGAGTAACAACCTCGTAATAAATTTTATTTTCTTCATTGGTTAGTTTGTTAACTCTTTTTGTATCTGCGTTAGTTAATATTTCTACTCCAGAATCAGCGCACTCACTTAAAAGCATATTCAATATATCCTTTGATGAATTTATACAGAATAATTGTTGATGTTTTTTTTGTTCATAGTCAATCTGATGTTCTTCCACCATCCTAATAAAGTCATCTGGCGTAAATCTATTCAAAGCTGATTTACAAAAATGTGGGTTTTCTGATAAAAAATTCTCAGCTTCAACATAAAGATTAGTAAAATTTGATTTGCCACCGCCTGACATGAGAATTTTTTTTCCTTCTTTATTAGATTTTTCTAAAACCAAAACTCTTTTTTGTCTTTTCGCTGCTGTTAGAGCAGTCATAAGTCCGGCTGCTCCAGCTCCTAAGATAATTACGTCGAATTCTTTATTCATTGCTTTAAAAGAGATTAATCTTCAAACATGTCATCTAGTATTTCCATTTCATGAGGCTTTAATTTTCCTTTTTCTTCAGCCTTCAAGCATTCTTTTAATTCAACTCTGTTTTTAATTCCTAAGATTACTGAACTTACATTTTTAACACTTAAAGCATATCTGTGAGCTAATGATGCTGGTGAATGTCCCCATTCTTTAGCCAGCTCTCTAAATGGCGCTGCTTTTTTATAATCATTAAAGTCATCAAGATCCGCTCCTGAAACGTGCGGCTCCCTGTCCATAGAAGAGGTTAAAGCTCCAGCTTGAACAGCTCTTATAGCGAGAATTGGAATTTGATTAATCTGACATGCTTCTAAAATTTTGTTTGGATTAGATTTTTTACTAATGTAACCGATAGAACCTATTGAATTTAAAATATTCACTGCACATTGCATAGCTTCTGGTGGTTCTGAATAATTGATCGCTTTTATTAACGCTTCTTCTTGACCTAGCCCTATCCCCCAGTGATCAATTTTCCCTTCAAGTTTTAATCGCGCAAATGCAGGTATTACTGCATTAAAATAACAACTTAAAGTTGTGGTGTTTTTTTCTTTTCCCTCATTAAACTTATAAAGTTCGTAATCATCCTCGATTAATTGTGAGTGCAGTAAAAACAAATTAACTTTTTCAACATTCATAGTTTCTAAACTTCGGCAAAGAGAATTATTTAAAATATCGTAAACATCTTTATTCTTTGGGTTTCCAAGCCTACATTTTGTAGTTATATTTATATCGTTTAAGTTTTTATCCTTAGCTGCCTCTCCGACAACTCTTTCGGCTTCACCCTTTCCGTACATCGGAGCAACATCTAGATGATTTATACCTGACTGAAGGGCCAAATTTACTGTTTCTACTGCTTCTTTTCTAGTTGTTTCGCCCCAAACGTTACCTATTCCTCCACCTCCTAAAGTTAAAGAACTAATTTGTCCAAAAGGCTTGAAATCTCGTATTTGCATAAAAAATTATTTAAGTTTTATATTTTGAACGGTTTTGCCTAAAACGCTAAATTTTGCTTGATCAAAAGTTGGAGCTGAAAGCGAACCCATAGCATTATTAGAAAAACCATATTGTTCTTTAGGGATTCCTATAAAATTTTTATCAAGCTTATTGTTTTTATTAGCATCTATAAAAAAAACTAATGCGTAATCTCCGTCTGGCAATTCAATAATCAATTCATGCATAGCTTTCAATTCAAGATTGATCAGTTGATTGTAAAAAGTATCATTTTTAGAAAAAACCTCTCCTCCGCCTTTTATAGCTTTTTCATAGGCTTGTGCGTTGTCATATACAGATAAAAATAAAACTCCTGATTTAGTCTGTTTTTCTAAGTTAATGATCAGCTCTGAACCATTTACTGCCGAGATAAAAAATAAGCTAATAAGAAAGAATTGTATTTTAAATTTATAAAGCATCTTGACCCCCAAAGTTGACCTCCATAATACAGGATGAATATTAAAATAATTATTTTAAGAGATAATTTGAATCAAAATAAAATTTTGGTTAAAGTTTTGTGATGTATTCAATAGGCGTTAAAAATATTAAGGAAAAAAAATTAAAAAATTAATTTTTTTAACCTTTTTTGCTTTATTAAACTCTTCAGTTTCTTTTGCAACTGAATCTTCATTAATTTCAAAGCAAATTACTCCAACCAATGCTGCCACCTATATTCAAGGCGGTCCAGATGCTACTGGCGGAATTGATGACTGGATTCTCTCTAATGGAATTCTGTGCGTAATTATTGCTGGACTTGAACATGAGGGAGATTTTTCATCCAAAGGAGGTACTCTAAGAGATATAAGCCTTTGTAATAGAGATGATGATCAGTTTGTATCTGGTCAAGATCTACTGAATGGTAGCTTGAGTGAGCCTGTTGAAATTAATAAAATAGAAAGCAATGTAAATGCTTTTGAAGCAACCCTGGTAACAACGGGAAGTTTTCAAGGATTAATGGTCAAGACTACATATACTTTATCAAGGGAAATTCCTGATCGCTTACAAATTAAAAAACATATATGGCGGGAAGATAATAATGCTTCTGATGGAGGAATCTTTAGTACGGCGATTTTAAATTATAAGTCCTTAATTCCATTTTTAATTTCAACAAAAAATTTACAAAATTCTAAAGGCTACAAACTAGAAAAATTTGTGGGCCGAAGTGAGCTATCTTTTCCACAAACAGCAATACCGGTTGATATGGTTATTATGTCTTCACCATATGACAGTGATAATCCTATTAGTTATGGATGGCGTCGCATCTCTTCAGAGTTACATAAAAATAATGAAATTATTCCCTTGGCGAGTTTTGTGTTCGCTGATGATACTGCTTTGGCTTTTATAACTTTAACCCAAGACCTTACTTTAGGAGATGGAAAAAAACTTGGTTTACTTCAGCTTCTTCAAGTTTTTTTTATGGGGATAGACATAGAAAATTCTCTGCATTTTGAGGAAGAAATTTGGGTAACGCCAAGTGCAGACATAAGTTCTATTACAGATATTCTTTACGCTGATTCTCCTATTTTAGAAGGGCAAGTTAATTCTAAAAATTTAAGAACAAAAGTTCATATCGATCATACTGATGGTTCGCCGTTTTCAATGGTTTCAATAAACGAGAATGGTAAGTTCTCATTACGAGTTCCGGCCGGCAGATACGGTTTAAGAATTTTATCTGAGTCATCTTCCCCTTTTACAAAAGAAATCAAAGTATCTGCAAATGGCGCCATATTAGAACCTATAGATTTGCCTCAAGTAGCTCGTATCTTCTTGCCGCAGGGAAATCCTATGCGTCTTGCTTTCAGAGGTTATGAAGGTACACCTAATCCGCACTTTGAAGATACTTTATTAGGTAATTCTGTGAACGGTGAAAATGGCCTTATAATTGAACCAAAGGTTTCGGATGTGCATTTGATTGGATCTAATAAAGATAGTCAATATGTCTTCTTGCCCAAAGGAACTTATAAAGTTTATGCCGTGCATGGACCCGAGTTTTCAATAGAAAGTACTCTTTTAAAGGTAATCTCTGGAGAGAACCAAACCTTACAAATAAATATCCCAAAAAGAATTGTTTCAACTCCAAAATATATAGCTGTTGATATGCATGTTCATTCCGCTCCAAGTATGGACAATGCTTTCTCAAGCCGTAAAAGGGTTAAAACTTTTGTTGCTGAAAATGGAGAAATTATGGTCGCTGCAGAACACGACACTATTTATGATTTTAATCCTCTAATAAGTGAAATGGGTGCAAGCGGGAAGATGATTGCCATTGCAGGAACTGAAGTTACTAGCACAGTGAATTCTGAAATTGCTCCTTTCACTATCGGTCATATGAATTTTTTTCCTCTGATACTAAAACCCTTTGAATATAGAAAAGGTTTAACACCTCATGAAAATCGAAGGACTCGTGATGTTCTGTATGAGATGTCTGAAGCTCATAACAACCCTATTGCTCAATTGAATCATCCACGAGAAGGATTCAAATTATCTGGTAAATCAATTCCTTCAAATTATAAAGATCTTATAGAAGGCGAAGCTTTTTTTGAGCATATGGGAGTTGCAAGCCACCCTTTCAACCCTCATTTACCGCTTTCTAGTGTTCCTAACAATAGCCTTGTCGAACCCAATAAAATAAATGGCACTAGAGACATTGACTTTGATGTCATAGAGATTATGAATGGAACCCAAAACTATAAACCTGAAAGAACTGCTGCTGTTCGTCAAGATTGGTTTTCTCTTTTGAACCAAGGCATAAAGCTAGCTGCCTCAGCTAATAGCGATAGTCATAACAAATGGCAACAAGTAGCAATGCCTAGAAATATGGTAAGTGTCTCTGATGATCGAATTTCAAAATTCGATATGAAGAATTTTATTAATTCTGTTCGAAATGGAAATTTTTACGGAACTACAGGTCCATTTATAGAGTTAAAAATTGATGAATCCACTATGGGCGAAATGCATTCGGGTTATCAAGGAACCCTTAACGGTCGAATTTATAGCGCTGATTGGGCTCAGGCTAATAATTTAAAAATACAAATGAATGGCAATGAGATTATGGATATAGAGCTAAACGATTCTGGTATTTTTTCCATTCCACTTAAATTTATCAAAGATAGCTTTGTAACTATCGAAGCTTCTGGACCAGCCGGCGAGAACTATCAAGCTGTTTACCCTGGTTTCTTTCCATACGCTTACTCTAATCCTATATATATAGATGCAAATGGAGACGGTGTCTGGACTCCTCCTGGCTTAGAGACAAATTAAAATTCATTAATTGGATTTAAAACTACTTAAAATGCTTTTCGTGAAAGTCTTGAATATCTGGATCGATTAATGCGTCAGATCTTTTTAATTCTCTAAAGAGAGTTAATGAATCAAGAGTTTTGCAACGACTTAAAGCTACGTAAGCTTGCCCTGTCGCAAATGCCCCATCGCCTAAATCTACAGCGCAACTATCTAGAGTAAGACCTTGAGATTTATGTATTGTTACAGCCCAACCTAATTTAATTGGAAACTGTTTAAAGGAAGACACCACTTCTTCTAAAACTTCATCGGAATCTTCGTCATATCTAAATTTTACTTTTTTCCACTCTTCTCTCTCGACTCTATGAGTCACTCCATCGATCTTAACTTTGATACATTTTTTATTTTTATCTAAACATTCAGAAATAACACCGACAGTCCCGTTTACCCACCTTCCATCGCTATCATTTTTTACAAACATAACTCTTGCGTCTTTCTTGATTCTTAGTTCACGAAGAGCAGGCAAATCATTTTCCTTTAACTCTCCGAATTCTTTAGATTTTATGACTTCTTCAGGATTATCGTTGAAAGATAATTTATGACGGTTAATCTCTTCTGCCCTGTTTTTACGAGACGTGAGAGTCATAAAAGGATCAGCATCTAGAGTGGAATCAAAACAATGTTTGTTTATCTTATCTATTGTTGGTTCCAAATCTTTACCTAATCTAATGTTATTTAAAAGATTGAAGAAATTCTCATCCTCTTCTTGTCGGAAAGACTCATTTAACTCGTAAAATATTTTTTCTTCGATTTCGTTAAAGCTATGCGAATCAAAAAAATAAACTGAATTATATTCACCATAAATTTCATTTTCTTCGTGCTGCTTTACTATAGGAGGGAGTTGAAAAAGGTCACCGCAAGCTATAACGTCAATACCGCCAAATGGTTGAGTTGATTTTCTATGTATCTGTAATGATTGCGAAATTGCATCGAGCATTGGCGCTCTCACCATAGAAATTTCATCGATGATCAATAGCTCAAGATTTTTTAATAGCTTTCTAAATCCAGGATCTTCAGATTTAGTAACCTTAGGAATAGTATCGAAACCAATTCTAAAAGCAGAATTGATAGTTGTGCCTCCAATATTAAGAGCAGCTATACCAGTAGGAGCAACAACCATCTTCTTTTTATCTACTTCGTATTTGACGCTCTCAAGTAATGTGGTTTTGCCTGTTCCCGCTGCCCCTGTTAAGAAAATAAATTTTTGATCATCGCCTTCTTCTGAAACAGCTCTGATTATTTCATCTTTTATTTGATTGAAACTCTTAACGATCATAGAACATAACGATAATTTATTATTTTTGAAATAAGCACTAAATTAATTAAAGTAAAATAATTTTTATATGCTAAAGCCATTGATTTTATTGGAAATATGTTTGAAGCCCTTGATGTTTGCTCCCATTAAATCCTCCATTACAGGCGGGGTAATATTTATATTTCCAAGCTCACTCAATACCAAGTGAACATCATCATGTCCTTTCATTTGAGTCATTCTTTCAAGCCATCGATTAATATTTGGGAAAGGCTCAAAATTAAAGAGGTTAGTAAATTGACTTTGTAATTGACCTACTTCTACATATGCTGCCATGTCTGCAATTGTCGCTTTATCGCCACATATATAATTATTTTTTTTTAGCCATTGATTTTCCAACGCATTCAGACCATTTTTAAATAATCTTTTAGCCATGTTAATGACGTCGTCTGTTAAGCCAAGATCAGGTCTTGCCATTGGAGCAAAATAAGCCAAAGATGCTTCTTTTATATTTCGATGATGATAATGCAGAAAATCATCTATCTTAGCTCTCTCTTCATGTCCTTTTGGATATAAATCTACCCACTCATATTTGTTACAGAGGTAGCACATGATGGCATGAGATTCGGCTAATAAAAAACCAGTTTGAGGGTCTTCCAGTGCGGGAATTGTTCCATTGGGAAATTTATTTAAATAATCTGGATGACGTGTTCCATTTTCGGCTTTTGATCCGGGAACAGTCAACACTAATTCAAAAGGTAATTCCTTATTGAAAAGCACCCATAGCACCGCTCTAACAGCTTGAGACAGCGGAACTCCATGAATTTTAATCATATTACTCACTCTTAATCGAGGTCACTTGCATCGTGTCTTTCCACAATAGCATTATCATCTGGCCCGCTAGGCGCTCTATTTACTCTTGTCCCTCTTTTGAATGCAGGACGTTTAGCAATATCCTCAGCCCATCGTATGACGTTTTTATAAGATGCGACGTCTAAAAATTTAGCTGCGTTATAAGCATTTTTTAAAACTAACATCCCGTACCATGAACAAACAGCAATATCAGAGATATTATAATCATCGCCACATAGGTACTGCCTTGAATTTAGATTTTTATCCAATACATCTAATTGACGTTTAACTTCCATAGCAAATCGATTAATTGGGTATTCAAATTTCTCGGGGGCATAAGCATAAAAATGACCAAAACCGCCGCCCAAAAAAGGAGCACTGCCCATTTGCCAAAATAACCATGACATGCACTCAGCTCTTTCTGAGGGCTCGGTAGGTAAAAGCTCTCCAAATTTTTCTGCTAAATAAACCATTATTGCACCCGACTCAAAAATTCTAGTTGGAGGATTAGTGCTTACATCGAGAAGAGCAGGTATCTTTGAATTAGGGTTGATTCCAACAAAATCACTTCCAAACTGATCTCCTTCTCCTATATTAATTAAAAATGCGTCGTATTCTGCGCCTTCGTGTCCAAGTGCTAATAACTCTTCCAGCAAAATAGTTACTTTCATGCCGTTGGGAGTGCCTAATGAGTAAAGCTGTAAAGGATGCTTCCCCCTCGGTAGTTCTTTGTCATGAGTAGCTCCAGCAGTTGGCTTGTTTATATTGGCAAATTTTCCACCATTTTTACTATCCCATTCCCAAACTTCAGGTGGAGTATAAGTATCTTTTGTCATTTTCTGTCCTCGTTAATTTAAATTTATGGTTAATTGATTATCTAATTCCATTCAATGTGAAACATACTCTCATTTCTGCGAAACATAGGAGGCATGAAAGGACTATTGTATGTTGCTTTAATTGGTGAACTTACAATTGAAATATCATCGCTTTCTAAATATTCTTTAAGAGCTCTTGAGTGTTCATTGAAATTTTTGTCGTTAGGTCTACCTGAAAAACTCAATACAGCATAATGCCCTGCTTTAATTGAAGAAACCTCTATAGAATTATCTGCCGGAAGTGGAAGATTAGATTTATTAAACTTTTTAGGCAGATAGAACTGCATTAAATAACCCCTTTCACCCTTAACTTGAGTAACGGGAACGGTCATTGAAATTTTTTCTGATGATTTATTCGATCCAGATATATATTTAAAAAGTTTCCTGAAAGCGCCATTCTGGCTTTCATATTCTGTTTGAACTATCAGTCTTTCCTGGTAATAACGTATTTCATAATTTTCTGATTCGGAAACTATTTTAAATGCAGGTTCTTCTATTGCCATAAGATTTATATTAAAGGATAGAAATAATCCTAAAAGAAAAATATTTTTAAATTTATACAACACTTCTATCACTTTTTTAATTATATTTAATCATGATAGTCTAGATAATTGTAAAACCTTTAAAGTAATTAGGGGATCATAAAACGAAAAAATTAGAGGGGACAAATGATTTCAAAACAGCAAAAACCATTAAATTCGGGATTTGGAGCGAAAACAGAACCTAAAGATATTCTCCAGGGAATTGATCTTACTGGAAAAGTTGCCATGGTTACGGGCGGTTATTCAGGAATAGGTTTAGAAACTACTAAAGCATTAGTTGAAGCAGGAGCAAAGGTCATCATTCCTGCAAGAAGAGTCTCTGTGGCGAAAAAAGAGCTTTCTGGAATTATTGAAGATAAAAATATTATTGAAGTTGATTTGGCTGATCCTTTATCAGTTATTAGATTTGTTGATGGTCTTTTAAACTCTGAACTTGCACTAGATATACTTATCAATAATGCAGGAATAATGGCTTGTCCTCAGATGCTCACGAAGGAAGGATGGGATCTTCAATTTGCTGTCAATCACATAGGACATTTTATTTTAACTAAAAGCCTCATACCTGTTTTGAAAAAAGCTACTGAACCAAGGATAGTTACTCTTTCTTCAACGGGTCACAAACTTTCTGGCATACAATGGGATGATATTAATTTTGAGAATTCTTATGATAAGTGGCAAGCCTATGGACAATCAAAAACAGCTGCCAGCTTATTAGCAATTGAAATTAATAGTCGTTATAGAGATCAGGGAATAAAAGCCTTTTCTGTTCATCCTGGAGGGATATTTACACCTCTTCAAAGGCATTTAGAAAAAGAAGAGATGATAGCTTTGGGCTGGTTAGGTAAAGATGGAGAGCCTTCGGAACTTGCAACAGCAAATTTTAAATCAACCAGTCAAGGTGCTGCTACCAGTCTTTGGTGTGCAACAAGTCCTATGCTTAATGAAATTAGTGGAGTTTATTGTGAGAACTGTGATGTAGCTCCTAGACAAAGTGATGGTCCAGAGGCTCGATATGTTGGCGTAGCTGATTGGGCGGTTGATACAGACGAAGCCGTAAAACTTTGGGAATTAACAGAGCAAATGATTTCTAACTTGTAATAATTTTTTTTAAATTACAGGCTTGAATTTAACCAAATTGGAGATGACCAAGCTCTCTCTTGAATCGTTGCAGGTATATCAGATCTAGGTTTTTCCCCTACTCTGATTGCATCCCAAGTCGACCATCTACATACAGGGTTTTCAAGAACTCTTGAATAGTAAAATGCTTCTTGTTCTTGATTGAATTCGGGATCTTGCCAAAAAGTTTTTATTTCTTTATTTCCATTATTGCTAATTGAGCAATCTTCCATATAAACACTTGCTTCGTTATCAGGACATCGATTAGTTTTTGGATCAACACTTAGACCATCTGAACAAGCTACATCGAATACTTTTTCTTTTTGTTCTCCGCCTTCAAGCCATCCTTTGATAATCTGAACTCTTTGTAGCGGAGCTCCTAAAGAATCAGCAATCGCCCAAACAAGAAATCTAGGATTTTTACTTTCCTCAATATTTAGCGTGCCTCCCATTGGAGTACCTTTTGAATATAAATCTTTTAAAAGACTAACATCATTCAAATTAGATTTATCTAAATTGTATCCAGCAAAAAAACGAACTTTAATCCTCGGGCCACTGGTAGCAAAAGTTTCTTTGCGTCGAAAAGCATCGTAAATTGCTTCTCGAGTATTTTCTTCAGCCCAGACACCTGTTAAACCTGAAGCTGAAAAGCCAATGAGTCTTTTTGCTGGACCGGCTAAATAATTCTTTCCGTCTATTTCAGAAATCAAGTTTGGACGAATTAGCTTAGCAGTTGTAGCTAGAGCCCAATTAAATGGTATGGAGCCTCTCATATCAGCTCTTCCATCTAAAGTGCCAACTTTAGAAAAGAAAGTTTCTTCATCATATGATCCTCCGCCAACATGAGTATCGCTTGCTCCAGCAAGACCAAACTTATAGGGATTTGTTAAGCCTTGTTCAGATAAAGTTAATCCTCTCAAATACGCATTTCGGACATAACTTCCTTTGGCATATTCAAGAAGTTTTGCTTCATCGTCACCAGGCAATTCAAATGCTGCCCACTCATCATTTTTAGAAAGTAAGGGGTGTGTTTCTGAAGTTCCTTTAGCCTGAGTTATCTCTACTAGTGGTTCGTTTATAGATCTTTGTTTGGCGTATGCTTCATCTATAGGATCGCCATTATAATATGTCATTTCAAAAGCAGCGCCGCCAGATATGTTTGAATTGTGAGGTATTGCTAAACTTTCTACTCCTTCGCCTCTAAGCCCATCCATCCAGCCCCATAAATCCTCAGGATTCATACTATCGCCCCTAATAAAGAGTCTTTTTGGTAAATTTTTAGTGTCTTTAAAGATCACATTTCGGTGTAAGTAATTATCATATAATTCTTCTGAAGAGGTATATTCATAAGCAGCAAAAGTAGTAAAAACTCCTGGTGTATAGGCACGATCAGCAGCAGCAATTGTTTCCTGCCAAACAGTTCGGCCAATTTCATCTAAGAGTTTTTTATCCACCGTTCCGTCTTCAATGTCTTCTGCTAATGCTCGCCCTATTGGCCTGAAGAGATCAGCTCTTTGTAATAACGAAAATAAACTACCGCTTACATTTTCATTTATATTGTGAAGAGGTTTAAAGACTTCATAGTTTGAAATTTTAGAAGATGTATCTGCTGCTTCCTTTATCACACCAAGAAAAACTCCATGATCTGTTACTGCATAAAAATCTAAAGGCCGACTGAGTTGAATTTGATATCCAGATGGATGAGGAATAGCCTCACCTTGAGCATACTTATAAGCATCATCTGGAGTAGCAGTTGTTCCAAAAGTATATGCATCAAAAGAATTTTCGGTATGAACGTGAAGGTCTCCAAAATATGCATTTTTGTATGGATTTGAATCTGGTCTTGCCGTATTTTTTTTACCTAAAGCAAGGATATCTTCTTGAGACAATTTAGAAGAGTGTGTCTGGTAATTGATATCCGAACATGAAATTAATAAAGAAATAAATACAAAAATATATACAAAGTTTTTCATAATAAATAATTTTAAAAAAATTAAGCTATCGTTGTCTTAATTTTTTTCTTACTTAAACTCCAGTAAATTTTAAAGATTTTTAGAAAAAATAATCTAAAGGTTCTGTCAAAAAGAGAGACTTTTGAAATTTCTGATTTAACTTCAGAAATTTGTTTTCCTCTAATTAAGTTTCCAGGAAGAATTCCAGTTGCAGTTCCGTTCTCACTGACTATATGACCTCTTTTGATAGTTGCTATATAACCTGTAGCATTTTGAACTAAACGTTTTCCTCCTAAAGGCAGATCATGAATCATTTTAGGATGACTCACATTTAAATCATCAAAATCGATGATATTAATATCAGCTAACATACCTGGTTTGATTTCACCGCGATCAAATAAGCCAAAAGTTTCAGCAGTATCTTTTGTTTGTTTTTTAACTAACATCTCAAGAGGAAATTTCTTACCAGCCTCTCGGTCTCTTGCCCAGTGAGATAAGTTTGTTGTTGGCATACTTGCATCGCAAATTAGACCACAATGTGCTCCTCCATCACTCCCACCTGCAACAGAAGACTTAAGGCCATATGCTTGTTCGACAAAATTAAGTTTATAATTTTCATACGGAGTAAAGGCTGCATAAATAAGGTTTGTACCATTATTTTTCATCATTTCGTCGTACATTACCTCAAGTTCTGAGATCCCCTTTATTAAAGATATTGCTGCAATACTATCTTCTTTCTTAGGTTCATAATTTGGAGGAGTCCCTAAGATAAATTGAGTTTTATAATTAGCAGTAAGCTTTGTTGGAAGTTGAACATCCTTTGTAATTTCTTCTCTGGTTTTAGTATTACTTTCATCAGCGAGTTTTTTTTCTATCTCTGACTCAAAATCAGGTTCTTGACTCAATAGCATATTTTTAAAATCAGGATTCTTCATGATTTCAAATTTTTGATCAAGCGGTAAATTTGAAATCTCTTTATAAGCAGGATATTGAACGAAAGGATTCAAAGAGCTTTCAAGACCAAACATAAGACCTACATTTCTTCCAGGAAATTGAGGGCGGATATTTTTACCTTTAAGATAGTGTTCTTCTGCATATAAAATTGTTTTAGCTGCATCTCCGCTCGTTTGCAAAAAAGTCAAACCGCAGTCACTTTTATCGACATATTCTTTCATCCAAGACATTTCTATTTCTTCGTCTAACCAGTCTGATGTTATTTCCAAAGTACCTTCGCCAGCCTTATCTATACCAAAAGCCAGAGCTTTCATTTCTTCAGAACTAGCTTCAGTTCCTGGAACATATTTTCCATAAATATCTCTATGCAAAATAGTTCTTGAAGTGCTGAAGCCTAAAGCACCTGCATTAATAGCTTCTGTTACAAGCTCTGACATTTTATTAATCTCTTTGTCAGAGGCATCAACTTGGTTTTGACATCTTTCGTGACCCATCACATAGCTTCTTAATGGTCCATGACCAATCATGAAACCTAAATCCATAACAAATTCTTTCTTATCGATTGCATCTAAAAACTCAGGGAAAGTTTCCCAGTCCCACTCAATGCCTTCATGCAGAGCGGCGCCCGGAATGTCTTCCACACCTTCCATCAATTGAATTAAAAAATTTTCATCGCCAGGTTTGACTGGTGCAAACCCAACTCCACAATTCCCCATAACGGCAGTCGTTACTCCATGCCAACTGGACGGTGTTAAGTATGGATCCCAACATACCTGGCCATCGTAATGTGTGTGAATATCGACCCATCCAGGCGTAACTAAATTACCTTTGGCATCAATTTCCTTTTTACCTGAATTTGCTACAAACCCTACTAGTGAAATTTTTTCATCATCAATAGCAATGTCGCCAATGAACGGTTTTTTTCCAGATCCGTCTATAATTTTTCCATTTCTAATTACAAAATCATGCATATTATTATTTCTCATTTGAATATTTTACCAAGAAGCCATGTTGCTTTAAATTAAAAGCAAAACGTCTTAAAAATAAAAATTTATTCAGGATGCCAAATTAGTAGATTTCCAGAATCTAGGGATAATCCAAGTTACAAAGATAGAGAAAAATATACCCAAACTATAACTAAAGAACATTCCTAGAAAGCCTTCCACTTCAATATTTGCTTCAAGTTGAGTAATTAAAATCATACTAACAAACACGGTCAATACGCTTAATGATGATAAAAGAAATTTTTGTATTTTACCTGAATTTAAATGAATCTCTGAAAACCCAACAAACCAACCCATCATTACTCCTAGAAACCAAATATTTGGTTCATGACCCTCATGACTTGGATAAGCAATATAAAAAATTAACTGAAAGAGTAATATCAGTAACAACCAAATATGATTGCTTAAAGATTCATACACATTATTGATAACTGCAAAATTCCAAATAGCGAGGACTAAAGCTCCAATAATTAAACCCGAAAGAACATCTCCAAAATCATGCACACCCAAATACATTCTGCTAAATGAAATTAATAGAATTAAGGTTCCTGCGCCTATAGAAATCCATTTATTTTTCAGCTCATAAGCTAGCAATCCCCATAAAGTGACAGCTATTTGTGCGTGACCGCTTGGCCAACCGTATGAAGTTCCTACTTTTGGATCCAACATTAATTCTATCAATGGTCGTGGATCTTGAAAGAAGTCTTTCAAGAAACTATTCATTAATCCAGAAATAAATAACAACATAGCAACTCTTGAAAATCTCGATGGAGACCAGAAAAAATAGCCAAAGGAAATGAATAAAATCAAAAAAGTTGGATAACCAAGCAACGAAATATTTTCAAAAAATATTGATAAAATTGGTGTACGAATATTTTCAACCCATGACAAGTCATTCCAAATAGACATATTTTTATCTTCTCTCCATATTTATTAACTAAAGTAGATTATAAATCACAATAAAATGCAATATTGCAGCCACAATTACCAGCAAGTGGAAAAATTCATGAAAGCCAAAGGTCTCAGGAGACAGAACCGGTAATTTAAAGCCGTAAGTTATGGCGCCAATGGAGTAAATAGTTCCTCCTGCTCCTATCAATATCAATTTTGTAAAACTCAATGATGCAATTAATATTGGTATAAATGGTAGAGCCGCCCACCCAGCAATTAGATAAATGAATGCTCTTAAAAGCCGATGGATATTTGAAAAGAAAATAGACTGGATAATTCCAATGAGAGCTATGCTCCAGATAATTATTAATAATTTAGTTCCACTTTGTTCTTTTAAGGCTAAGAGACATATAGGAGTAAATGTCCCTGCAATCATCATAAATATAGCGCTATGATCTAGTTTTCTAAGTATTTTTTTTATCTCTATCGTTGCGTTTAGACGATGATAAAGGGCACTAAATCCAAACATTGATAACAAGCCAATTGAGTAAGTTAAAACAGCAATCAATTGCGAAGGATTACTAGTTTTAAGAATTAAGATTAAGCATGGAATAATGGAAACAAAAAACATGAGTTGATGACTTACGCCGCGAAATCTTGGCTTGACTGTGATTTGATCCATTCGCTTTATTTAACTATGAGGTTCTGCGACGCCAAATTCGCCATAAACAGAATGATATTTGGCCTTATGTTAGAGGTTGTTTGCTCATCTGATAATGAAGTAGCACTAATAACTGGCGATAGAATAATTTGACATAAAAGAATATTCAGGAAAGTACGATAGGTAGAATTATTTATATTAATTGTCATTAAATATATCTCTTGTAAAAATTTTTTCTTTCACATCTTCTATATCTTTTGAGTTTCTATTTGAAACAATTATGTCTGAAATAGACTTAAATTCTTCTAATGATTGAGCAACTTTTAAGTTATTGAAAGTGCTTTCTTTTAGAGTTGGTTCGTAAATAATTATCTCAATGTCATATTTTTGGATTTTTTTAATAATTTCTTGAATAGCTGATGAGCGAAAGTTCTTACTTCCTTGCTTCATGATTAATCTATAAAAACCTATGATTTTTGGTTTTAGTTTTATAATTTCATCAGCCATAAATTGGATTCTAATTTCGTTTGAAGAAATAATTGATTCAATTAAGCTTTGAGGAGTTTGATCAAAGTTAGAGAGAAGCTGCTTTGTATCTTTAGGAAGACAATAACCGCCATAACCAAAAGAAGGATTATTATAGCCATTTCCAATCCTATTATCATGACATACGCCATTGATTATACTTTCAGAATCTAAGTCATAAGTTAGCGCATAGGAATCTAATTCATTAAAAAAAGCTACTCTCATTGCAAGGTAAGAATTAGCAAATAGTTTCACTGCCTCTGCTTCTTTAGAGCCAATAAATAAAGTTTCAATATCTTTTTTTTCTGCTCCATCTTGAAGCAATTTAGAAAACTCTTTAGCAAGCAAAGAATTACTTCCAATTATAATCCTTGAAGGGTAAAGGTTATCTTTCAAAGCTTGTCCTTCGCGCAGAAACTCAGGAGAAAAAATAATATTTTTAGTTGAAAGTTTTTTTTGCAGTAATTCGGTATGACCCACAGGAATTGTTGATTTTATAACTATAAGCGCGTCTTGATTAATATCTAAAGCTTCTTTGGTGACTGTATCAACCGAACTAGTGTCAAAAGAGTCCTTTTCAAAATCATAGTTTGTGGGAGTAGCTATAATAATAAAGTCAGCGTTTCGATATGCAATTTCTTTATCTGTAGTTGCTGAAAGTGAAAGATTTTTTTCTTCTAAAAAAATTTCTATATCAGCATCTGCTATTGTAGATTCACGCCTATTAATTTTATCTACTTTTGATGGGTCAATATCTAAGATCACTACATCATTATTTTGAGAAAAAAGAATAGAAAGTGACATTCCTACATATCCAGAACCTACTATAGTAACTTTTTTCTTATTTATCATAGCCTTGCCTGTGCTCATTTTTAATCAAGGTCTAAGTCAAATTATTAATGGACATAAAATTTTAGTGAGATGAAAGAATAAATATAGTCTAAGTCACTCTTTAACTAATGGCAAAATTTTATCGACCCAAAACACATAACCACTAAGATTAAGATGAACTCCATCATATGTGTACTCTGAACTCAAACCGCCTATAGAAGATAACTCGCCTAAGTGTAAAAATTTGATTCTTTTAGAAGTTGATAGCAAATTCAAACTATCATTAAGCAAATTTACTGACTGAACATGCCCAGAGCCACAAATGATCAGCTCACATTGAATAGTTGATTGAACTACGACTTCAATATCTGCATCAATTAAAAGATCAATAATTGCTTCATAATTTTCTAAAACTTTAGAAATAGAGATATTACGATGGATGTCATTTATACCCATCATAATGAATGCCTTGTTAGGTTTGGTAGATAAAATTGAATCCATACGGGCTAAAATATCTGAAGTTTTATCACCACCTATACCTCTATTCACTACTTTTAAAGTTGGGAAAAAATCACTCCATTCACCTTCGTTTGTAATACTATCTCCAATAAAAGCTAATTCAGCATTGGGGCTGAATTTTTGAAACATAAGGATTCTTTGTTCTCCATTCCTTTCTACTCTATCAATCTTATTTAAAGCAAAAGTTTTTTTTAATAGCTTTAATTCTTGATAAGGAAAAATCTCAAACTTTCCAACTATAAATCCATACGAAAAAAAGATAAAAGATAAGCTAACAAGAATGAAGATATTTATTCTTTTCATATAATATTAATTATTCCCACTCAATAACGCTCTTCATTATTTTTATTGAATAGAAGAGCATACGAAGCATCTAGAAACTACTTTGCTGCTAGTTTTTAGTTTCTTTTTTTTTAAACTTATTATTCGCATGTAAAAAAATCTTAATTAAAATCAATACTCATTGAATTAATAACTGTAGTATTCTCTTGCCCATCTACTAAACAACTAATCTAGAACGATATTCGATAGTCAATTTGATAAAGTGTTTGTTTTATATTTTTTGCTTCATAACCCCATCTAAAGCTTCTGAAACTATCGCCTTTGCAGTCTAGATTTTCTGTCTTCACAGAAACTCCAAAACCCTCTAAGAAACCTGAATTAAAAAATACTCCACTATTAGGATTTAAACCCCAGCAAGTAATACCTGTTTCTGGACCACCCACGCCATAAGTTCCAGAATGATTTGGGTTTCCATAAGTAACTCCATTTACTT
The DNA here is from genome assembly GCA_028135785.1 of SAR86 cluster bacterium. Taxonomy (GTDB): domain Bacteria; phylum Pseudomonadota; class Gammaproteobacteria; order Magnimaribacterales; family AG-339-G14; genus CASICS01. The sequence goes on from JAOIHS010000001.1 coordinate 29,282, forward strand.
CGAATTGAGGATAATTTGTATCTGTCATCTTTCCATCAAAATAGGATATGGTTAATCCAACATAAGGGGTTAGGTTGAGCCAAGAATTGAACCTATAACTTGGTCCCAAGTTAAGAGTTATTCCCTTTAATTTAAATGGAGGCGCAGGATTTACAACATAGCCCCCAACCACAAAAGTCCCGCTTATAGGGTCACCTTTCCTTCTGCTGTGAGTAATACCGGCGTTTAGATATAAATTATCATTAATTTTTCTATAATAATCTAAACTAAGCGCATGATCTTCTGTTCTTAATGTGTCATCAGTTAGTTTTACTGTTTTAACATTTTTGCCAAGATTGCCATATATCGGCGTATGCAAGCCACTAACATCTCCCATTGATCCGCTTGAAGAAACTGCAATACCAAATGAAAGTTCATTGACTTTTTGATTAACATCCATTTCAGCGGCTGTGCTCAATGTAATTTGAAAAAGAAATAAAATAGAAATAAAGGACAGATTCTTCATTATTCAGTATATGCTATTTAAAAAAATATTTTTACAATTCTTAAAAAACGACAATACATTTAAAAAAGAATTGAAACATTTTAATAATATTATGTTTTCATAGTTGTTTCTTAAAGCCTAGTCATTATTTATTTTACTCCCACACTGAAAGCATTTTTTAAATATATTCTTTTATTATCTTTTTGTTACGTAATTTATTCCGATCAGCATATTTTTTGTAAAGGATTTAATAATAGAGGCAATATTTATTTTTCTAGTGTATTTTTTATTAGTCCTATGTTGAAGCAAGTAATAAAAAGTAGCTAAAAATAAATGCTTTGTAAACAGTATCATTTGAAAGCTCTGCAGCAATTTCAAACAAATTAGATAGTTGTGCCTTGAGAGGCCTATAAAACCACAATGTTTATAAATATCTTTTTTAATTGTTAAGAAATAACCAATAGCCCAACTAGCTGTCAATTTAAAATTTGAAGAATGAGGAGTTCCATCATATGAGGTTTCAAGCTTGACACATAAATCCTTTGGTACTAATTTTATTTTTTCTTTCTTTGCAACATTAAGCGTAAGTAAATCATCAGAGAAAAAGCCATCGCCATCGCTAATAAATTTAGTTTCTTTTGCTAAAGAGGATTCACAAAAAAGAGTAGCTGTATCGGCAAGGACACCTTGGTAGAGCCAGTCTGCATAGGTGCTATCTATACTCAGGAAAGGTTTCCTAATTTGGCCAGAGCACCAGCAATATGCATACCTTGTTCCGTCTTTAGTTGCCTCCACCATGTTTTCTAAAAATTCTGGAAACCAAATATCTCCAGTATCTATAAAAGCAATATACTTACCTTGAGCAATCTTTTTCCCAGTATTTAATCTCCATAACTGACCTCTGTTCTTCTTAAAATTTAGCTTTTTTACCCTTTTATCAACTATTTTTTCGATAAGGTTCTCTGTATTATCTGTGGATGCATCATTTAAAATTAGAAGCTCAAAGTTGCCAAAATTTTGCCATAAGACACTATTAATAGATCTTAAAATCTCATTCTCGCTATTGTAAGTTGTCATTAAGACTGTTACTAAAGGATTCTTTATATTTTGCATAATATATATTTTTTCACTACCACTAAACAGGTTATCACTCTAAAATCCGTTTTTTATAATTTTTTCTAGGTTAGACCTAAATAGTTATTTTTTATCTAAGTGTTTGTTTTATTTCTGCTCAATCTACTCTGAAGAATAAGGTTCTAAAAAAGGGTCATCTATTATATGTTCTTTCCACACAATATTGGTTTGTGCATTGATATAACCCACAAATAATGTTGTGATAATTATTGATATTATTTTTGAATATATTTTCATATCAAAAGAAGCATCATGAAATTGTTTAATTTATTTATTATAGTCGCATCTTTGGGATTAGGTGCATGTGCAAGTGGCGGTGGTTCTTCAGGCGCCATGTCGCAAGCTTTTACCCGAACCGACCAGCGTGTGGCATTTGACATTTGGGTAGATACATACCCTGAAGCTAACTCTTATGGTGATGTTTCAGTTACATACGATAAGACTGCTTACACTACATCAGGCTTACCTGCAAAAACAGAAAAGTATTATATTGAAGACTATGGTTTCTTTAGGACTACTATTAATGGTTCTACTGATAGAACTGGTGGAGGCGTTGATGAAGGAACAGATGATACAAACTTTATCCAAAGTTACAATGTGATTGAAAGCAGTATTAATGGTGACGGTCATATGGACTATTATATGTTCCATTGGGCAGGTGACCATGTTAACGACGGCTTCCTTCCTGAGAGCAAAGTGTTCGCATGGATTAATGATGGTGAAGGACATTTCACGATGGACCAGTCTGTGTTTGCAGATGGTACTCCATGTTTAATGGGTACAGGCTGTTTAAACAACGAATCGCATACAGGTATAATTGTTACAGATTTTAATGGTGACGGAATGGATGATATATTCCAAAATCAAACTTTACTATTAAGTGATAACGGAATTTTACATAACACCACTGGATTTGACGGTGGATTATTTGAAACATGTTTTGACGGTTGTTGGGCACATGACGCTGCTCATGGAGATGTTGATGGCAATGGTACAGTAGATATATTTTTACCTATATGGGATAAAGATGCTGAGGAAGATAGGTGGTCAGAAGGTACTCTTCCATGGGCTATGTTGCTTAATGACGGCACTGGTAACTTCAGCGTAAACAGAAACTTCCCGGACTTAGGTGGCTCGAATGATGATAACTTTGCCACTTCGGCTGTTATTGCCGACTTTGATAATGATGGTCATGGCGATATTGCTGTTGGTTGGCAAAAACCTTCTTCACACACTTTAGCAAATAATATTGTCAATAGTGCTGGAGCAGTTTTTTATAACGATGGCAATAATGAATGGAGAGACAGGATAGTTACTCTTCAGGCAAATTACTTTGGAGTAAACGGACTTGCTAATGATATACAAGCATTTGACTTTGACGGAGACGGTCTTATAGATATTGTGTTGGCAAGTACAAAACATGATCCTTACTATGACGGTAGGTATGTGCAATTCTTTAAAAATATGGACGGTACATCATGGACAGATGTTAGTGCTACTGCTAATCCAAGCACAAAATATATAAATGGTTTAGGCAATGGTTTTTGGAATGGCGATGGCAACATGATACTCGTAGATTTTGACCACGACGGGGATATCGATATTGTTGACCAAGTAAGAGGTGCATACGCATTACTTAACAATGGTGATGGTACGTTTACTTTGTATGATGATTTCCCACAGTTTAGTGACAGAGACAAAATGTTTGCCGTAGAACTAGATGGCAAATTTTGGTATGACTTTGTAGGCGCTACAGTGTCAAACATAAGTGGAAGCAGTGAAACACTAAACTTTTTCCAAGTATTAGATCCACCTAGCATGAGTGAAATGGTTCAAGACATTTCGTCGAAGCCGCAAGGGTATGCTGTAGCTGTATTTGAAAGCAAAATGTTGTTTGATAATATTAGAAGGCAAACAAGAGGTGATGCCGTAATTGCAGAAATTAAACAAGGTAGTCAAGTAATAGGTTTTAACAAAGAACTTGGTGAAGGGTTTGGTGTGTTACTGCAAAAAGCAGAAGGCGATAACAACGGTTATGCAATTACTATAGACAAAGAAGAGAACAGATGGCACTCAGGATTTACATTTATTAATAACAAACTACAAGCGCAGAATGAGACTATTTGGTTTGGTAGAGGTAACGCAGACTTAGAATATAATTCTGTAAGTCAATTTGTTGAATACTTACAACCTATTAATGCTAATGTATTTACTAGTGCAGGATTTGAAATAAGCCTTACAGAAGTTGATGGCTTTACCGAACAGTTCAGTGATTTCAATGTTACTGTGAATAAATTTGTAACCAATGATGCTAAAGTATTTGCAGATATAAACTATCGTTTGCATAGCAAAATAGGACGGACATTAGTTGTTGCTGGTATTGATCATTATCAATCTATAGGAAAAAACAATATTAGATTTGCAGACATAATGACATATAATTTTGAAGATGCATTAACAGTTGGTAAGTTAAGTGCGCAACACAACTGGAACCAGTTCTATTTTAAAGGAAACTTTAATACAGAAAGTTTAAATAGTTTTGAAGTTGGATTTAATTTACTTTTTTAAAAAATCTCGATAAAGATTATCTGATACAAAAAAATTAAAGTTTAAGATCAATTAAGAATAAAATTTTTACTATACTGGAGACTTATGAAGAGACTATTGGCGCTAATATTACTATCACCTATGCTCATTGGGGAAGAGATAAAGAAAGAACGGTTGGTTTCAGAATTAACAGTAACTGAGCTTACAGAAATAGTTCGTAATATAGTTGAAGAGAGCATTGAGCAATGTGTTGTATCTGGAACCATGAAAGGAAGGGCTAAGGTCAATTTAAAAGTAGAAGGAGAGGTAATAGCCGGAATGGAATGCGAGTTTGAGAATATAGAATCTTCAGATCTAATTTCAGAGGAAATTAAAGATTAATGATGATTTGAAAGCTTCAGTTTATAACCTCTAAGGTTTCAATCACTCTATTCCCACTCAATAGTACTGTACTTATAAAACCCTTTTATATCAGTACTTTCAGGGCGATAAAATTTACTTTTTTGAAAGTTAGTTAAAACCTGTCAAAAAAGGGGTAATTTTGAACTTAGTTGAAAGAAAAATGTGCTGAAAGCCTTATTTAGAAGTCCTCTAAATCCCTAAGTCACTCCCACTCAATAGTAGCGGTTTTTGAAACCCTTATGTAGCAACGCTTTGCGAGGGGAAAAATTGTCTTTACAACATTTGAGGTTTATTTCTGTGTGTCTCAATATCTTAAATTCCTTTTAATATCAGCAGTTTAGAATTTTAGTTGTTGTAAAGTTTACAATGCCATAATTTGCTGAAACTTACTAAATATTGATGAAACAGCATCAAGCGTAGAACTATGAAAACCATGCTTACCATTTAAATTTTTATGTCTAAGTGATCACTTTGTACCTTCCACAAATACAGACTCCGAACCTCTCTCAAATAGATCTAAGCCAGTTGAATTTTTAATGGTGGTTTCACCTTCAGCGCAAACTTTTATATTTTTGAGCCCTACTTCTCTGAACAAACTGCTAAGAGACTTACCATCGTACATCCATTGATGATGCCGATAGCCATTCAGAAATAAAAATACTTTCTGCTTCAATGTGTTTATGGGTGGAGCCTCTACTAAAATAGAAGTCATAAATTCGTCAGCGTCTTCATTGATTAAGTATCTCTCTATTCCTATTTTTAGGTCTGGTATAGAAACTCGAAGCACACCATCAATCTTAAGCATTCTCTTTGCTTCATACAAAAATGATTTTGCTCCTTCGCGTGAGAGGTGCTCGAACATGTGGGATGTATATATCGCCTCAACAGAATTTGATGAAAGTGGAATACCTTTTGTAGCATCTGCATACTTAATTTTATTTTTCTTATTCCACTCAATATTATCAATATGATTCTTATTAAGCATGCCAATTAATTTTGCTATGCGATATTTTAGTGGAGAGTTCGCGAGTTTTATTGCGGGAGTATTATCAAAATTTAACCAACCTTCCGAAGGGCTTGACCCACAACCTATATTAATTCGATCCATCATCACTCCTCCATTTATACATTCCTTATTTGTTTAACTAATACAATTATATTCGTAGTTAGGAATGTATCATCTTCAAGTAAGATGTATTACATACTTGATACACTTATGAAGGGTAATAGTAGCAGAACTTTACAACAATATTTACAACAAAGACGAAGGAATGCGTCTATACAACATCTTTACAACATAGGAAACAGCGTAGGAATGGGGGTTGTAGGGCGTGTTATTACTCCCACTCAATGAGTAATACCCTCTGAAACCCTTGTAAATTTTGGGCTCGGGGGGACTCGAACCTCCGACCAACAGATTCTTAGAACATAGATTACCTAAAAATAGTTAATTAAGTTGTCGAGCAAACAAATCTCTTACTTTATTATCAGCTCCAGCAACAGGACACATCATTATCTTTCTAACATCTCCCACAGTAAAACCTATCTCTCTATTAGATTTTCTTAGACTTCCATCCAGGAATTTTTTAAAGTCTTCATCTCCTAAGGTTGTGCTGAACAAATTAAAATAGCAACTCAAACAAGCATTATAAGCTCTCTCTAATCTTGCATTTTTTGCCTCGAGACTACCACTAAAGTAATAATTTATTATGAAAGCTCCATCATCTTCTTTCAAAATATTACATGCTTCTCCAGAAGGAGATTTTTTGAAATCAGCGAATAATTCTTTTCTTTGTTGTTTTTTCTTTCTCTTTGCTTCCTCTTTCTTTCTTTCTTCTAAATCTGCATATAACGATAAATCTGTTTGTATTTTTACTGCAAGTTTTGCTAAAGGTGAATAAGCATTGGTATTTTGAGAAACGTATATTGAAACGTTGCCTTCTAAGCATTGTTTAAATTGTGAAACCGCAAAGTTATCAGACACTGATTCGTTAGCTAAAATTAACCGGCCTCTGGCAACTCTATCTACATACGTTTCAGTTATTGTTGGTATTTCATTTTTAACAGTGCCAAGCAAATCAAGTGCTTCTTTAGCCTCCCTGCCTCTATAACAATTTTGTAAGCTTGATAAATCATAATAATGCTCAAGATACCTATTAAGTGCCACTTCAGAATCAATAAGTGGATTCTTTTTTTCGTAAGCTTCTCGTCTTATTCCTTTTCGAACTCCATCTTCATAGACAGTGTAAGTTTGCAAATAATTCATTGAACTTGTTATAAGTTCTCTTTGCATCTCTCCAACATCGCTATTAAATTCCTTTGGTAAACTTTGCCAAGTTATAAAATCAGACGTATCGAATACTTCAGGTGCACAATCTTGACTGTTATAGCCGCGTCTCCATTGCTTATCTTGAGGATAAAACAAATTGCTATCTGCGCATTTACTAATGTCATAAAATTTTGCATTAGGAGAGAAAGATCCAAAGTCAAGAAGCTCTTTGTATACTTCTGATATATGCTTTTCTAAGTACTCTTGGTCCCCAACTGCAAGAGCATATCTTTGGTCTTTTTCTCTGTTTGTTGAGTAGTTTATATTTTCATAATCTGTTGGTTTCTCAAGCGCATATTTTGCAATTAAATATAAAGAATTATTAGGAAGATAAGATTTCTCAAAATCTTTAACCCCGAATTGGTCAAATTTAGAATCCATACCAAAACAATAATCAGCAATCATTGGTATTTTTCCATCTTTGACTTCCAAGCCATCGCATAAAAAAGCATTGTTTATGGGATCGCCGGAAGCATCCATTCCAACTATCAATCCATTGAGCGAATCAATAGTAGTATTTTTAAAACTTAAAATAGGGGTAATACTGTTTATAGTTGTATTATTTCTACTCTGTACAGATAAATTTAAGAAAGTAAAATTTTTAAAACTAGAGTTTTGTGTTTCTAGAGATAAATTTAAAACACAATTCTCCCAATTTGGACTGCTATAGCATTCATCAGTAAATCTACCTTCATGACTATTTTTTAGAACAAAGTCTTCTATATCTGAATTAGAGATTTTCAAAGAGATTATAGCTTGCTCATCTTGTTCAATAAGCACTTCTATTTTTCCTGTTACATTGTCGAGTGTAAGATATGACGCAGCTACATTTTCCCCAAATTTTAAGTTTTCTAAAGACGAATCAATAATTTTAAAATTATCTAAAAGCGCAACGTCATCTGGCCTGAATTTAGCTCCTTCAAAAGAAACGTTTTTGAACTTACTATTTTTAAAAGTTACATTCTTAATTGTTATTGCACTAATAACCAAGTCCTCAAGAGTAACATTTTCATAAATACATTCTTCTTCACACAATAAATCATTTGCTTCGATAGTGTTCTTGTTAAAATCTTTAACAACAAAAATTTCGCCGTCTAAATAATTTATTCTTTGTGAAATTTTGTTATTTAAAAAAATTTCATCCGCAATCAAGTCACCACTTTCTGAGAAATAAGCTTTTTTGATTGTTTTTCCATCTTCGAAAGAAATTGTATTTTTTATAACGGTCCCTTCATTATAGTAATCTGAAGCTATGCCGGAGAATAGATTGCCATCTTTATAAGCCAATCCATTTTCAAAATTTATATCTTGAAGGTTAGAATCGCTTGAACAACTAATTATAAAAATTAACAAAAATGAATTTATTAAAAATATCTTTATTTTATTCATTAGATTATCTCTCTTATTTTGTCTTTTTCTTCTTACCATACCTTTATGTTTTTTAGTAAGTGACCAAACTTTGCGCTAAAGTTTGTATCTACAGAACAAAAATACTATAAGAATAAGGATATTGTCAAAAGTTTGTATTAAGTTTGTATCTGTAGAATCTTTATTTTTAGTGGTTTCAGAGCCACCCTTTATTCCCACTCAATAGTGGCTGGTGGTTTGCTAGAAATATCATAGACAACTCTTGAAACTTGCGGTATTTCATTGATGATTCGATCCGATAATAAATTTAAAAATTCATGATCAAGCTTGGCTGCATTAGCAGTCATAAAATCTGTTGTTTCAGCAGCTCTTAAAGCAATAACGTATTCATACCTTCTGGCATCTCCAACTACGCCAACACTTTTAATAGGCAAGAAAACTGCAAAAGCTTGGCTTACTTTGTCATAGAGATTGTGACTGTTTAATTCTTCCATAAAAATAAAATCAGCTGCTCTCAATATTTCTAGTCTTTCTTTTTTTATTTCTCCGAGAGTTCTTACAGCTAAACCTGGTCCTGGAAAAGGATGTCTGTTAATTAAATAATCTGGCAGACCAAGTTCTTTCCCTATTTTTCTGACCTCATCTTTAAACAAAGAAGTTAATGGTTCAACTAAAGGTAATTTCAAATAAGATGGCAAGCCACCAACATTATGATGAGATTTTATAATGTGCGCTTTGCCGTTTTTAATACCCGAAGATTCAATGACATCTGGATAAATTGTGCCTTGAGCCAAGAATGAAATATTTTTTAGTTTTTTGGTTTCTTTCAAGAAGACATCAATAAAAGTTTTGCCAATTATTTTTCTTTTCTTCTCGGGATCAGACTCCCCTTTTAAATTCTTAAGAAATAACTTCTCGCTATCTGAAAAATTTATATTTAGTTTCAACCCTCGTTTTAGATCTTTTTTAACTTGTTCGGCTTCGCCTTTTCTGAGCAGACCATTATCCACAAAAATACATTCTAAGTTTTTGCCTATTGCTTTTGAAAGCAAGGCTGCCACTACCGATGAATCGACTCCACCTGAGATTCCTAATAATACTTTCTTATCTCCAACTTGAGACTTAATATCTTGGATTAATGAATCAACAATATTTTTGGGTCGCCATTTTCCACTACACCCACAAATATCTTTAACAAAAGTTTTTAAGATTTTCTGACCCTGATTGGTGTGCGTTACTTCAGGATGAAATTGAAAACCATATTTTTTTAATTTTATATTTTCAAAAGCAGCAATTGCGCTATTGTTAGAAGAACCTATTTTTTTAAAACCTTTTGGCAAATTAGTAACTTTATCGCCATGACTCATCCAGACATTTAAATCTTTAGTTTTTGTTGAAAGGCCAGAAAAGATTAACCCTTTATTAACTTTAAGAACTGCATTACCAAATTCTCTTTTATCAGAAGAACTAACGATGCCGCCAAAATGCTTTGCCATAGTTTGCATGCCGTAACAAATACCAAGAACAGGGATATTACTGTCCAGCAGTTTTGGATCAAATTTAAGTGCTTTTTTAGTATTAACTGACTCTGGTCCCCCAGACATGATTACTCCAGAGGCATTCATTTCTATAATTCGTTTTAGAGATGTTTCGTGGGGTAAGATTTCGGAGTAAACTCCCGCTTCCCTTATGCGACGAGCAATGAGTTGGGTGTATTGCGAGCCAAAGTCGAGAATAATTATTTTTTCAGATGTTATTCCAGCTTTCACCAATCTAGCTCATTCGGTAATTGGGAGCTTCTTTTGTAACGCTCACATCATGGACATGACTCTCGGTTATTCCAGAAGAAGTGATTTGAACAAATTTTGGTTTTGTCTTCATAGTTTCTATATCTTTAGATCCGGTATAGCCCATACTTTGTCTTAGACCTCCTAAAGTTTGATGAAGAGTTGTTTCCACCCAGCCTTTATAGGGCACTCGACCTTCGATACCTTCAGGTACTAATTTATCCGATTGCGTAACGTTTCCTTGAAAATAACGATCACCAGAATTAGTTTCTCCAGACATAGCTCCCACAGAGCCCATGCCACGATAAGATTTGTAACTTCGACCTTGGTATAGCTCTACCTGTCCAGGTGCTTCTTCTGTTCCCGCTAAAATTCCACCCAACATGACCGTATCGGCACCAGCAGCAATTGCTTTCGCAATATCGCCGGAAAATCTTATGCCGCCATCGGCTATTACTGGAACACCTTTTTTGCCAATCGCCTTCACCACATTAACTATCGCCGTAATTTGAGGAACCCCAACTCCTGTGACTATTCTGGTGGTGCAAATAGATCCAGGACCTATTCCTATTTTTACTGCATCTGCACCGGCTTTTACTAAAGCCAAGGCTCCTTCTCCAGTAGCAACATTTCCTCCAATTACTTGTAGATCTGGGTAAACAGACTTAACCAATTTAACCCTATCGATAATTCCTTTTGAATGGCCATGGGCACTATCAACAACAATGGCATCGACGCCCGCCGTTACTAGAGCTTCTAATCTTTCTTCGGTATCGGTTCCATTGCCTATAGCTGCACCAGTTAATAATCTACCCTCTAAATCTTTTGACGCAAAAGGAAAATCTTTATTTTTATTTATGTCTTTGAGAGTGACCAATCCTTTGAGTTTAAAGCTTTCATCGACGAGTAATATTTTTTCTATTCTATTTTGATAGAGCAATCCTTTTATAGTTTCTAAATCTTCATTTTCTTTTGCCGTAATTAACCTATCCTTTGGCGTCATGATGGTGCCTACGTTAGCAGCAAGATCTGACACATTTCTAAAATCTCTAGAAGTAACTATTCCTACTAAATTTCCATCATCGACAACTGGCATTCCTGAAATGTTTAGATCTTGGGTCAACTTAGTCAATTCACCAATAGTTTTATTGGAGGAAATAGTTATTGGATCTCTTACAATTCCACTCTCAAATTTTTTGACTGTAGATACTTCCTGAGCTTGATCCTGAACAGATAGATTTTTATGAATGATACCAATTCCACCAAGTTCAGCTAACGCTATAGCCATTCGTGATTCTGTAACGGTATCCATTGCTGCAGAAAGCACAGGAATTTTTAGTGATATATTTTTTGTTAATTTGGTGGTTAAATCAGCTTCATGAGGAAGAACCTCAGAGTAGTCAGGTACAAGGAGTACGTCGTCGAAAGTCAATGCTTGTTCTAATAGCAACATTTTCAGATTATACAGAAACAATTGAGAAAATAAACTATGGATAAAGTAACTAAATTCAAAGGATGGCAAATGGTTTACACAGCCATGATGATGGAATTTTCAGTAGTCGGCTTTGTTTTTTATTGTTTCCCACTAATGTTTGCCCATTTAGAAAGAGATTTGGGTGCGACACAATCTGAATTATCAGGCGCCCTATCTCTTTTTTTTATTTTTTCTGTAGTTGCCTCAATATTCTTAGGAAGATTACTAGATAAATATTCTGTAAAAAAAATAATGACTATTGGCGGAGTTTTTTTTAGCTTAGGTCTTTTTTCGATTGCATTCATTGAAGATAGTTTCAGTTTGTTGTTAATTTATGCAACATTAATAGCTGCAGGTGGTCCTGCATTGGGAAATCTATCCGTTACTAAACTAGTGGCTAATTGGTTTGAAAGTAAAGCTGGAATGGCTTTGGGTATTGCAGCAATAGGAATATCTTTTTCAGGAGTTGTCTTGCCTATTTTAGTTGATCCATTGATTGATCTAATTGGCTGGAGAAATGTTTATTTAGTCTTTGGATCTATTGTTATTTTTATTCTTTTGCCAACAATAAGATTTTTGGTGATAGACAATCCCGAGGAAGTAGGCCAAAAGAAAGATAACTTAGAAGTTCAACCAAAAGAGATTGTTCAAAATAACTTATTGGAAATATCAGATTTTTTTAAATCGAAAATATTTTGGATAATTTCTTTAACGTTTGCATTTCAATTTTTTGCTATGGGAGGAGTGCTTTTACATCTTCCTTTGCACTCTGAAAAAATAGGTTTTATTGAGACTTTTTCTATTTTTGGATTCCCTATAAAACAGTATGTTTTTGCTTATTCTTTGGCAGCGCTTGGAGGCGTAGCTGGAAAAATTTTATTTGGCTATCTCATTGATAAACTAATGGCTAACAAACCAGTGATGATAATGATGTTGATGCAATCTATTGGTATTTTTGGTTTGACCATGTCTGAAGGTTTTGGTTTATTTACAATCTTTTGTTTTATATTTGGAATGGGTTTTGGTGGAGCAATGGTTTTGATGAGCGCCTGTTTTTTAAAAGCATTTGGATCAATAAACCTTGGCTCAGTGAGAGGTTTTTCTGGGTTGATAGTGGTTCCACTTCAGCCAGTTGGAATCTTTATCGTTGGAAAGTCTTTTGACTTAAATCTTTATATTGAAGCTTTTTTAATGATGGGAGCAGTCACATTGATTGGGTTTGCATTAGGATCTAGAATAATTATTAGATAACAAATTAACTTGAGTAAATTTCGTCTGTTTTTGCTGCAGCAATAAAATCATTTTTGTGAAGTCCTTTGATTTTATGAGACCACCAGGAAACGCTAACTTTACCCCACTCTAAGATTATCTCAGGATGATGATCTTCCATTTCTGCCATAGCTGCAACTTTAGAAACAAAGCTTAAACCTTCTAAATAAGACTTAAAAGCAAAGCCACACTTTAGCCTTTTTATATTTTCAATTTCTATAATTTCCCATGCAGGAATTTGGGGTTTCAAGTCGATAATTTCTTGATCAGTAACTAACGGTGCATCTATAGTACATGCTTCGCAAGTCTTTAAAGTTAATTTATCATCATTCATTTAATTAATTCCACCTTTTGTAAGCTTCAATGGATCTAGAATTTTCTTTAATTTTGCTTCCGTTAAGTTTGTTTCTTCAAGTGCTACTTCGATTATAGGTCGATTTTCTTTATAAGCTTTTTTTGCTATAGCTGCTGCTTTTTCATAACCAATGATTGGGTTTAAGGCTGTCACTAGTATAGGGTTTTTACTTAGTGATTTATCTATAGAAGCTTTATTAACTTTGAAAGTCTTAATTGCCTTGTCAGCTAAACCTTCCATACCTCCAGCAAGAATATTGATGCTTTTTAAAAGGTTATAACAAATGACAGGTAACATAACATTAAGTTGAAAATTTCCAGCTTGTGCAGCAACGGTAATGGTTGCATCATTTCCAATTACATCTGCAGCCACCATAGTAACTGCTTCAGGTATAACAGGATTTACCTTTCCCGGCATGATGCTACTTCCTGGTTGAAGAGCTTTCAATTCGATTTCAGAAAGTCCGGATAAAGGACCACTATTCATCCACCTGAGATCATTTGATATTTTCATTAAAATAACTGCTAAATTTTTTAACTCTCCCGAAACTTGAACTGAAGAATCCTGAGCGCTCAGATCATGAAAAAAATTATCGCAAGGTACAAATTTTCCACCGGTTAGCCTTGCAACTTCATTAGCGAATAACTTAGCAAATCTTGGATGAGCATTTATTCCTGTCCCTATTGCAGTTCCTCCTTGTGGTAGCTCTAATAATTTTTGCTCGAGTATTTTTAACATTGCTTTTGAAGATTTTAATTGCGAAGACCAACCGCTTAATTCCTGAGAAAAATCAATTGGCATTGCGTCCATTAAATGGGTTCTTCCTGTTTTAACTATTCCCTCGAGAGAGCTTGCTTTTTTATCTATTGTCACAATTAATTTATCCAATGCGGGAAGTAGTTTATTTGTTAAATCGCTATATGCACTTATTTTAATTGCAGAAGGAATTACATCATTGCTACTTTGACTCATATTTACGTCATCATTTGGATCAATATCTACTCCACTCGATTTGGTCGCTAGATTGGCAATTACTTCATTGGCATTCATATTTGAGCTAGTTCCCGAACCTGTTTGAAAAACATCTACGGGAAACTCTTTATTATGCTTACTTTGCCAGACTTCTTTTGCTGCTTTTGAAATGGCATTTGCTTTCTTAGAGTCTAATAAACCTAATTTATTATTTGTTTTCGCTGCTGCATCTTTAATAATGCCAAGAGAATCTACAAAGGAATTTGTAAAAGGGAAATCCATTTTAATTCCGCTTATAGGAAAATTTTCTATAGCTCTTTGAGTTTGCGCCCCGTATAAAGCATTTCTTGGAACATAAACCTCACCTAAAGTATCTTTTTCTAATCGATAACCTTTTTTAACTTTTGCCATAATTTTTATAATGTTTAAAATACAATTGTACAAAAATTTAGTTTGTTAATACCAGCTAAATTAATAATATTATGAGGTAAAGATGTCAGAAGAAAATACAGAAATTCAACTCCCTTTAGATACTTCATTGGGAAAACTGCCACAGAAAGAAAAAGGCTCTTTATCTCCGGTTGAGTGCAAGACTATGGAAGAGCTTAGAAGACATCAATTAGAAAGATTAGCTGCTGGTTTTAGAATGTTTTCTCATTTTGGTTACGATGAGGGTATAGCAGGTCACATCACATTGAGAGATCCTGAGTTTCCCCATTATTTCTGGGTAAATCCTTTTGGAATGCATTTTGGTCAAATATGCATTTCTGATTTAATTCTTGTTGATCGAGATGGAAATATTGTTCAGGGAGAAGGAAAGATGTTGAACACGGCAGCCTTTGCTATTCACTCAAGACTTCATGAAGCAAGATCTGATGTGAATGCTGCTGCTCATTCTCATTCAATGTATGGTAAATCATTCTCAACTTTAGGACGACTACTTGAACCCATCACTCAAGATTCATGTGCCTTTTACGAGAACCATGTTTTATTTGATGATTTTACTGGAGTAGTTTTAGAAACGGATGAAGGTGATCGAATAGCCAAAGCCCTGGGTGATAAAAAAGCTGCTATTCTCAAAAATCATGGTTTATTAACAACAGGAGAATCAGTTGATGCAGCTTTGTGGGCGTTTTTATCTATGGATCGATGTTGTCAATCTCAATTAATTGCCGAATCTGCAGGGCAAATGGAACGAATTGCAGATGATGTTGCAGAATTAACTAGAGACCAAGTGGGAAGTGAATTTGCTATGTGGGCGAGCTTTCAACCTATCTATGATTTAATGCTTGAAAAAGATGATAGTTTCCTAAATTAAAGAGATTTCTAATGTTTTCAACTTTCCTTTTCTTCACATTGATTGCTGTAGTGATACATTTTTTAGTTAGACATTTTTTTGGAAGATATGGGCTTGTTGATCATCCAGATGGTTTAAAGAAAATGCACAAATCTCCTGTTCCCATTTCTGGAGGTCTTTCTTTTGCAATTTGCTTAGTAGTCTTTTTAGTTCTTTCTTATGTATTTTTCCTTTATCCAAATCTAGGCATAAAAACATATTTAATTAATCAAAATTCAGATACTTTTGTTGATTTGGGGCTGATTTGGATATTTCTTACGTCTTTAATTCTCCTTTCCATAAGCCTGATAGATGATTTCATCGACCTTCCTATATGGGTAAGGTTATTTACTCAGATTAGCTGTTGTTTAGTGGTGATTTCTGTTGGTGATTTAAGACTAACAAATTTAGGTCCTATTTTTGGAGGAAATGATATAGAGCTTCAAATATTATTTTCATATTTATTTACTATATTTTGTGTTGTGGGCATCACGAATGCTTTTAATTGGATAGACGGTTTAGATGGTCTTTTTTCTTTTCAAATCTTCATTGCGGCTTTGGGAATGTTAATTCTAGTTAAAGATTACGGAATAATTGCAATCTCTTTAGTAGCTGCATTTATCCCTTATACTTTTATGAACCTAGGCCTTTTAGGAGATAAGTTTAAAGTCTTTATAGGTGATCATGGAGCGATGATGATAGGTTATATGATTGCTTGGAGTCTTATATCATTTTCTGAAGATGGGCTTATTAGACCAGTAGATGCATTGTGGTGTGTTTGCATTGTGCTTTTAAATTCTTTTAGAGTCATGTGGAAAAGATACATAAAAAAACTCTCGGTTTTTAGCTCAGATAGAAGCCATATTCATCATTATTTTTTAGATAAAGGTTATTCTGATAATCTCTCTTTAACAATAGTTTGCTGTTTAACTTCTCTTGCATGCGGGTTTGGATATGTATTGTATCTAATAGATGCATCAGAATGGGTCTCTTTACTATGCTTTTTCGGCATATTATTTGGATGGGCCTCTATTAGCTATCTAGTAAATGTTAAGAAGCTATTTAAAACCTTTTAATAATCTCTTCTATAGTATTTTTACCAAAATACATTTCATCGCCAACAAAAAAAGTAGGGATTCCAAAAACTCCCCTTTCTGCAGCTGCACTCGAATTATTTAAAAGCTTGTCTTTGATTTCTTGTGCACCCATTAAGCTAAATATTTTTTCTGAATCAAAGCCAGCATTATCATAGGCGGCTTTTAATTCGTCTGGATCATCTAGTTTCTTTTCATTTTCCCACATTTCAACTGACATTTTATTAATATATTCTTCTAAAAAGCCTTCCTGTTGGGCAGCAAGCGCCCCTCTCATCAACATAAGAGTAATTACTGGGAAGTGCGGATTCATTTTAAAGTTACTCAATTGATGAAAATCAATAAACCTTTTCATTTCTAGGTTTTCATACTCTAGTTTTCCTTTAACTTCGCCAAAAGCGATCATGGGTGGTTGATTATTAGTTAATTTAAAAATACCACCCAAAAGAACAGGAATATAATTTATTTCTAAATCCATTTCTGCCTGATATTTTTTTAAAGCTTGAAGACTTAAATAGCCATTTGGGCTAGCAAAATCAAAATAAAAATCTATTTTTTTCATAATTTACATTCCTCCATAGTAAAATTCGATTTGTTTCCGGAAGCTTTTAATTCCTCAATATATCTGCATTTTATTTTTACATCGGTAATTCTAGAGTCATTAGCTAATCTTTCTAGTTCCGTTTGATGAAATAATTGTGATTTAGTCATTCTGATATTTTTGTCATTAAAAGTATCTAAAATAATAAATTTGTTTGTATCTGGTTTAGTTGACCAAGAACTCCATTTTGGTAAATCTTTGTTTCTTCCATTTCCAGGATTTCCGAAATAAGCAAACTCTGCCCAATAAGACATCATGGCATCTGATAGCTGCCTTGCTGCAGATCTATTTGTATCATTAATTATGTAGTCTTCAAATCCAAAATATTTAAAGGTTCCTGTAATAAAAGATATTTCAAATCCATGTGCTGCTCCGAAAATTTTAGAAAAGTCCATCCAAAGGTATTTAGGCTCTTCGTCCCAATCAAACCTATAAGCAAAGACATTCAAATTTCCTGAATTGACTAATGTTCTTGCAGGTCGATCAACGCCATTTATTTTCCAATTATTTGATGAGTATTCATTTTCGATTTCATATTTATCTTTATCTTTGATAAAAATTAGAAAATTTAAATACCTTCTTACGTAGTCAGGATCCATAGAATAAAAAAGCTTCATTTCATCTCTATTAGTTCCTAGAATTGTAGGGACTTTATTAAACTGTCCTTTTTTAAAATTCATACCATCGAATGGCAAGACATAACCATCTCTTAAAATTCTAGGCACGTTGAACATTCCAGCTACTATCGCTTCGCTATAGGCTTCATAAATCTCTTCAACCCTTAGAGATTGTAAAAAATCTGTTAGCAGGAATTCGTCCATAGAATCTTGCATTATTTTTGCCTCAAATCTATCTATGGCCTGTTTTTTTTTAATTAAAAACTTATTAACAATCTCTTTCGAACTAGTTGGAATGCCAGGATTAATTTCATCATCTACATAATTAGAAGCATCAGATATTGAAGTCGTCCTAGTCGAGCCACTTTGAGAAATTGCTCTATGAAAAAGGCCTTTAGCAAGTGGAGATGAAATTAAAGAAAATACATTATGACCTCCAGCAGATTCTCCAAATATGGTTACATTGTTAGAGTTGCCTCCAAAATTTTTAATATTTTTTTTAACCCATTTCAAGGCGAGGATCTGATCTAGTAATCCAAAATTACCAGATTTATCTTCTAAAGATGATCCTGTTTTATTTATACTAGGATGATAGAACCATCCTAATGGTCCTAATCTATAATTTATTGTGACAATTACTAAATCATGTTTACTTGCTAACTTACTGAAATCATAACTACTAGCTGCACCAGTAGTATTCCCTCCCCCATGAATCCAAAACATAACTGGCAAGTTTGAGTCTTCGGAAGAATTATTAGGAGCATGAATATTTAAATATAAACAATCCTCAGAACCCACATAAGAAGAATCATCATCTGTATATCGAACAAAACTATTTTTTTGAAAACAAATATCTGAGTAATTAGTAGCATCAATGATATCTATAGATTTTTTCTTTGCTATTGGAGCTCTCCATCTTAAATTTTCTATAGGCGCTTCAGCATAAGGAATTCCCATCCAAGCTATAGATTGATAATGATTTTGAAAACCAATAACTTGACCTGAAGAGGATTCTCTTAAAGTTGAAATATCTCCGATAATCTCAGCTTTAGTGCCATTATTATTCGAACAACTTACAAAAATTATAAAAAATACTAAATAACTAAATTTCTTAACCAATGCTTCCTCCGACAAAAAATAAGTTTAAGATATTAAACTCTTTAGTTATTATGCAAGAATAAAAAAATTAAATCGAAATAAATTATGGAAATATCACCAATACCTACATTATCAAAAGAAATTAATAAGATAAGAGAAAATACTGCTGAGATTGTGGCCGATAAAATTATTCCTAACGAAAGCATAATTTATGAAGGCGGAGAAAGTGCTAAAGAATTAAGAGAAGAAATTAAGAAAGAAGTAAAAGACAAAAAACTTTGGGCTCCTCATTTACCTGAAGAATATGGAGGAATGGGTATTGGTTTTATGGCTCATGCTTATATGAATGAGATTCTTGCATGGTCGCCTTTATCAAATAGGCTATTTGGAGTAATTGCTCCTAATTCAGGAAATCAAAAAATACTTCTTAAATACGGCACCGATGATCAAAAAAAGAAATGGCTTGAGCCTTTAATATCTGGAGAAATAGAATCTGCTTTTTCTATGACTGAGCCAGATAATGCCGGGTCTGATCCCAGGTCAATTAAAACTTCAGCAAAAAAAGAAGGAGATGAGTGGGTAATTAATGGTCACAAAGTAATGACTTCTAACGGCATAAGAGCTGATTTTGCAATAGTTATGTGCAGAACTGAAGAAGAAGATGATAGTGGAGAAGTGAACTCAAAAATGACCCAGATTATCGTTCCGACAGACACAAAGGGATTTAATATTATTAGGTCTGTACCTATTTGGGGCAGAACTGGTGGTGATCATGTAGAAATTAAGTATGAAGATGTTCGAGTTCCCATTGAAAATCAATTAGGAGCCAGAGGATCAGGTCATGCTGCTGCTCAAGATAGGCTTGGAGCTGGAAGAGTTTTTCATTGCATGAATAGCATAGGTCAAATGTGGAGAGCTTTTGATCTAATGATGCAAAGAACTACTACACGTGAGGTTCATGGCGGTCTATTGGAATCCAAACAGTTAATTCAAGGATTTATAGCTGATTCATATATTGATATACAGACTGCTAGATTGATGACGATCCATTGTGCTGAAGTCATGGATTCTGAAGGTGACCCAAGAGTAGATATATCCGCTATCAAAATATATGTTCCTGCTGCAATGCATCGAGTAGTGGACCGAGCGATTCAGGTTTATGGTTGGAAAGGTGTATCTTCAGATTTGCCTCTCTTTGGGATGTACCAAGGTGCAAGAACTCTTAGACTTGCAGATGGACCAGATGAAGTGCACAGAATACTTATAGCAAAACAAATTCTTAGAAAATATAAAGAAGGTCACTCTTGGGATTTTGGTATTTAATACTATTTAATTATTTTAGCGTCTTTACCAATATTATCTTTAATAAAATCAATACCCGGAAAAGCAGCTAATTTAATTGAAGAACTAGCTGTTGCAATTAGGTTATCTTTTTGAAATAACTCTGCAGATACAAATCCTATTGAATTCCCTAATTTAATAACCTTTGACTTTGCAATAGTTAAGCCTGGCGAGCCAGAAGACACAAAATTAACATTAATGTCTATAGACATTGGCGTTTTCTGAAAATTTGTTATCTGCATAACTAAAAAAGCCATTGAACAATCAAGCATCGTTGTAATAAAACCGCCTTGGATTACACTTCCATCGGAATGACAATAATCCGAACTTGGATCGAAAGACATTTCAAGACTCTCATCTTTATGATCAATTTTAAGAATTTTAGCTTTTAAAGCTTCAATATAGACTGGAATTGAAGAGTTTTTATCATCCATAATTAATTTTTTAAATATTAGAAAAAGTTTCTATAGCTCTTTTCCTAGATGAAGAAAGATCAACAATCATTTCAGGGTAATTTACCTTTTTTCTTATTTCTGGTTCTGGATTGTGTATTTCTTTTGAGGAAAGTTCAGAAAGCAAAGGGATAAATTTTTTAATAAAATCACCCTCTTTATCAAATTTTTCAGACTGAGTAATTGGATTGAAGATTCTAAAATAAGGAGCTGCATCTACTCCAGTAGAAGCACTCCATTGCCATCCTCCAACATTTGATGAATGATCACCATCGATTAAATTTTTCATAAAATATTCTTCACCTTTTTTCCAATCAATTAATAAATTTTTACTCAAGAACATTGCTGTCACCATTCGCAATCTATTATGCATCCATCCCGTTTCATTTAATTGAGTCATTGCAGCATCTATTAATGGAATGCCAGTCTTGCCATTGCACCAAGCTATAAAAGAAGTCTCGTCATCTCGCCACCTAACATCTTCATATTTTTCATTGAATGACTTTTTCATACTCACTCTGGGATAATGATAAATAATATATTTATAAAATTCTCTCCATATTACTTCGTTAAACCAAGAGTATTCTCCTGTACCTGGAATGTCTTCTGAATAATTTAGTAACAAATTGACGCAAGTTTTAGCTGAAATAACTCCTGAAGCAAAGTATGGAGATAAGCCACTTGTAGAATCTAACTTGGGAAAGTCTCTAAGTTTTTTATAATCTTTCACTTTTGTTTCAATAAAGTCTTCTAAAATTTCTTGAGCTGCAATTTCACCAGGTTTGTAGAGATCTAAAGCGCTCTCATGAAGTTTATTTTCAAGTATAAATTCTGGTAACTCGTCACTCTCTTTTAAAAGTATTTTTTGTTTCAAAGGTGCAGGGCTTAATTCTAAGAAATTTTTGGCAAGCAAAGATCTAAAAGATCGAGAATAAGGAGTAAAAACTTTAAAAAAATTGTCAGAACCTGTTTTGATAAGATCTGGATTAATTATTGATGAATCAAAAATATTTAAATTTATATTTTTAGTTTCTAGAATATTTTTTAAATCAGCGTCTCTTCTCCTTTCATTTATTCCATATTCTTTATTGATATAAACTCCTGAGGCTTCAATTAATTCAGCTTCTTCTAATATCTTTAAAGGCTCTTCTTCAATACCTTCTGCATAAATAATTTTTAAGTTTATGTTTAGTCCTTTTAGATCTTTTTTAAGAATTTCTAAATTAGCTAGTTGAAATCTTATTTTTAGTGGACTTTCATTATGGCTATCCCATTTCTTTGGGTTATATAAAAAAGCGACTTCCAAACTATCTGAATGTTTGGATGCTTCAAATAGAGCCTTATTATCTGAAAGACGAAGATCGTTAGAAAAAATATAGAGATTATTAGACATAATGTTTAAAAAAAAGAATAAATAATTTTACGAGAGATAAGAACCATTTTTAATATATTAACGGGTTATGTTTAAATAAAATAACCCGTATATAATTGAGACCAAGGAGAGATTTCTGGGGAGAAAAGAATGTCTCAATGTGAATATTCTATATATCCACAACATAAAAGGGGTTATAAATATGGTAAAAATAGTTATAAGCCTAATTTATTACTTTAAATTCAATTTCAGCATTCTTTAATCTGTCTATAAGAGCGTCACCTAAACCGACTGCAGAAGTTAATACTCCACCATATGTATCTCCCCCTGGAAGACCATCTGATCTCGCTAACGTTAGTGCGGATTCACAAACTAACTTAGAAGTTGATTTATAACCAGGGTCTCCTGATCCATACAAAGAACATATTTTTGTTTCGCCATCTTCTGCTTGAGCTACAAAAGTTGATCTAAACCACCCTTTATCTTGCATTTCTTGATCAGGACCCTCTCCAGGCTTAGGGAGAAACGGTCTTACTAAGTATTTAACTGGACTACTTATAACTATAAAAGCAGTAAGAAGGCCGTAGGAAGCTATTCTTGCTAATTTTTTCGATTGAAATAAACCATGCTCACCAAAACTAAAATCTATCCCATATGGTTTTTGATTTTGTTCCATCAAAGCTGCTGATCTTCTAACAACTCTGGTATTCGCTACTGCCATTAAGCCCATTCCGGACCAACCTTCCAGATGCTCTACTTTTTCTATTTTAAATCCATCTTTGGAGATTTTGCGTTGGTTTGAAGAAACAGTATTTTTAGGATTAAGAACAAAAGGATCTCTCATTTCTTTTGATAATTTACCCATAGAAAACATTGTTTCAGTTGTTCCACCTGACGCTGTACCTAGAGCTTCTTGATATACATCCACTCTTTTTACAGGCTTATCAAATTGAGATACGGTAAAAAAAGTACCAATATCTGATGGGATTGAGTCATAACCGCAAGAGGGAATAATTCTTATTCCTTTTGATGCTGCAACTTCGTGGTGTTTATCTATTAGTCCTTTAACCCAATGATTTTCACCCGTTATATCTGTGTAATGCGTCCCTTGCTCTACACATGCCTGAACCAATAAAGAGCCATATCTTGCAAATGGACCTGCAGTGGATAATACAACTTTAGTTTGACCCGCTAAAACTCTTAAAGACTCTAAATCTCCTCCATCAGCTATGATTACATCGCAATTTAAATCAAAATTAACCTTAACTTGATCTAATTTGTCTTTATTACGGCCAGCAATTGCCCAACTTAAGTCAGCATAATTATTTTTTAAATATTTAGCGCAAAGCTGGCCTGTAAAACCAGTTGCTCCATAAACTATAATTTCATATTTTTTTTCCACGAATACTCCTTAAAATTTTGATATTGATTATATCAATATTATATAAAAATTAATTTAATGAACTTTCATTAGCACTTGTATTAAAAAAATCAGATGCGCTATAAGGAAACAAAGCAAAACTTAAAATATTTTCTTCTGATTTACTTAAGTCTTTTAAAGAATTCTTTTTACAAAAATTTTGTAAATCTTTTTTAGACTCTTCAAAATTATTTTCAATAAAATCTGCTGGTCGAGAAGTAATAGGCTCCTTTTTTTCTTTTGCCAACTGTTTTAAATCTTCGCTAACTTCTCCAAATAATTTTCCATACCAACCTGATATCAAGTTAATCATTTCTATAGAGATGTTTTTATAGCGCTGTTTATCAATTACATTAGCTAGAGCTTGAGCACCAACTATCTGAGAAACTGGCGTTACTAAAGGAGGATAACCTAGGTCCTTTCTTACTACAGGTATTTCATTTATTACTTTGTTTAAATTTTCTTCTTGTTTTAACTCTTTCAATTGAGTCTCTAGATTAGAAAGCATTCCGCCAGGAACTTGTCTAATCAGCATTTGAACATCCACTCCTTTCAAACTTCCCTCAAATTCAGAATATTTCGATCTCAGATTTTTGAAATATTCACTTATTTTATCGAGCTTTAATAAATCTAAATTTGAGGAATAGTCTGTGTCTTTTAATATTGAAACTAAAGTTTCTGTAGCTGAGTGTCCGTAAGTCATGCTCATTGAAGATATAGAAGTATCAATATTATCTATTCCTGCTTCTATTGCTTTGAGATTTGTCGCTGCAGACATTCCCGTTGTAGCATGCGTTTGCATGTGAACAGGCAAAGAAATTTCTTTTTTTAATTTTGATACTAAATCAAAAGCATCATAAGGCTTTAAGATTCCTGACATGTCTTTAATGGCAATTGAATCTGCTCCCAAGTCTTCCATATTTTTTGCTAAATCTACCCAATAATTTAAATTGTGAATTGGACTTGTTGTGTATGCCATTGCGGCTTGTGCATGTTTATTATTTTCTTTTACCTGCAAGATAGAAAATCTAATATTATTAATATCATTCAAAGCATCAAAAACTCTATAAACATCTATTCCATTTTCAGCTGACTTGTTTATAAATTTTGCAACAATTTGATCGCTGAAATGTTTATACCCCACTAAATTTTGACCTCTCAACAGCATTTGCTGAGGCGTATTAGGCATTGCTTTTTTTAATTGCCTCAATCTCTCCCAAGGATCTTCGTTTAAATGTCTCAAACAAACATCAAAAGTCGCCCCTCCCCATGATTCTATTGACCAAAATCCAATCTCATCAATTGCCGAGGCAATAGGCAAAATATCTTCTAAAGTCAGTCTAGTTGAAATTAAAGATTGATTGCCGTCTCTAAGAACTACTTCTGTTATTCCAACTTTACTCATTACACTATATTAATCTCTTGGTGACATAATGTCATATATAAATCAATTATTTGAATTGCAATTTATTTATGTATTCATTGACTAATATTATGTTACAGCTTTTAAGAAAAGTGGGTAATTCTTGCCGAAAATATTCGTTTAAAAAAATGGTAGAATAAAATGACTAAAATCTTTTAACTTCTTATAGGAAAGTTTTTTAGGTTTAAGGGCCGACTAAATCTAAAACAGCTGTTCCTATATTTGCTAAACTTTTCACGGTTTTTACCCCCGCATTTTCTAAAGCTAAGAATTTTTCCTCAGCAGTGCCTTTACCTCCTGAAATTATTGCTCCAGCATGTCCCATTCTTTTTCCTGGGGGAGCGCTTACTCCAGCGATATATGCAACTATAGGTTTAGTTATATTATCCTTAATATATTCAGCAGCCTCTTCCTCAGCAGTTCCCCCAATTTCTCCTACCATAACAATTGCCTCTGTTTGAGAGTCAGCTTCAAAAAGCTTCAAAACATCAATAAAACTTGTTCCGGGAACAGGATCTCCGCCGATTCCAACACAACTGCTCTGACCTAAACCGATAAGCGTTGTTTGATCAACAGCTTCATAAGTCAAAGTCCCCGATCTTGAAACAATGCCTATTTTACCTGGAAGGTGAATATCAGCAGGCATGATTCCTAATTTGCATTCTCCGGGGGAAATTAAGCCAGGACAATTTGGTCCGATAATTCTCGTTCCTAATTCATTAGCTTTAATTTTTAGAGAAATCATGTCTAAAGTAGGAATTCCTTCGGTAATTACTATAATTAATTCTATGCCTGCATCTAAAGCTTCATTTATTGATTCTTTGCAAAATTTTGCTGGAACAAAAATTATAGAGGTGTTTGCGTTTGTTGCTTTTATAGCTTCTTCGACTGAGTTAAAAACTGGTTTTCCCAGATGAGTTTGTCCTGACTTTCCAGGCGTCACTCCTCCAACTAAATTTGTTCCATAAAGTAAAGCTTGTTCGCAGTGGAGAGTTGCCTGTGAGCCAGTAAAACCTTGACAAATAGCTATTGTACTTGAGTTAATCAAAATACTCATTTTGAAAGCTCCACAGCTTTTTGAGCTGCCAATGATAGGTCAGTTTCAGATATAATATTTTGCGAATTCTGACTAAGTATTTCCATAGCTTTAACTGAATTATTTCCTTTTAACCTTATTACAACTGGTATGTTGACTCCCACCTCTTCTATTGCAGCAACTATTCCCTCTGCAACTACATCACATCTAACTATACCGCCAAATATATTTATTAAGATTACTCTGACATTTTTATCTAAAAGAATTATTTTAAATGCCTCAGTAACGCTTTTTTTATTTACCGAACCGCCAACATCTAAAAAATTTGCCGGAGAACCTCCTGATAATTTAATAATATCCATGGTGCCCATTGCTAAGCCAGCACCATTCACCATGCAACCGATATTTCCATTAAGAGCTACATAATTTAAACCCCATTCTGACGCCTTGAGCTCGCTAACCTCTTCTTGAGAAATATCTCTCATTTCTAGGATATTTTTTTGACGATATAAAGCATTTACGTCAACATTTATTTTTCCATCTAAGCATTTTAAGTTTTGATCTGAATCAATAACTAAAGGATTGATTTCAATTAAAGATAAATCTTTTTCTATAAATAATTTACATAAATTAAAAAATATTTTTTTAAATTGAATCGTTTGATCTTCTGATAAGTTCAAACCTTTTGCTAAAAATAACGCATCTTTTTCTTGAGGTCCTAATTCAAGACTAACAGAAGCCTTAAAAATTTTTTCTGGAGAATTTTCAGCAACAGTCTCAATATCTACTCCGCCTTCTTGAGAAGTCATTACAACAATTGACTGAGATGATCTGTCGATTACAACTCCAAGATAAAGTTCGTTTAATATATCTGTGCACTCTTCTACTAAAATTGAAGAAACTAACTGCCCTTTTTCATCTGTTTGATAAGTTACTAAATGATTTCCTATCCACTTATCAGTAAATTTTTCTGCTTCTTCGATATTACTAAATAATTTTACTCCACCAGCTTTGCCTCTTCCTCCTGCATGAACTTGTGCTTTAAAAACCCATTTCTTCGTTTTTAGCTTATGAGTTACTTGTTTTACTTGTTCAGATGAATTTATAACAAAGAAATTAGTAGTCGGGAGACCGAATTCTTTAAAAAGTGTTTTGGCTTGGTATTCGTGTAAGTTCAAAGTGCTTCTATTATAAAGCTCTTTTTACCAACATTTTCTTGATTTCGTTAATTGCTTTTGTTGGATTTAATCCTTTAGGACAAACAGAAACGCAGTTCATTATCCCATGACACCTAAAAACACTAAAGGCGTCTTCTAATTGATCCAATCTTTCTTCTCTTGCAGTATCTCTGCTATCTGCAATAAATCTGTATGCCTGGAGTAAAGCTGCTGGACCTAAAAATTTATCAGGATTCCACCAAAATGATGGGCAAGCAGTTGAACAACATCCACATAAAATACATTCATAGAGACCATCTAATTTTTCTCTATTTTCTACAGTTTGAGGTATCGCTGTTCCATCGCTTTCTTTATCGGCAATTAAATAAGGTCTAATTTTTTTGTACTGATCTACAAATTGAGTCATATCGACAATTAAATCTTTTACAACCGGCAAGCCAGGTAAAGGCCTAAGCTCTAATTTATTCTTACGGACCACAGTAGATAATGGCGTAATACAACCTAAACCATTTTTACCATTTATATTCATTCCATCTGAACCGCATACTCCTTCTCGGCACGACCTCCTAAATGAAATTGAAGAGTCTTGTTCTTTTGCCAAATGGAGAGCATCTAATACCATTATGTCTTTATCCTTAGGTATAT
Organism: SAR86 cluster bacterium; assembly: GCA_028135785.1. Taxonomy (GTDB): domain Bacteria; phylum Pseudomonadota; class Gammaproteobacteria; order Magnimaribacterales; family AG-339-G14; genus CASICS01. The sequence goes on from JAOIHS010000001.1 coordinate 57,016, forward strand.
CTATATCGATGTCCTGCATAAAAGGCTTATTGCCAGAATCAGGATCATATCTGTAAATACTCATCTTTAGAGTAGTTATTTGCTCTGCTGCAATCGAATTCATTAGTAGGTTCTTGCAAAGGGTTGAAAAGCTTGAACAAGCTTAGGTCGAAAATTAACATCTCTTTTAGAAACTTCTTTTGACTCTTTAAAGTAGATTGAGTGTTTCAACCAGTTATCATCATCCCTTTCAGGAAAGTCGTCTCTAGAGTGAGCTCCTCTACTTTCTTTTCTTTCGTTTGCACTTATAGCTGTAGCTTCAGCAACTTCCAAAAGATTTAAAAGCTCTAAAGCTTCTACTCTTGCAGTATTAAATCTAGAAGATTTGTCTGCTAAATGAATATTTTCAGTTCTAGATCTAATTTCATCTATAACTTTAATACCTTTTTCCATATTTTCTTCAGTTCTAAAAACACCAAAACTTAATTGCATAGTCTCCTGAAGATCTTTCTTAATCTTGGCAGAATTTTCTCCTTCAGTACTAGCATTAACTTTATTGATATTTTTAAGAGCTTTATTAATATCGTCTTTACTTGGATCTTTAATATCAATACCATTTTTGAAGGATTCTTCAATATGCATACCTGCAGACCTTCCAAAAACAACTAGATCAAGCAATGAGTTACCTCCTAGTCTATTCCCACCATGAACTGATACGCATGCTGCTTCTCCAGCTGCATATAATCCCTCTACTATTGAATCAGAACCATTAGATTGTTGAGTAATAACTTGTCCATGAACATTTGTCGGGATTCCTCCCATAGCATAATGACAAGTTGGAACCACTGGTATAGGCTGCTCAGCGGGATCAACATGAGCAAATGTCCTTGATAATTCTGTAATACCTGGAAGTCTCTTATGGAGAAGATCGGCACCCAGGTGATCCATTTTTAGGAAGCAATGATCTGCTTCAGGACCGCAACCTCTTCCCTCAATTATCTCAAGCATCATAGAACGAGCAACAACGTCTCTGCTTGCCAAGTCTTTCGCATTTGGAGCATAACGCTCCATAAATCTTTCACCATCTTTATTTATCAAGTATCCGCCTTCACCTCTGCAACCTTCGGTTACAAGAGTTCCAGCACCATGGATGCCCGTTGGGTGAAACTGCCACATTTCCATATCTTGAACGGCTAGGCCTGCTCTTAAAGCCATTCCTGTTCCATCACCTGTATTGATTAGGGCATTTGTAGTGGATTTATATATTCTTCCTGCACCACCAGTAGCTAATACTGTAGCTTTAGATTTAAGGAAAAAGGCTTCTCCTGACTCTATTTCAAAAGCAATTACTCCTGTAACTTGATTTTGATCGTTAAGAACCAAGTCAATTGCGAACCATTCACTTAAAAAATTAGTTCCAGCTTTAACGTTTGCTTGATATAAGGTGTGTAATAAAGCATGACCAGTTCTGTCTGCTGCTGCGCAAGTTCTTTCAGCTTGTCCGCCCTTGCCGAAATCTTTGGATTGTCCACCAAATGCTCTTTGATAAATTTTTCCTTCTTCTGTCCTTGAAAATGGTAAGCCCATATTTTCTAACTCAAATACCGTTGCTGGTCCCTCTTGGCACATATATTCAATGGAATCTTGGTCTCCTATGAAATCTGAACCTTTTACGGTGTCATACATATGCCAGCGCCAGTCGTCGTTAGGATCTGCACTAGCAATAGCACAAGTAATTCCTCCTTGAGCAGAAACTGTATGAGATCTTGTTGGAAAGACCTTAGAAACAACTGCGGTGTTCATACCAGATTGAGCTAACTGAAGCGAAGACATGAGGCCTGAACCTCCGCCACCAATTATAATTCCATCATATTCCTTTACAGGAAGAGTTGAAGCATCTAAATATCCTTTTCCGTTCATTGCCATAAAAATACACCCTAAAAAATTATTAAGATACTACAAATTATGATACCGATTGCCTGGGAAAAACTATAGATACTAACTATAATCCTTGCAGGTTTTGCTGCATTTCCTATTCTTGCCGGCGTAAGGTAATCAGTCACTATGTGATGAATTCCTTGCAGAGAATGATAAGAAATAGAAATTGCTATCAATACTGTGCATATCTTAAATAGGAGGATATCAAAAAAACTATTGAGATGTATGTAATTAATAGGCTGATACATTAACCAATAGAAGGTTATAACTGAAAAATATAGGGCTTGAAATATAGCTGTGATTCGAACTAAAACGTAATCTAGTACTCCAGTTCTCTTTAAAGTATATAACTTAGTTACCATATAATCATTGTAAAAATTACTAAAAGAATAAAACTAACTAGGAATGTTCCTATGGCAGATTTTCTTCCAGCTTCAAGTGTTTCCCAATACCCAAAATCCATTATCAAATGTCTAAAACCTGAAATGTAATGATAGGTTAACCCAGCAACTAGTAAATTAAAAAAAACCTTAACGAAAGTAATCTCAAAGTAGGATCTTGCAATTTCAAATCCTGATTCAGAGCTTTCAGCTAATAAAAGTAGAGATAAAAAAGGGAAGAGCAAAACGAATATGCCTACTGCGGATACTCTATGTGTAATGGAAGAAATTCCCGCAATTGGTAATTGAATTTTGAGTAAGTTTAAATAAATGGGTGGTTTGGACATATTTTTTAATTCTTAGGAGAGATATTAAAAATCATTATAAGTGGTTACAAAGTTTCTTCAACGCTTTCTAATTCTTTTTCGTTTTTCAATTTGACGATCAGTCAATATATTTTTTTTGTTTTTGAAAGGATTTTCATTAACTTTAAGAATAAGTTTCATTGGAACTCCTTTTAATTTTAAAGCTCTTCTCGCATAATTTTCTAAATATTTTAAATATTGCTTTGAAATAGAATCTAATTTATTTCCATGAATAATAAAAGTCGGAGGAGATGAAGCGCCAAGGTTCACGTATTTAATTTTTGGTCTAAATCTCCCAGATAATGGCGGAGGGTTCTCTGCACATGCATTTAAAAAGACCTCGGAAAGAGTATTAGAATCATATTGTGTGTTCCCTTTTTTTATTAATTTTATAAGAGCTGAGATCATACTAGAAGTTCCAGAGCCCTTTTTTGCAGAAATATATTTAATCTCTAAATGTTTGGCAAAAGCTAATTTTCTATTTAAGTTCCTGCGCAAATTAATCTTGTCATAGCTATCAAGTAATTCAGACTTATTTATTCCAATAACTATTGGCTTGCCGGAAGAAATAGTGAGTGAAATTAAATGCAGATCTTGATCAGAAATAGATTCTTTTCCATCTATTAAATATATTATTCCATCTGAAATTCGCAAAGACTGTATTGCCTTTTGTATAGAGAATTTTTCTACTTCGTCAGATATTTTTGATTTACGTCTTAATCCAGCAGTGTCAGTTAGCATGATATCGTTGCCCTTGAATTTTATTGTTTCTGAAATAGCATCTCGTGTTGTTCCTGGAATACTCGAAACTATAGACCTATCATCTTTTAAAAGAGCATTGAAGAAAGTAGATTTTCCTGCATTTGGTTTGCCGAGAATACCAATTTTTAAAAAATCTATAATTTCTCTCTCTTGAATCGGTTCTGAAGGAAATACTTTAATAATAGCTTCTTTTAAACTTTTGATTCTTAATCCATTCTTTGCAGAAATTTCAAAAGAATTTTTAACTCCCAAAGTATAAAATTCGGAAGTATTATTTCGACTTTTTTTAGTTTCAGATTTGTTTATTGCCAAGATGTAATCCTTACCAGATTTTCTTAGCATTTCATTAATTTTTAAATCAAGATGATGAATATTTGACGAGGCATCAGTTAGAAAAATAAACCCATCAGATTCTGAGATTGCTTTTTTTGTTTCTTCTAAAATTAATTTATCAAATTTTAATTCTGATTCTGTTATTCCGCCCGTATCAACCAGTAAATAAGGGCAGTCTTTTATTTCACAATTTCCGTAGTGTCGATCTCTAGTTAGTCCAGGTAAATCTGCAATTAAAGCTGAGTTTTCACCTACTAAAACATTAAAAAGTGATGACTTTCCGACATTAGGTCTTCCAACAATTGCTAGTAATGGTCCCATAATAGAATTTTAGTTTCATTTAGCTGTTAAAACAGATAATTTACCGGATTGATCCAATGAAACGATATTTTGATCTGATGTGGAAATTGTTATTACTTGTGATCTTGATAGTTTAATTCGTCCTTTCGTAACGCCGTCCTCTTGACTTATAAAGTGTAAATATCCTTTAAAATCGCCCACAACAATAAAATTATTGAATTTAGAAATAGATTTAAGATTTCTCAACCTATATTCTTCATTTATCCAGACAGTTGAACCAGTAATATTGTCAAAAGATTTAATTACATCGAACTCGTCTATGATGAAAGTATTATTTTTTATGTTTAAAACATCATTTGTGGAAGAAGCAGCTTGACGCCATATAGTCCTTCCATTTCTAGAATCAATTGCAGAAATATCCCCCTGATAAGAAACTGCAAAGGCTATTCCATTTTGAGATATGACTGGTTTAGAATCTATATCGATAACTCTTTCAATTTCTGAGCTACCTTTGGATATGGTGATGGGTACTTCCCATTGCACAACTCCACTTCTAGTTTCAATTTTTACCAAATTACCATTAGCGAATCCTGTATAAATAAAACTGTTATCGAATATTGGTTGACTAGTCCCTCTTAAACTCAGACTAGGAAGAACAGTTGTATACTCCCATTTAAAATTACCATTTTTAAAATCTAAGGCTGTTATTTTTCCATTAGAAGATTGAATAGCTACAAATGATCCATTTGTCACAGGAGCAACGAGAATTTCTCCACTAACCTCTGACACCCAGTTTATTTCGCCATTGGTTGAATTAAGAGAAATAATTTTTCCATTCTCTGTAGCAATAAATAATGATCCATTTCCAAACCCAAGACCTGCAGAAACATCAAACCCTAAGTCTATATCCCAATTTTTATTACCTTCTAGATCAAAAGAGATTACTTTGCCCTCTTCTGAAAATGAAAATAAACTTGAATCATCTATAACGATATCAATTCTGCCTGATGGTTTTTCTGAAAAAATGCCTTTTGACCATTTTTTATCCAATTTAATTTTGGAATCAAAATCTTTCAGTTCTGCTGGCTCTTCTGTTTTATCTGAATCAGATTGACAAGCTAATAAACATAGAGAAATTATGATAAAGGTTATTTTATTTTTAAAATTCATTTTTATTCTATTATTGAGGATATTTTGATATTCAATATTCCTTTATGAGTTTTTGATTGAGTTAAAGATAATGCTTTTTTAAAGTGCTCTTTGGCTAAAGTAACGTTTAAAAGCTCTTTTTCTAAATCTCCTAGAAATTCATATTTTAAAGGCTTATAAAACATAAAGTCTTTATTTAAAATTTCTCTTGCATCTTGAAATTTATTTTGAGAAATTAAGAGCATTGATAATCTAATTCTTGATAAGTCTCTAATAAAGTAAACATCAGAGTCTTTAGACTCTAAGGAATAATTTGCTTCTGTTAATGAATTGATTGCTTCATTTGTATTACCCATAGAGATATATTTTTTAGCTAAGGACATATTCATCAAGTCTAAATAAATTTGATTTGAAAAGTTTCTTTCAAAGTCTTTCTTTAATTCTATAGCTTGGGATAAATCATCTTCATAATCATTTATATAAGAGTGAAACTGTTCATAAATAATTGAAGCCTCCAAAGATTTCTGCTCTTTGTAATTTGACCTCAGGAGAGAGGCTATAAACAGAGATGAAATAACTAAAAAAACTACTAAAACTTTTAAATAGTTTTCTTTAATCCATTCAAAAATCTTTTGTATTATCCCATCTTTTTCTTCATTCATTTTTTAGCTTTGTTATTTTAATTTAGATATTATTTCTTCTTCACTTAGTTTTTCTTGATTTTTATCTTGAGAAAGATTTTTAAATGAAAAAGAGTTTGATTCTACTTCTTCTCGACCAATTATGATTGCAAAATCTGAATTATTTTTTACTGCTTTTTTTAATTGAGATTTTAAATTTGTATCAAGGCCTGAAAATCTTATTTCTAATGAAGGCAGGACATCTCTAAGTCTTTCTGAAAATTTAGCACCAAAGTTTAAAAAACTTTTGTCTAATATAATTATTGCTATTTTTTTTGACTTAATAAAATTAAAACTATCTTTACAAGCTAAAATAAGACGATCTATTCCAAACGAAAGTCCTATTGCTGGGGTATCTCTACCCCCTAATTTTTTAGACAAACCATCATATCTTCCACCTGCACAAAAGGCACTTTGACTGCCTAAAGTTTCTGATTTCCATTCAAAAACAATATCATTGTAATAATCAAGTCCTCTAACTAAGTTATGGTTTTCTAGATAGTTAATTCCAAAATCATCTAATAACTTTTTTAAATTATTATATCTTTCAGCAGATTCTTGAGAGTAAAAATCTGAAACCTTTGGCGCATTCGCTAAAATATTTTGTGTTTCTATTATTTTTGAATCTAGTATTCTTATAGGATTTGTATCCAATCTTTTTTGACTATCTTCGTCTAATTCATCTGTAAATGGTGTCAGATATTTAACTAGTTCTAAAGAAAACTTATCTTGCGCTTCTTTAGAGCCTAAAGAATTTATTTCAAGAGATGCATCAGGAATTTTAAAATATGAAGTAATTCTTTCTACAATTTGGATAAGCTCAAGTTCGATTGAGACACTATCGTTACCATAAGCTTCGGCACTAAATTGATAAAATTCTCTATTTCTTCCTTTCTGAGGTCTTTCATATCTATACATTGGTCCATGATAAAAAAGTCTTTGTTGTCCTTTATCGAGCAAGCCTTGTTCAATTGAAGCTCTCATACACCCTGCAGTGCCTTCTGGTCTCAGCGTCATAGATTTTTTGCTTTTACTATCAAAAGTGAACATTTCTTTATGAACAATATCAGTCTCGTCTCCTACTGATCTTTTAAAAAGATCTGTATTTTCTATTATGGGGAGTCTAATCTCTGAATATGAATAGCTTTTTAAAGTGTGAGTGATTTTTTCAATTACTTCGCTCCATAGTGATGATTCATCTAAAGGAACATCGTGCATACCTCTTACTTTTTGAAATTTACTCATGATTTGGCAATTAGTTTTTCTTCACTTTCTTGTATTAATTTAACCTTTTCTCTAACCAACCCTTCTAGGTGATTAACAATATCGTCATTTTCTATTTTATGAGCGGGAGAGCCATCTATATAAATTAAACTTCTTGGTGATGCTCCAGTAAGACCCACATGAGCTGCCTTAGATTCGCCAGGTCCATTAACGTAACAACCTATAACAGCCACATCTATAGACTCTTTAATGTCTTCAAGTCTAACTTCTAATTCATTCATGGTTTTTATGACATCAAAATTTTGTCTGGAACAGCTTGGACATGCAATAAAATTTATTCCTTTTTTTCTTAAGCCTAGAGATTTCAGAATATCAAAACCTACTTTAATTTCATCTACTGGATCAGAGGCTAAAGAAACTCTTAGGGTATCCCCTATACCCTCTCTTAATAACTCTCCAATAGCTATTGCAGATTTTACTGTTCCAGATCTAAATCCACCAGCCTCTGTAAGTCCTAGGTGTAAAGGCTGTTTTATCTCTTTAGCTATTAATCTGTAGCTTTCCGTCATCATAAATATATTTGATGCTTTGATGCTTAACTTGAATTGATCAAAATTAAGTTTTAATAATATTTCAACATGGGCCATAGCTGATTCAAACAACGCTTCTGGACAAGGCTCTCCATACTTTTTTTGTAATTTTTTTTCTAAAGAGCCAGCATTTACGCCAATTCTAATAGGTACTCCATGATGCTCTGCACAACTTACAACTTCCTTCACTTTTTTTTCTGATCCTATATTTCCAGGATTAATTCTTAAGCAATCTGCGCCGGCCTCTGCTACTGCAATTGCAATTTTATAGTCAAAGTGAATATCAGCGACTAAAGGGACATTAACCTTCTTTTTTATTTCTCTAAATGCATCTACAGCCTCGAAGGATGGGGTAGAAACTCTAACTATATCTGCTCCAACATCTTCTAATTTAAGGATTTGAGCCACAGTAGCATCAACATCTTCCGTATTTGAATTTGTCATGCTCTGAACGGAAATAGGAGAATCTCCTCCTACAGGAACGCTGCCAACGTTTATTAAGGAAGACTTTCTTCTTGTAATTTTAGTCTTTAATTGATTCAATTTTATTTCCTTCTTGAAATCTAAAATGAGCATACTTAGATGAGCTTTTTATAGCTTTTGTAAAATCCAATTCTTTTTTATTTATAAAAATTTTTACAGATGGCGAGTGACCAATTTGAAAAATTAAAGGTGAAAACCCTTTTATCTCATAGTTTCCAGTTTGCATTAGCTCATATAATAAATTTTTTTCATTTTTATCTTTCACAACAATCCAACTTTCTCCGTCAACCTCGATATTAATTAATTGCTCTTCTAAGAGTTTTAATTTAACAGATTTATCTTCAGCAGATTTAATTTCATTATCAATTATTTTTATTGCTTCTGCCTCCAGGACAGCAAACCCATTGTCTTCTGATGAAACTAACTCACAACTTCCATCAACAGTTATCTCTGAGCAATCAGGATTTATATCCACTGAAGAATTATCTCTGGCAAATAGAATTAACAATAAGAACAATATGAAAATAAAAAAACTTAATATCTTGGGTAGTAAATTTTTTGCTTCTAAAATATTTAATAATTTTGTCTTTAAACTAATATCTGAAACATTTACCAGCTCGTTTATATTATTTATTTTTTTTCCTTGTAGATAAAAATCATATGCCTCTAAACACTCTACAGGATCAATTTCTAAAAAATTAAAATAAGTCTGGATGTGGAACTTTGAATAAATCTCAGCAGGAAATGAATTAAAATCTCCTATTTCAAGTGAGGATAGGAAGCTTGCAGGAATTTTAGTTTTTTTTGAACAGTCCTCTATAGTGAGGCCTTTGGATGACCTCATTTCACCTATCTGAGATTTCCAATTAAGCTTCATTTTCCTATCTTAGAAAATATCCGACATTATGTTTATTTCTCTTTCTGCAGAATCAAGAGAGTCAGATCCATGAACAGCATTTTTTGAAAGAGATTCAGCAAATAAAGCTCTCAATGTTCCTTCATCAGCTTCTGCAGGATTTGTTGCTCCCATTAAGCCTCTATAAGCTTTAATTGCATTTTCCCCTTCTAAAATTTGAACTACTGCTTCGCCAGAAGTCATAAAATCAACTAATTCTCCAAAAAATGGTCTTTCAGAATGCTCTGCATAAAATTCTTCAGCTATTTGTCTTGTTATTAGTATTTGCTTAGAGTTAATAATTGTCAGCCCATGACTTGAAATTTTTTCATTTATCTTATCTGAAAATCCGTTTGCAACAGCATCTGGTTTTATAATACAAAGCGTTTTTTCCATATTTCTTCCTTATAGTTTTATTGTTAATCTGCTTCTTCGATCCACAGAGATTGAATAGCTTCTAAAATCCTTTCTCCACATTTTTCTGGATCATCATCAAATTCTTCTAAAGAGCACACCATATTCATAAGGTCAGTAAAAAGCAAGGCTTTAGGGTCTTGATCTGGGTACTTATCAATCAAACAGTAAACAATCTCTTGTATTTCAATCCACTTCATATTTTAGTGAGGATGCTCAGAAACCATATTGATATTATATTTTGGAATTTCTATAGTTAAATCTTCATTTTCGATTATTATTTGGCAACTCAATCTAGATCTAAGTTCTAATCCCCATGCTTTATCTAATAAGTCTTCTTCAGTTTCAGATGCTTCATTTAGTTTGCTATACCCTTCAATTACAACTACATGGCATGTAGTACATGCACATGACAATTCGCAAGCATGTTCAATATTTACATCATTGTTTAACATTGCTTCACAAAGAGATGTTCCAGATTGAGCTTCAAATTCAATTCCATCTGGGCATAGCTCGGGATGAGGCTTAATTATTACTTTCGGCATTAGATGCTAAAGCTTTCGCCGCATCCACATTGAGCAGAGACATTGGGGTTTATAAAAGTTAAGTTTGAATTAACCCCTTCTTTAATAAAATCAACTGTAGTGCCGTTAATAAAAGTAAAGCTTTTTTCGTCAATAAGGACCTTAAAATCTTCAAAAGAAAATTCTAAATCATTTGATTCTATTTCGTCTGCAAACTCTAGAAAATACGCATAGCCTGAACAACCGGAGTCTCTTATTCCAATTCTTATAGCAGCTTTATCTTTTCCATCCAAAAGAGATTTAATATGCTTTTGAGCGGAATCAGTAAAATCTAGGTGCTTATTGGTTGTGTTTCCTGTGACTGTCATTGTCCTCGAAATCAATTATTGCTTTCTTGATTGCTTCCTCAGCAAGAACGCTACAATGAATCTTGATTGGGGGAAGCTCAAGAATATCGACTATTTCTTTGTTACAAATTTCTTTAGCTTCATCAATAGTTTTACCTTTGAGCATATCAATCAATTGTCCGCTTGAGGCTATAGCTGAACCGCATCCATAAGTTTTAAACTTAGCATCTACAATTCTTTTAACTCCATCTTGATCCTCACATTTAATCTGTAATTTCATAACATCTCCACAAGCAGGAGCACCTACAATACCTGTTCCGACCTTGTCGAAGTCTTTATCGCCTGGTTTCCATCTGCCGACACTTGCCGCCTCTGGATTTTTTAAAGTTTTTTCAAACTTTTCAACTACTTTGTTTGAATATGCCATTTTTAAAGCTCCCTAATTACTTATGCCCATTCTATCTTACTTATGTCCACACCATCTTGATACATTTCCCATAATGGAGAAATTTCTCTTAATTGATGAACCGAAGTCTTTACAAGATCTATCGTAAAATCAATGTCCTTTTCAGTTGTAAATCTTCCAAATGAAAATCTAATTGAGCTATGAGCTAACTCATCTGGTCTTCCGAGAGCTCTTAATACATATGAAGGCTCTAAACTTGCCGACGTACATGCCGATCCTGATGAAACTGCGATATGCTTTAAAGCCATTATTAGAGATTCACCCTCGACATAATTAAAAGAAAGGTTAAATATACCTGGATAACCTTCTTCAAGATTTCCATTTACATAAATTTCTTCCATATCTTTCAAGCCATCATATAGCCTATTCTTTAGAGAATTTATTTTTTTAAAATCACTATCCATATCTTCTTTAGCAACTTTGAAACATTCGCCCATTCCGACAATTTGGTGGGTAGGCAATGTACCTGCTCTTATTCCTCTTTCTTGACCGCCGCCATGAAAAAGAGCTTGGAGTCTGACTCGAGGTTTTCTTTGAATATAGAGTGCGCCTATACCTTTGGGTCCATATATTTTGTGAGCTGAAAAAGACATCAAGTCGACTTTCAATTCATTTAAATCTATTGGTATTTTTCCAGCACTTTGTGCTGCATCCACGTGAAACAAGACGCCCTTTTCTCTTGTTATTTCGCCAATTTTTGCAATATCTGTAATGACGCCTATTTCATTATTAAGATGCATTAAGGAAACCATGCAAGTATCTTCTCTAATAGCTTCATTAACTTGTTCAGGAGTAACAGCTCCGAATTCATTTGTTTCAAGATAGGTAACTTCAAAGCCTTCTTTTTCTAATTGTCTGCAAGTATCTAACACAGCCTTATGCTCTATTTTACAAGTTACTATGTGCTTTCCTTTGTCTTGATAAAAATAGGCTGCTCCTTTAATCGCTAAATTATCTGACTCAGTTGCTCCAGAAGTAAAAATTATCTCTCTAGGGTCGCAATTTACTAATTCAGCTACATTTAGTCTAGACTCTTCAATGAGCTCTTCTGCTTTCCAGCCAAATGAATGAGATCTTGATCCTGCGTTACCAAAATTACCGTCAAATGAAAGACAGTCTTTCATTTTATCTATAACTCTAGAATCTACTGGAGTTGTTGAAGCGTAATCTAAATATATTGGTTCCATACCATCATTATGTTGTTTAAAACTATTAATACAAGGTCAGGTACATCAGATAAGGTTAATAAAATGCAGAGAGGACCTTACTACGAGATTAAGGTACAGGAAAGTCAGTTATTTGTCCAATTAGCTGGATGCATCAGATATAGGTAATCGAGCTTTACTTAGAACCTTTATTTATATAACATTTGATTAGATTTTAACTAATCTCTGCTATGTTAAAAAAGGTACAAACAAAATTGTTAGCTGCAAGCGAGATTCATCCTATTTTGGATAATCGGCGCCGTGGAAGATAAAAAATACTTATTCAAGAGAAATAACACTTGGTGGGTCAAAGTTGCTGTTCCTAAATCCTTACGAAATGAATTTGGTTTCGATCTTCGACAAACTACTGGCGAATCTGATTTGGAAAATGCCTTAAAATACAGAGACAAGATTGTTGAAAGTCTAAAATCTAAATTTAAGAGAGATGGCCGTGAACTTTCATTATCTTCAGCCAAGTATTTAGAAAAAACTGATATATCGAACCCTCAATACTTTCACAAAGTTGTTGACTGCCAATACGCTTGCCCTGCTCACACTAATGTTCCTGAATATATAAGACTTATTGCTCAAAAAAAATATACAGATGCTTATATGCTTAATTGGGAATCAAATGTGTTTCCTGGAATCCTTGGAAGAGTTTGTGATAGACCTTGTGAGCCAGCTTGCAGAAGAGGAAGAACTCATGACAAAGCTGTTGCAATCTGTCGTTTAAAAAGAGTTACGTATGATCATAAAGGTGATATTGAGAGTTATTTACCTGAAATACCTTCTGAAAAAAATGGTAAAAAAATTGCTCTTATTGGAGGTGGTCCTGCTTCTCTTACTGTAGCGAGAGATCTTTTGCCGCTTGGATACGATTGTACAATTTTTGAAAAAGATCATAAGCCTGGGGGTTTGATGAGGACAAATATCCCATCTTTTAGACTTCCTGAAGACGTATTAGATGAAGAAATATATAGAGTAGTTGAAATGGGAGCAACATTAAAAACTAACTCATATATAGATAAATTGAGCCCTCTTTTAAAGGAATTTGATTCAGTTTTTGTTGGAACTGGCGCGCCTAAAGGAAAAGATTTGAATATTATAGGTCGATCTAAAGCCTCTAAAAATATTCATATAGGTATAGATTGGCTCACTAGTATAGCTTTCGAACATGTTAAAAAAATTGGCAAAAAGGTTATTGTTATCGGTGGAGGAAATACCGCAATGGATTGTTGTAGATCTGCTATTAGATTGGGTGCTAAAGACGTGAAAGTAACTGTTAGAAGTCCTTATTCTCAAATGAAAGCGTCAGAATGGGAAATAGAAGAAACTCAAGAAGAAGGCATACCTATTTTAGACAACACTTCTCCTAAAGAATTCTTATATGACGATAAAGGAAAGCTTTGTGGAATGAAATTTGAAAAAATGACGCAAATAGAGATTGACGGTAGAAAAAAGATGCGACCTACTGGAGAAGAAATTATTTTTGAGTGTGATGATGTGCTTTTAGCAATAGGTCAGGAAAATGCCTTTCCCTGGATTGAAAAAGATATAGGTATCGAGTTTGGTGATTGGGAAATGCCAATTGTTGATAAATTAACTATGCAATCAACACATCCAAAGGTATTTTTTGGCGGTGACTCGGCTTGGGGTCCTGAAAATATCATTTGGGCAGTTGCTCATGGACATCAAGCAGCTATTTCAATTGATAACTTTTGTTCAGAAATAAGTTTAAAAGAAAGACCTGATCCAATGACTAATCTTGTTAGTCAAAAAATGGGTATACATGAATGGTCGTATGACAATGATATTTCTCAAGCTCAAAGATATGTCGTGCCTCATGCTGAAATGTCAAAGTCACTAAAAGATTTAAAAACAGAAGTTGAATTAGGTTTTGATGAAGAAATGGCTTTAGAAGAAGCTCAAAGATGTCTGAATTGTGATATGCAAACTGTATTTGAAGATGATCTTTGTATTGAATGTGATGCTTGCGTTGATATATGTCCTACCGATTGCATCAATTTTATTGATAATGATACTGAAGAAAAAATAAGAGATAAATTAAGAGTTCCCGCAATTAATTTAGATCAAAGTTTATATGTTTCTGGAAAGCTAAAAACTGGAAGGAGAATGGTTAAAGATGAAGACATGTGTGTGCATTGTGGTCTGTGTGCTGAAAGGTGCCCTACTGGTGCATGGGATATAAAAAGGAATTCTTATAAAGAATCAAACACCTTAAGCAAAAGAATAACAACTAAAGAAATTGCCTGATGCATAATTTAAAAAAAATAGAATCAATAAGCGCAGTAAATGATTTTGTTATTAAGTTTGCTAATGTTAATGGTTCTGGATCTGCTAGTGCAAATCAAATGTTTGCTAAGGCCATGTTTAGAATGGGTATACCAGTTAGTCCAAAAAATATTTTTCCATCAAATATTCAAGGTCTTCCTACTTGGTTCGAAGTTAGAGTAAATGAAAATGGGTACTTAGGAAGCAGAGGTGGAGTTGATATAGCTGTTGCAATGAATCCGCAAAGCTACTCTAAAGATGTAGAAGAAATTTCTCCAGGTGGATTCTTGCTTTATGACTCAACATGGAAAAGAAATTTTAATAGAGACGATATTACAATTATTGAAATTCCATTTACTCAATTATGTGTAGATTCTTTTAAAAATCCAAAACAAAGGGCTTTGTTTAAAAATATTGCTTACGTTGGAGCACTCTCAGCTCTTTTAGAAATAGAATATAAAGTACTAGAGACTTTAATTTCTGAACAATTTGAAAAAAAACCGTCATTAATCGAACCTAATTTAAAAGCTTTAAACCTGGGTAGAGATTATGTCATTGAAAACTTATCGTTCCCTATTGGAATAACAGTTTCTAGATCAGATAAATTAGAAAATAAGATTTTAATAACAGGAAATGAAGCTGCTGGATTGGGTGCTGTTTATGGAGGTGCTACTTTTTGTTCTTGGTATCCAATAACGCCTTCCACATCTTTAGCTGAAGGTTTTGAGAAGTATGCTAAAAAATATCGCATAGAAAAAGAAACAGGAAAAAATCTTTTTGCAAGTGTGCAAGCTGAGGATGAATTGGCTGCAATTGGAATGGCTATTGGGGCAAATTGGAATGGAGCAAGAGCTTTTACTGCTACAAGCGGTCCTGGAATCTCACTAATGAGTGAATTTCTTGGTCTTGCGTATTTTGCAGAAATTCCTTTGGTTCTTTTCAACGTTCAAAGAGGAGGTCCTTCGACTGGAATGCCTACCAGAACACAACAGTCAGATATTTTAGCATGCGCCTATGCTTCACATGGTGATACAAAACATATTCTTCTTTTTCCTTCCGATCCTAAAGAATGTTTCGACTTTGCTGCTAAAGCTTTTGATCTTGCAGATCAACTACAGACTCCAGTATTTGTAGTCAGTGATTTAGATATGGGAATGAATGATTGGGTGTGTGATAAATTCGAGTGGGATGATAAATACACCTTCAATAAAGGAAAAGTTTTATCAAAAGATGATCTAGATGAAATGGAAAATTACGGTAGATATTTAGATGTTGATAATGATGGAATCTGTTATCGCACTTATCCAGGAACACATCCTGAAAAAGGGGCTTTCTTCACCAGAGGAACATCTCATGATGAATTTGCAAGATATACTGAAGATGGAGATATAAATGCAGCAACTTTAACTCGGTTGATGAAAAAATTTAGAACAGCATCTGAAATAGTTCCAGAACCAGTTATAGAAATTAATGGAGAAAATAGTTGTGGCGTTATTTTCTATGGAAGTACTTCTCCTGCAATTCAAGAAGCTAAAGATTTACTGAAAGAAAAAGGAATCAATATCGATCTAATGCAGATTAGATCCTTTCCTTTTAATTTAGATGTTTGGGAGTTCATTGCTAACCATGATCGTATTTATGTTGTTGAACAAAATAGAGATAGTCAAATGAGAACTCTAATAATGGCTGAAGGAGGAATCTCTCCTGAAATCTTAAGACCATTAGTTCATTTTACTGGCGATCCAATTCAGGCAAGTTTTATTGTTAATAAAATTTCAGAAAGAGAAGTAAATTATAAATCTCACATAAATGCAAAAAAACGCTAAATATTTATGACTTTTATAAAACCATTAAATCATCATCCAAAATTAGAAAAAAATAATTTAGGATTAACTAGACGCGATTATGAAGGAGCTGTTTCTTCTTTGTGCGCTGGCTGCGGTCATGATTCAATAAGTGCATCTATCATCGAATCATGTTTTAAATTGAATATAGAGTCATACAAAGTTGCAAAGCTTTCAGGAATTGGATGTTCATCAAAGGCGCCGGCATATTTTCTTGATCAATCACATGGTTTTAATTCTGTTCACGGAAGAATGCCTTCAGTAGCTACTGGAGCTAGTTGCGCTAATAGAGATCTTTTGTATTTGGGTGTATCTGGAGATGGTGATAGTGCTTCAATAGGAATAGGTCAATTTATTCATGCTATAAGAAGACAGGTAAATATGGTTTATATAATTGAAAATAACGGAACATATGGCCTCACAAAAGGACAGTTTTCTGCAACAAACGATCTTGACTCAAAAAACAAGTATGGTGACGATAACTTGTTCAAACCTATTGATTTGGCAACAATGGCTATTCAATTAGGTGCCACATATGTAGCTAGGAGTTTTTCAGGAGATAGAGAACAACTTATTCCCCTAATCATGGGAGCAATGCAACATAAAGGTTTTGCTTTGCTAGATATAATCAGTCCTTGTGTAACTTTTAATAATCACGCTTCTTCGACCAAGAGTTATGACTATATTAGAGAGCATAACGAAGCCGTAGGTAAAACTGATTTTGTTCCTATAGGGGAGGAAATCAAGACCTCTTATGAAGAAGGAACCTCCGTAGAAATAAATCTACATGATGGTTCTAAATTATCACTAGAAAAGACCGATAAAAATTTTGATCCATGTGATGCGGGTAAATCTTTAAACTATATTAGAGAAAAGGAAAAAGAAGGAAAAGTACTAACTGGACTACTATATGTTGATAGTAAATCAAAAGATTTAATCGAGACTCTCAACATGACGGAAACTCCATTGAGTCAATTACATCAAGACTTAATATGTCCAGGAAGTGACGTTCTCAACTTAATAAATAAAGATTTAAGTTAAGTTTATTCCAAGTCTGTGAGCTATTTCTTGATAAGATTCGACAACATCACCAAGTCCAAGTCGGAACCTATCTTTGTCTAACTTCTTTTTTGTCTCTTTGTCCCAAACCCTACAGCCGTCTGGTGTAAATTCATCACCTAGATATATTTTTCCATCAGATTTTCCAAATTCTAACTTAAAATCAACTAGTATTAAATCAGCCGAATCAAATAAAGTAACTAAAATATCGTTAGTTTTTAAGGTAAGTTCTTTCATCACCTCTATATCATCTTCATTAGCCCATCCAAAAGCTGTAATATGACAATCATTAATAAGGGGATCCCCTAAAGAATCGTCTTTATAAAAAAATTCAAAAATGGGAGGTTCCATAACCATGGCCTCTTCCAACCCTAATCTTTTACAGATGCTTCCTGCAGCAAAATTTCTAACTACACATTCAATTGGAAACATATCTAAAGACATTACAATACTTTCATTGGGAGCGGTTGCTTCAATGTGATGGTTATCTACACCTTTCGATTGTAAGTGGTCCATAATATGACCATTAAATCTATTATTTACAGTTCCTTTTCCGGCAAGTTGTTCAATCTTTTTACCATCAAATGCTGAGGTATCATCGCGATACTCCATAATCAATTTTGAAGGATCGGAAGTAGTATACAAAGCTTTTGCTTTTCCAGTCTTTAGAATTTCTATTTTTTCCAGCATAATTTTTATGAGAGCACTTGGTTAATCTGAGAAATAATCTCTTTGGCTAATTCTAAATCCATTTCTTCCATAGCAACAGAAATTATTGATTCATTTTCACTTATTTTTTTTACTAAAACTTTTAAATTTAGCCTAGAAGTTCTAAAAAAGCCTTCACTTGATTTTATATCAATAAAAAAAGAACCAGAATCCCTATCAAAATCTATCACATTGAATTTAGCTATTTTTAGAGAACGTTGAGTAGCTGTCCAAGCTCGAGGGAAACTCACCATTAGTCTTATTTTTGATAATCCATTCTCATCAATAAATACTTCTGTTT
This sequence comes from SAR86 cluster bacterium, assembly GCA_028135785.1. Taxonomy (GTDB): domain Bacteria; phylum Pseudomonadota; class Gammaproteobacteria; order Magnimaribacterales; family AG-339-G14; genus CASICS01. The sequence goes on from JAOIHS010000001.1 coordinate 75,254, forward strand.
TATCCTTCGCATTTAAATTTAAAGCAATTAAAGAAGTACCGCTTACAGCTCCCATAGAACTCATACCCTCTAAAAATTCTGTGGAAACTTCAGTAATAAAATCTGATTCATTTGCACTCTTTATCCAAAAATTATTTTTTAAGACGAGGTGAGAAATAAAAATTTCTGAACTTTCTCTTTGAAGACCTCTTTCAACTCTAAATAAAATTTTATTATCAATACCGTCTCGTTTGAAGCTTTTTGTGGTAACTTCTCCTGAAACTGGATCAGCTTTTTCAAGGTTATACTTATCATTGCCTACAATATATTCTTGAAGCATGGGCCAGGATTTGCTGGGCTCTATGCTGAGGTAAATCCATCTAATCTCACCGAGTCTATGCAATCTGACTTCATTTTTATTATCTGACGAAAAAAACTGATTTGGAGCCGGTAAGTTATAAATATTAGAAGGAGCTTCTTGAGATGATAGTGGTATAGGATATAAATCAACTGAATTATATATATCTTTTTCAATCATTATTTCTAATGAATCATTATCTTTTGCGGATAAATATTTATTTGACTTTGATTTCTCTGGATTTGATACACATGAAGTAACGAAGATAAAAAATAATATTGTTAAAAAGTTTTTCATTAAATTAAGTCCAATTGTTTAAGTTCATTTTTTAATTCTTTGTGAAATTTTTTATCTAATATAGTTAAAGGCAATCTAATTCCTAATTTAATGAAACCCATTAAATATAAAGCATACTTGACAGGTATAGGATTGGATTCCAAGAATAAAATTCTATTTATCTCAGATACTCTTTGATTAATAGAGCTGCCCTCTTCTTCATTATTATTTATGGCACAACTAGCCATATTTGAAATCAATTTGGGTATTATATTAGAAGATACAGAAATAGTTCCATGCCCGCCTCTTTTCATAAATTGATATGAAGTAGAATCATCCCCAGAATATAGACAAAAATTATTTTTGGATATGTCTTTGTCGCATAATTGTTTTAGATTATCTAAAACATCTAAATCTCCAGTTGCGTCTTTATGCCCGATGATGTTTGGATGACTTGATAGTCTAGATACTGTTTTTGATTCCATAAAACTCGCAGTTCTTGAAGGAACATTGTACAAAATCTGAGGAATATCAACTTCATCCGCAATTTTAGAATAATGCTGAAAAAGGCCTTCTTGTGAAGGTTTATTGTAATAAGGCGATACAAGCAAAGCTGCATCTGCGCCTGCTTGTTTAGCTGCTTTAGTTAACTCTATGGCTTCTTGAGTAGAATTTGCTCCAGTTCCAGCTATTAAAGGAATTCTTCCATCTACATAATTTACAAAATATTTAATTAGATCAACATGCTCTGAAAAGTTTATGGTGGCAGATTCGCCAGTTGTGCCTATGGCTACAATAGCTGAGATTCCATTATCTATTTGAAAATCTACTAGCCTTTCCAATGCAGAAAAGTCTATAGAACCGTCTGCAAGCATTGGACTTGTTATGGCAGTTATCGCTCCAGTAATTCTCATTTATAAAATATTCTTTAATTTTCTATGCAACAGGTTAATATTATCTCAAATATATAAATTATTAGAGGATTATGAGTTATGACGATCAAAATAAACAGAAAAATTAATAAATTCAAAGCTAATGCTACTAGTGAAATAGTAATAGATTCACAAAAGCTAATTGGGAAAAATTATATTATTTATTTTTACCCAAAAGATAATACTCCAGGATGCACTCAAGAAGGTGAAGATTTTAGAGATTTATATAAAGAATTTAAAAAAATAAAAACAGAAATATTTGGAGTTTCTAGAGAAACATTAAAGTCACATGAAGGCTTCAAAGAAAAATTTAATTATCCTTTTGAGTTAATTTCTGATCCTGATGAAAAACTTTGTAAGTTATTTAACGTCATGAAAGAAAAAAGTATGTACGGAAAAAAATATATAGGGATAGAAAGAAGCACTTTTTTAATTGATAGAGAAGGAAGGCTTTCTCAAGAGTGGAGAAAAGTTAAGGTTCCAGGTCATGCGAATGAAGTTTTAGAAGCAGCAAAAGAAATTAAATAGAAATCTCTTTTTTAGGCCAGACTTTATAAACAGCTCTTATTAAAGTAGCAATTGGAACAGCTAGCAAAAGACCCCAGAAGCCCCATATTCCTCCAAAAACGAGAATTGCTAAAATAATTAAAACTGGATGAAGGTTAACTTCATTTCCCATTAAAATTGGGAAAAGAACCATTCCATCTAAAATTTGAATTATAAAATAAGAAATTACAAAAAATAAGAATTGAAGATCAAGGCCCCATTGAAAAAGTCCAATAGAGATAACTGGAACAGTAACAAGTATTGCTCCAAATAAAGGAATCAATACAGAAAGGCCAACTAAAATTCCTAAAATCAATGAATAGTTGACACCTAAAAACCAAAAACTAATTGAAGTAATAGATCCAATAATTATCATTTCTAATGCCTTTCCACGAACATAACCAAAAAGCTGAATGTTCAAATCTTTCCATATTTTAGACAAAAGAACTCTTTTTGAAGGAAGAAAAAAAGTTATGTATCCGAGCATAATTTTTTTATCCTTCAAAAAGAAAAAAATCAGTATAGGTATTAAAATAATATTTATTAACGCGCTCATAACCGTAGAAAACCCTGAATTTAATTGCTGCAATACTTGTTCTGCTATCGAAGGCAAATAAGAGGCAGAATTAGTAAATATTTCTTCTATTTGATCTTTACTAAAATAATTAGGATAAGTTATTGCCAAATCATTAAATAGGCCTTCTATATCAGAAACTATAGTTGGTAATTCATTCAATAGTGAGCCAATTTGTCCTGTTATGAAAGGAAGAGAAAGAAAAATTAAAACATAAATAAAAATAAACACTAAAAAGGTTAAATAAAAAGATAGACTTTTATTTGTCCCACTATTTTCTAAAAAATTCATAAATCCATTTAGTAAATAGGCAATAAGAATAGCAATCAAAATTGGTAAAATAATTGATCCAATAAAATAAATTAACACTCCCATAAAGACTATCAAAAATAGAGCAGCAAATTGCTCTTCTTCATGAAAATAGCTTCTAAAAAAATTCTTTAAATAATCAAACATAATTGAAATTTGACTCTTATAATGAATCAAAAGTTATACAATCATTTTATATGAAAAAACCTTTATTGTTTTTATTAATATACTCATTCTTCGGGCTTACATACTCTCAGTCAGTAGATAATATTCCTTCGCTAGGGGATGCATCGTCTGGCTCAATATCTTTATCAGGTGAATACGAACTTGGTAGGCTTTGGCTTTCATTATTTAGATCATCCGTAAATGAATATGATGACCCTATTACAAAGTCTTATATCAAAGATTTTATTTATAGATTATCTGAAACTAGTGAGGTTAGAGATAGAAGGTATGAATTTGTAGTTATAGAAGATCCTTCAATAAATGCTTTTGCTGCTCCCGGAGGAATTATTGGAATAAATAAAGGAATGTTTTTAAAAACAGATAGTGAGGGGGAGTTTGCCTCTGTAATGGCTCATGAATTGGCTCATTTAAGTCAAAGACATTATGCAAGATCTCAGAATCAATCTTCACCGCTTGCAAACGCACTGATCTTGATAGGAAGTGTTGCAGCAGCTATTGCATCTTCTAACCCCCAGGCTCTCTATATAGGTCCAGCATTAATTCAGCAATTATCGATAAACTTTACTAGAAGTAACGAAAAAGAAGCTGACCGAATAGGTTTTAGAAATCTAGTGAACGCAGGCTTTGATCCAAGTTCTCAGTCAAAAATGTTTCAAAAACTTCAAAAAAATTATAGAGGACTTAATGATGAAGCCTATTCTTATTTAATGAGTCATCCACTGCCTAAAGAAAGAATAACTGATGCTAGAATAAGGGAAAGAGGTATTTCTAAAAACAAATTTTATAAAAATTCTTTAGAATTTTATCTAATTAAATCTAGAGCGGAAGTTTCTGAATCTAAAGATCTTGAGTCTTTAAAAAATCAATATAGACAGAACTTAACAAGATCTAAAGATAAAAATATTGTTACTTCGAGCTTATATGGACTCTCTTTAGTCCTTAAAAATCAAAAAAAATTCATAGAATCATTTGAAATAGCAAGAGACTTAGTTGATGAAAATCCATTTAATTTAGTTTTGCAAACTAATATTTTGGAAATTCATCTAGCTTCAGAAAACTCTTTTGAAGCTGTTTCTTTAGGGGAAAACCTTCTTCGTATTAATAATGGCAATTACGCAATTTCTTATTATCTAGCTAAAGCATACCTTTTGAATGATGATCCCATAAAAGCGGAAAAAACGCTTTTAAAAATGAGTGAAGATAATACTGAAGATCCTTCAATATGGTATTTCTTAGCTGAGGCACAGGGTCTTTCTGGAAATATATTAGGTCTTCATAGATCTAGAGCTGAGTATTTTATTCTTACAGGGAGATATGACGCGGCAGTTTATCAACTAAGGGAGGCTTTAAAATTATCTCAAAACTTTTTTGAGATTAGGGAAAGCATTATCAATAAATTAGAAGATATTTTTGAGACGAAAAGAGCTTTAAAAAATTCTTCTTAAGAAGTAAAAGAAAATTTCTTTCCAGACATAATATGAATATGTAAGTGAGGAACCGTCATCCCGGCTTTTTTTCCATTATTTATAATCACATTAAATGAGTCTTCTATACCTAATTGTCTAGAAATATCTCCTACTTTTAATAATAGATGACCCAGTAAATACTGATGCTCTTTACGAGAGTCAGATATTTTACTAATTAAAGTTTTTGATATTAATAAAATATGTATCGGCGCAGCAGGAGCAATATCTTCAATAGCAATGCAAAGCTCATCTTCATAAATAACTGTGGAGGGCATTTCTTTATCGATTATTTTTTGAAAAATTGTCTTGTCCATCATTTTAAAAATTTAAATCCTATATAAGTCGAAATTAAACACAACATAACAGTTGAAAGAATATAAAGAAAAGAAATTAAAAAATTTTCTTGATTTAAAAAAACTAATGCTTCTTTAGTAAATGCAGAAAATGTAGTGAAAGAACCTAAAAAGCCGATTACAAAAAAATATTTAGCTAGTGAAGATGCAGCTTCGTTTTGGTTTGCTACGAAAATCCCCATTACCAGACATCCTATAATATTTACAAAGAGAGTACCTATGGGAAATCCTATTAAAGCGATATTTGATAAAAATGACGATATTAAATACCGAGAGATTGCCCCCAGCCCTCCTCCTAAACCTATCATTAAATAAATCATTTGTAATTGGTGGGTCGTATAGGATTCGAACCTATGACCAATTGATTAAAAGCCAACTGCTCTACCAACTGAGCTAACGACCCAAAAAAAGATTATAGCAAATCAGTTGTTAATTTTAAGCAATTCTTGTTCAGAAAGGACTGCAGCGCCTGATTTAGGGTAATTAAAAATTACTCGATCAAAAAAAGCAATAGCTTGATTCATATTTTCTAACTTTAGAGAAATTAGGCCAAGTTTAAAAAGAGAAACAGAAACTCTTTCATGATTTGGAAAATTAGAAATTAAAGATTGGTAGGTTTCTGAAGCATCTTCATACATCTCTTGTAAATAGTAAATTTCACCTAGCCAAAAGTAAGAATCTGCAACATAAGCTCCCTCAGGATAGGAAAGTATTAATAATCTTAAATTTTCAGAAGCCTCGGAATATCGCGAGTTATCAATCAATTTAATAGTGTTAGACCATAAGCTAAATTCTTCTTGGTCCCCGTCTTTTTCAATCAGCTCAGCCAAAGGATTTTCAGAAAATTCTTGTTTTGCTTCCTCTTCTCTTTCTTCCTCTGAAGAAAGTAAAATAATAGCTTCTAATTCATGAATTCTTTTATCTAAGTCTACATATCTCGCTTGATTAGAATCATCAAGTTTAGAAATTTCGAAAGAATTAGAATCTATATTATTTGCTAATCTAGATAATTCATTCTCCAGATTTTCCAGCTTCTCTATAATTAAATCTAAAGATTCATTTTTAGATTGCGCAAAAAAAATATTAGGAATTAATAAAACAACAAATAAGAGAAGTTTTTTTTTCATTTATTTAAAAGAGAGAGATCTCTACTCTTCTATTTTTTTTCCAAGATGACTCATCTGATCTTAATTTTTCTGGTTTTTCTTCGCCGTAACTTATAACTTTAATTTTAGAAGAAGATACGCCCTTGATGATCAAATAATTTTTGACTTCAATCGCTCTTTTTTCTCCTAGAGCTAAATTGTATTCTCTAGTTCCCCTTTCATCGCAATGCCCTTCTAATCTAATAGCTTTGGCATTTTTTGCAAAATTAATATATTCAGAAATTAATTCTTTAGAGTCACTTGTTAGGGATGCTTTGTCGAAATTAAAATAAATTTTATCTGATAAGTTAATTTCTAGTTTTTTTGCCGATACATAAATATCACTTTCGGCAGAAGCGTAATCTAATGAAGTTACTTTATCTGAAACTGTAGTTGTACAACTTGTTATAAAAAAAGTTACAAGAATAAATACTGCTGATTTTTTTTTCATTTTATGACTCCTAAAAAATGATTATAAATTAAAACTGCTTAATATTATGACAATTGATTTTCTTTTTAGTTCACTAAAGGAGACCAGGCAGGCTCTCTTACTGATCCCTCTTGAACTGGCAAAGTGAATTTTGACTTACCATTTATTGTGAGACCAGCTAAAAAACCTTGTGTCTTTTTCTTTGTTGCATAGATGATAATATTTCCATTTGGTGAAATAGTAGGAGATTCATCTAAAGATGTTTTTGATATAGAATTTATAAATCTACTTTTTAAATTTTTTGTAGCAATATGAAAAATACCATTATTACCATGAACCAAAACAATATCTTTACCATTTGGAAAATATCTTGCTCTTGCATTGTAATCTCCATCTAAAGTGATTCTTTTAATTCTTCCTGAAGAAATAATCAGCTCGTAAATTTGTGGTGATCCAGATCTGTTTGAGGTGAATAAAAGTTTTTTACTGTTTGGCGACCACGCAGGTTCAGTGTCAATTCCATAGTGTCTAGTTAAACGTGATATTTTTTTATTACGAAGATTGTAGAGATAAATATCGGGATTACCCGACATGGACATGACAAAAGCTATGTATTTTGAATTAGGAGACCACACAGGAGCACTATTGCTCATTCCTAGTGTATCTATTGAAGATCTATTTCCTGTAAACAAGTCTTGGATATAAATTTCGGGATAGCCTTTTTCAAATGAGACGTAGGCTAATTTCTTTCGATCTGCAGACCAAGATGGAGACATTAATGGAGATGAAGAATTAAATAGTAACTGCTCATCACTTCCATCTATATCGGAAATATAAATTTTATAAGAGTTTTTACTAGGATTCAAAATATAAGCTAGCTTTGTATTAAAGACCCCATCTAATCCGGTAATACTTTGATAAGCCCTATTACTTATAATCTTTGATATTTGCTCTAATTCGTTAGGATTCCCAGAAATATCTCCTTTCAAAATAATTTTTCTTAGCCCAACATCAAAAACTAAATAATTTATATCTAAATTATTTAAATTAGAATTATCTACGTTTCCTATAACAACAAAGTCAACCTCCAAAAGCTTCCAATCCCTATAATAAAAATTTTCTTCTGAATGAGGATAAGACAACATTTCATTTTTCTTTAATGAATTAAATTCACCAAATAATGTCATGTTAGCTTCAATCAAGCTTGAGATGCTTTTACTACCAGATAAAATTTCGTTTCGGAAAGGGACTATTGCTATTTTAGGTAATGTTTCTGAACCCTGAGTAATTTCTATTTTTAATTTTGATTCTGATAAGGGTGACAGAATTAAAAAAAATAAAAAAAACACTCTCAATTTAATTACCGATCGATTTAAAAACTAAATTAAAAGAGCGAAAGTTCTTTTCAAAATAGCTTCTATCCAAATTAATTACTTCTGGAAGGAATGATATATTTGAGATAGCTGCTAGTGCCGAATCATCAAAAACCTTGTTTTTACTAGAATTTAATAATGCAAAACTTAGAATTTCTCCGGATGGTGCCAAGTTAATTGTAATTTCTACCTGAATATCTTGATTAATCATTGAAGGCTTTTTCCAGACTGAATTAATTCTTTTCTGAATTAAATTTATTCTTAATTGAACTTCCATATTCTCCTTCGCTAGATTGAAGTTATTTAATTCTGTTTTTAAATTTTCTTGAGCAAAGATATCTAATATTGGTTCATCCTTAGTTTTAATAACTTCTATGAGAGATTGGGCGTTTGATTCTAATTTCTTGATAGATTTTTTTTGAGGCATTGCGACAATTTCCTTTATCTCCTTGGAAAGTGATATAAATTTAATTGGAATCGAGGAAAAATTTTCTTTAGTATTTTTTAATGAAAAGTCTAAAGTTAAAAATAAAAAAAGTAAGATATGAATTACTAATGAACTTATAAATCCGATAGAAAAATTAGTCATTATTTTCCGGCTCAGTTATAAAATTAATGGATCCAGGTTTTAAGCCTTGCAACTTTGACATTAACTTTGCTACTTCTCCAAATCTAACTTCTTTATCAGCTCTTAAGTAAATCTCTATCGAAGAGTTATTTGATAGAATTTTTTTTAGTTCTGTCTCTAGTTCGTCTATAGAAAGCCCTTTATTTTTGAAAGATTCAAATTCTAAAAAAAATTTACTGTTTGAATTTATTGAAATTGTTAGGTTATCTGAAGCTGCTCTTTCTATAGGTTGTGAATCTACCTCTGGTAAATCTACATCAATTCCTTGAATCATAAACGGAGCTGTGACCATAAAAATTACAAGAAGAACAAGCATTACATCTACGTATGGGATGACATTTATTTCGGTTAATAATCTTCTTTTCTTTGATGATTGCATAGACTTTTATTTAGTTTGCCTAGACAGAAGTATTAAAAATTCTTCTGAAAAATTTGAATAATTCTTTAAGATTTTATCAATTCTAGAAATACTCCAGTTATAAGAGATTAAAGCAGGAATTGCTGTGAATAATCCTAGTGCGGTTGCTACAAGAGCTTCAGAAATACCCGGAGCTACAACAGTAATAGAAACTTGAGTTAATTGAGCCAATCCGCCAAAGGCATTCATAATACCCCATACAGTCCCAAAAAGTCCCACATAAGGACTCACTGAAGCAACTGTTGAAAGAAATGCCAATCTTTTTTCAAGATCGTCTTCATGACGCGAAGTAACTATATTCATGACTTTTTTTACATCAGAAGCAGAGTCACTTTTTTTAAATTCTTCATATCCAACATAAAATATTTGTTCTAAACCAATTTTTTTTGTTTTTTTTGAAATTTCTAAAAAAAGCTCGTCAATATTTCTTTTTGACCAAAAAAAGTTTTCAAAATTAAAAATATCTTTTTCAACTCTTGACAAGGTTATCCAGCGATCAAAAATAAACCACCAAGATGTAATGGAAGTAATTATTAAAATAATCATGACCATTTGAACAACAAAGCTGGCCTCCATAAATAAAGATATTAGATTTAGTTCATATGACATTAATTGATCTCCTGGAGCATTTTTACTTGAAATTGACTTGGCAGTAATTCTGGTTTTTTTGTTTCTGCATTTATTGACCCACAAAAGATTTCTGCTTCGCACACTTTAAGACCAGATTCATTGTAAATTATTTGTAAAAAATCAAAACTTAATTTTTTTACCTTAACTAATTTTGTTTCTATTCTAATTGTTTCGTCTAAAAAGGCAGGTAAAAAATAATTTATTTTAAGCTTGCGAACCATAAAAATAAGGCCTGATTCTAATAAATCTTTTTGTTGATATCCAAGGGTTCTAAGATATTCTGTTCTCGCTCTTTCTAAAAACTTCAAATAGTTAGCATAGTAAACTACTCCTTGGGCGTCTGTATCTTCGTAATAAACTCTTGTTTTGAACTCATGCATTTAAAATAATAGAGCTTCAATTAAAATCTATACCAAATCAAGGTCTTCTGATAACTAAGTTTCTAATTTCGGTCATATCCTCAATAGCAAACTTTACACCTTCTCTACCTATGCCGGAATCTTTTACTCCGCCATAAGGCATATTATCAACTCGATAACTAGGAACATCTCCAATAACTACTCCTCCAACTTCCAAGACATCCCAAGCCTTAAACATCTTATAAAGATCTCTAGTGAAGATTCCTGCCTGCAGTCCAAATTTAGAATTATTTACTTCATTCAAAGCTTTATCGAAATCTTTAAAACTTGATAAAATTGCTACTGGACCAAATGCTTCTTCTTTATAAAGATCTAAATTTTCATCTACATTTTCAACAAGAGTTGCTTCCAACATAGACTCCTCTCTATTTCCTCCGCATAAGATATTTGCCCCGTTAGCTTTTGCATTCTGAATCCATGATTCAAGCCTCTTGGCTTCTGACTCCGCAATCATTGGGCCAATAAAAGTTGATTCATTCTTTGGATCACCAGAAACAAGATTTTTAGTTCTCTCAATAAGCATATTTTTAAATTTATCATATATTTCTTCATGAATTATTATCCTTTGAACACCAATACATGACTGGCCAGATTGATAAAATGAACCAAAAATTACTCTCTCTAAAGCGTCATCAAGATCAGAATCATTATCTATTATTACCGCTGCATTTCCACCAAGCTCTAAAACAACTTTTTTCTTGCCTGCTTTTGCTTTTAATTCCCAGCCTACTTCCGGAGAGCCGGTAAATGACAATAATTTAAGCCTATCGTCAGTTGTAAATAGGTCAGAACCGTCCCTGGAAGCCGGAAGGATTGAAAAAGCACCAATTGGCAGGTTAGTTTCAGACAAGATCTCACCTATAATAATCGCTCCTAAAGGCGTTCTTGAAGCTGGCTTCATTACGAAAGGACACCCTGCAGCTATAGCAGGAGCTATTTTATGTGCAGCTAAATTTAAGGGAAAGTTAAATGGTGATATAAAAGAACAAGCTCCGATTGGAACTCTTTTCCACATACCTTGATAACCCTTTGCTCTTGCAGAAATATCTAATGGCTGCACTTCGCCATAAATTCTAGTTGATTCTTCTGCTGCGATTCGAAAAGTATCAATCAATCTTGAAACTTCTCCTCTGGAATCTTTAATTGGCTTACCTGCTTCAATGCATAGCGCATATGATATTTCTTCAAATCTTTCTTGAAATCTATTTACACAATGCATCAAAATTTCTTGCCTCTCGAAGGCTGCTAAATTAGCCATAGGCTCGACTGCTTTGTCTGCAGCATCTATTGCAGCATCAATAATTTTTGTATCAGCTAAAGCTACATAAGTAGCGACTTCTCCTGTAAATTTATCAAAAACTTTCAAGTCTTCATTAGGTTGTATTGCTTTATTTGCTAGATACAAAGGATACTTATTTTTTAAAGTCAAACTCACTTAAAACCTTCCATTAGATTTAATCAAATAATTATAGATTAGAACTTAGAGCTTTGATTTCTTTATTTAAAATTTTATCGTTTTCACTGTAGTCAGCAGGACAATCTATAACATGGACTCCAGGAGAATCTAGACAGGTTTTAATTATTTTAGAAAGACTTTCTGAGCTTTCAACTCTATAACCTCTTGCTCCATAAGCTTCTGCATACTTAACGAAATCCGGATTTTTAAAAGAAAGACCAAAGTCTTCAAATCCCATATTTTCCTGTTTCCATTTAACCATCCCATAGCCAGAATCATTGATTATCAAAACAGTTAAGTTTAGATTTAATCTAACAGCAGTTTCTAACTCCTGACTATTCATCATAAAACCTCCGTCACCACAAATAGCCATAACTTTTTTTTCAGGAAAGATCATAGAAGAAGCCATTGCCGAAGGAAGCCCTGCTCCCATACTTGCAAGAGCATTGTCTAAAAGCACAGTATTAGGTATTTTTGCATTGTAATTTCTTGCAAACCATATTTTATATACGCCATTATCTAAAGCAATAATTCCATCTGATGGCATTACTTTTCTTATAACTCTCACAAGGTAAGGAGGGAAGATAGGAAATCTTTTGTCATCTCTAATATTTTTTGTATGTTCTACTTCAGCTTTTCTAGCTGAGAGCATTGCTGAAAAATCCCAATTTTTGTTAGGCTCTAATGATTGTTTAATTTGCCAAATCGCATTCGCAATATCGCCAATTACTTCAATTTGAGGAAAATAAACTGCATCCACTTCTGCAGATTTAGTTCCTATATGAATAACTTGAGCACCATTTTCATCCATGAAAAAAGGCGGTTTTTCAATATTGTCATGACCAACTGTAACTATTAGATCAGCTTCTTTAATAGCTTTATGAACGAAATCTCCTGAGGAAAGAGCAGCACACCCTAAAAAGGATTCATGAGACTCATCTATCACTCCTTTTCCTAATTGAGTTGTTACAAAAGGTATATCTGTTTTATTTACAAACTCAAGAAGCATCTTACTCGTCATTGTTCTATTAGCACCTGAACCTAATACCAAAATTGGTGAATTAGAAGATTTAAGGATATCTACGGCTCTTCTAATCGCTTTTTCATCTGCAATTGGTCTTCGTGCAAGACTAGGGATTAAAGGTTTTTTTTCTGTTGTTTCTAAAGCTATATCTTCAGGCAATTCTAAATGAACTGCCCCCGGTCTTTCTTCTTGAGCCAACCTAAAAGCCTCTCTAACTCTCGAGGGAATAATATCTGCTGAAGCAATTTGCTGAGTATATTTAGTTATAGGTTGCATCATATCTACGACATCCAGAACCTGAAACTTTCCTTGTTTTGATTTTTTAATAGGTTTTTGACCGGTTATCATTACAACAGGCATTCCGCCTAATTGTGCATAAGCTGCAGAGGTTATTAAATTAGTAGCTCCTGGCCCTAAAGTAGACAAACACACTCCGGCTTTACCTGTAAGTTTTCCATATGTCGCAGCCATGAATCCAGCTCCTTGTTCATGACGAGTAAGAATAAGTTTTATTTTTTTTGATTTCGATAAACTATGAAGAAATTCTAAATTTTCCTCTCCCGGCAACCCGAAAATATATTCAACGCCCTCTTCTTCTAGGCAAGAAACTAATAGATCAGATCCTTTGACCGCATTACTCATTTATTTGTTTTTTAAAAATTTTCTTAATTATAAAGCAATAATTTATTTATCGTTTTTTTTTATTTGTTCTAAATACAATTCTTTTAGCAGGAAGATAAAATCTTCCCATAACAGATCAGCCGTAAATGGAGACAAGATATTTAGATCTGGATTAATAGCTCCTAAGGGAACTCTTACTTTAATTGGTCTTCTATCAAACTTATAAACTAAAGCAGGAATTCCTCTTCCTTCAGAAGCAGTAATAACTTGTTTCCACCAGGCATCCAAAGGCTCTGCGCCAGCTGCATATCGCTTACATTCTAAATACCAACTTCCAATGATGAGATCCGGTAAATGTTTCTCTCTGGTTTGCTCCAGAATTCTTCTTATATTGTTTTTTAAACCTAAATCATTTGTTAGTAAATTTGCAATTTCTCTTTCAAAAGAGGCTCCTTTATTTCTAGAGTTGGTCATGATTCAATAAAAAATTGATCTGAGAATTCAGCATTAGAATGTACATTTTGGACATCGTCTAGATCATCTAGATTCTCTAAAAGTTTAATTACTTTTTCAGATGTTTCTGAATCTAACTTAACATTTTGAGATGCATTCATAACAAATTCACTTTCTTCAATTTCAATACTGTGCTCATCTAATTTATTTTTTACCGATGCAAAGCTTTCCGTATCTGTAGTGATAATAGTCCGACCATCATCAGCTGGTTCTAAATCTTCTCCACCTGCTGAAATTACCAGCTCCAATAATTTATCTTCATCTGAATCTTTAACAATGATTTGTCCAAATTTTTTAAATAAGTAAGCTACTGAACCATCAGTTCCGAGGCTGCCGCCAGATTTAGAAAAAGCATGTCGAACTTCTGCTACTGTTCTATTCCTATTATCCGTCATTGTTTCAACAAGAATGGCTACTCCGTTTGGTCCGTATCCTTCATATAAAACTTCCTCTAAATTTTCTGAATCTGTATCTCCAGCACCCCTTGCAACAGCTCTTTCTATGGTATCTTTTGGCATATTAGATCTAAAAGCCCTATCTAAAGCCAATCTAAGTCTAGGATTATCTGCTGGATCTGGACCTCCCATTCTAGAAGCCACTGTTATCTCTCTAATCAATTTAGAGAAGACTTTTTGACGTTTTTCGTCTTGCCTACCTTTTTGATGTTTTATATTTGCCCATTTAGAATGCCCAGCCATTATTACTCCTTGGGTTTCGATGTATTTTTTATAGCCAATTCTTTCAATTCTTGATCAGAAATTGGGCAAGGTGCATCCGTCATTAAACAATATGCTGATTGTGTTTTTGGAAAAGCAATGACATCCCTTATTGAGTCTTCTTTACAAATCAACATAGCCAGTCTATCCAAGCCGAAAGCAATTCCACCATGAGGTGGGCAGCCATAATCAAGAGCCTCTAGGAAGAAACCAAATTTTTCTTCCGCTTCTTTTTCATTTATTCCCAAGATTGAAAGAACTTTTCTTTGTTCCTCAGAATTATGTATACGCATTGAGCCGCCGCCAATCTCATAACCATTAATTACTAAATCGTATGCTTCAGCAACTGCTGCAGCAGGATCTTTTTCCAGAATCTCTAATTCATTAGACGTTCTCGTAAATGGATGATGACTAGGAGTCAATGAGCCGTCTATAGCCTCATCAAAAACAGGAAAATCTATGATCCAGACAGGCGACCATTCTGATTCATTAATCAAATTTAAATCTAGTCCTAATTTTTCTCTTAAAGCGCCCATAGACTCATTCACTATTTTTTTATGCCCAGCTCCAAAAAATACAGTATCACCAGAAGCTAACTTTAATTGACTAGAAATTTGATTAATTTCATTATCTGATAGAAATTTCAAAATTGGTGACTGAAGTCCTTCTTTTAAATCTTTGGTATCATTAACTCTTATGTAAGCGAGACCTTTGGCACCATAATTACCTACAAATTTAGTGTATTCATCAATTTGCTTTCTAGTTAAGGGACTTGAGACTTTAAGAGCAACCAATCTGGAATTAATATCATTTGCAGGACCACCGAAGACTTTAAATTCAGAATTAATGAACACATCTTTTACATCTATGAGTTCAAGTGGGTTACGCAAATCCGGTTTATCAGAGCCAAATTTTTTAATTGCTTCTGAATAAGAAAGCGTTGAAAATTTATCTAAATCTACACCTATAGCATTCTTATAAACTGATTTAATTAACTCCTCAGCAGTATCCATTATTTCCTGAGAAGAAGTGAAAGACATCTCTATATCAACTTGAGTAAACTCTGGTTGTCTGTCTTTTCTTGTGTCTTCATCTCTAAAACATCTGACTACTTGAAAATATTTTCCAAAACCACTAATCATTAATAACTGTTTAAATAATTGCGGAGATTGAGGCAGAGCATAAAAGCTACCTTGATTTACTCTACTTGGAATAACAAAATCTCTTGCGCCTTCTGGAGTAGCTTTAGTCATCATAGGAGTTTCAATATCTATGAAATCCTGATTAGTTAAAAATGATCTTATTTGTGAGTTTATTTTTGATCTAAGACGAATATTTTTTTGCATTTCAGATCTTCTAAGATCTAGATACCTGTATTTAAGTCTAGTTTCTTCACCTACCTTAATGTGCTCATCCAATTGAAAAGGCATCGGCTTGCTCTTAGATAATATTTCTAGAGAGCTAGAATTAAGTTCAATTTCCCCAGTGTTCATCTTTTTATTAATCGTGCCTTCTGGTCTAGCTGATATTAATCCTGTTAAAGAAATTACATATTCATTTCTAACAGACTCCGCAATATTAAAAATTTCTTTGTTTTGGGGCTCAACTACAACTTGAAGAATATTTAGACCCTCTCTTAAATCGATAAATATAACTCCTCCATGATCTCTAATGTTTTCGACCCATCCAGAAACTAAGATAGTTTGGTTTAAATTATTTTTATCTAATGAGCCTATAAGTGTTCTTTCCATATTATTGATCTTTGGTTGCTGACTTGTGAGGTGTTTTCTTTTCAGATTTATCTGATTGTACTAAATTTTTCTTATTGCCTGTTTTAAAGTCTGTCTCATACCAACCTTTGCCACCTAATCTAAAAGAAGGCGCAGAAACTACTTTTTTAACAATTGCGTCTGACGAACATTCACAAGAAATATTTTTTGATCCGGATATACTTACAATTTTTTCAAATCTTTTATTACAGTTACTGCATTCAAATTCATAAATTGGCATTTATTGACCTCGATTTAAAAAAAAATAGTATGATTCCACTTATTAACAAGAATAAACCTATTTTAATATGAAAGCCTCTTTATATCACTATAAAACACTAAGAGAATCGCCAAGTGAAGCAGAATTAGTAAGTCATAAATTGATGATAAGAGCGAATATGATAAAACCTTTAGCATCAGGAATTTATAGTTGGCTGCCCTTAGGATTTAAGGTTCTAAAAAAAGTAGAAAATATAGTTAGAGAGGAAATGGATTCAAGTGGTTGTCTTGAAATTTTGATGCCGATGGTTCAACCTAAAGATCTGTGGGATGAAACAGGAAGATCAAGTGAATATGGACCTGAGTTGCTTGGATTTAAAGACAGAGGAGATAGAGATTTTTACCTAGGCCCTACTCATGAAGAAGTAATAACTGATATAGGAAGGAAAGAGATTAAAAGTCCAAAAGACTTGCCTATTACCTTTTACCAAATACAAACAAAATTTAGAGATGAAATTAGACCTAGGTTTGGTGTAATGAGAGCAAGAGAATTTTTAATGAAAGATGCTTATTCATTTGATATTGACGAAAAAGCAATGAGAGAAAATTATCAACAAATTCGAAGTATTTATGTGAAAATTTTTGATCGATTAGGCTTAGATTACAGAATAGTTAATGCTGATTCCGGCTCCATAGGTGGCAGTTCATCAGAAGAGTTTCACGTATTAGCAGATTCAGGAGAAGACTTGCTGGCTTTTAGTGATACAAGTGACTTTGCTTGTAACGTAGACCTGATAGAGGAAAAGGATATAGATAAAATTCCAGGAATGCCCAGTCCTGATGGAAAAGGTTCATTACAAATTAAAAAAGGTATTGAAGTTGGACATATTTTTCAACTTGGTGATAAATATAGCAAAGCATTAGGTTTGAAAGTGCAGAGCGATAACACAATGAAATTCCTTCAAATGGGATGTTATGGAATCGGAATTTCAAGAATAATAGCGGCTTGTATAGAGCAAAATTATGATGATAAAGGCATAATTTTTCCAAAAGAATTAGCACCTTTTGATATTACTATAATATTAATAAATCAAAAAAATAATTCATTAATTAATGAAAAGGCTCTTATGTTTTACAAGAGGCTCAAAAAAAGTGGTTTTGACATTCTATTGGATGATAGAGATTGTTCGCCAGGTGTTAAATTTTCAGATGCAGATCTTGTTGGATGCCCCAATCAAATAGTTATCAGTCAGAAAGCTTTAGATAATGATGCCTTTGAAGTCATTAATAGATCGGATCTATCAAAGAAAGAGTTAAGTGAAAGTGACCTATTCGCTTTCTTCTGTTGAGTTATCTTCTACTAAATTTTCTTCTACTGGGTTTTCTTTATCTTTAATAGCTTGATAAATTCTCTTTTCGATCTCTTTCATTATTTTAGGATTTTGTTTTAAAAACTCACCAGAATTAGTTTTTCCTTGTCCTATTTTTTCACCTTCGTATGAATACCAGGCTCCTGCTTTTTCAACTATCTTATAATCAGAACCTATATCTAGTAATTCTCCAGTTTTATTTATGCCCTTGCCATATAAAATTTGAAATTCTGCTTGCCTAAAAGGAGGCGCTACTTTGTTTTTAACAACTTTCACTCTTGTTTCATTTCCAGTAACTTCATCGCCTTCTTTGACTGTTCCTATTCTTCTTATGTCCAATCTAACTGATGAGTAAAATTTAAGTGCATTTCCACCAGATGTTGTCTCTGGATTTCCAAACATAACTCCAATTTTCATTCTGATTTGATTAATAAATATTACAGTTGTATTTGATCTCTTGATATTACCTGTAATTTTTCTTAAGGCTTGTGACATTAATCTTGCTTGAAGGCCTACATGATGATCTCCCATCTCTCCTTCAATTTCTGCTCGTGGTGTAAGCGCTGCTACTGAGTCAATAACTAGAACATCGATTCCGCCAGATTTCACCATGATATCGGCTACTTCTAATGCTTGTTCTCCATTATCTGGTTGAGATAGCAGTAAGTCATCAACTTTAACTCCTAATTTTTCCGCATATATTGGATCTAGGGCGTGCTCTGCGTCTATAAATGCTGCAGTTCCACCTTGTTTTTGGCACTCAGCAATAACTTGCAGAGTTAATGTAGTTTTTCCAGATGACTCGGGACCAAATATCTCAACTACTCTTCCTCTTGGCAATCCCATTACGCCAAGCGCCAAATCTAAACCTAGTGATCCGGTAGATATACTAGGAACATCTTCTACTTTTTTATCGCCCATCCTCATAATAGTTCCAGTTCCGAACTGGCTTTCTATCTGAGTTATAGCAGATGCTAAATTCTTATTTCTATCTGAAGATAATTCTTCAGTCTTTGTGTTTTTTGTTTTTTTTGTATTTCTTATAGTCATAATGTTGTTACTGTGTATTTATACAGTATTTAATACTAAATGATCTTAATTTGCAATACTTTTTATAAAATTATTTATTGCGTTAAAAGCAAAGTAAACGCTCTGTTGTCTTACTTTGTCTCTATCGCCTAAAAATAGTTGAGTAGTAGTGATAATATTTTCCTTATTTCCATAAGCAAAACAAACTGTTCCTACTGGTCTTTCCTCTGATCCTCCTCCTGGTCCTGCAATACCACTTATGGCGATAGCATAATCTGATTGACCTAATTGCATTGCGCCTATTGCCATTTCTTTTACTACGCTTTCAGATACAGCTCCTTCTTTTAATAAAGTTTCTTTGTTTACGCTCAAGATTTTTACTTTGGCGCTGTTTGAATATGTTATCAATCCAGTGCCATACCACTTAGAGCTTCCTGGCATTCCAGTAATTTCTTTTCCTAACCAACCTCCAGTACAAGACTCGGCGGTTGAAATGGATTGGTTTTGACTTGATAAATAATTTCCTACATATTCCAATAAAGAATATAAATCTGTCGAAGTATTAGTCATATATAAATTATAATTCATTCATGACTTTTATTGTTGGTTCGGCATGCGTAAATTGTAAACATACAGATTGTGTTGAAGTTTGTCCTGTTGATTGTTTTTACGAAGGAGAAAATACTCTGGTTATAGATCCGGAGGAGTGTATTGATTGTGGCCTCTGTGAACCTGAGTGTCCAGTTAATGCAATTTATGCTGAAGATGAAGTCCCTGCTGATGAAATTGATTTCATTAAAATAAATGAAAAATACTCTCAAATATGGCCCAACATTACAGAAGCGAAGGAGCCTCTTCTCGATCATGAAAAATGGAAAGATGTTCCAAATAAAATTGACCTTTTAATATTGGAATAAAATAATTAATTAATTTTTTGGAAAAAACATGGATATATCACTTGAATGGCTAAATGATAATAAACCAGGGGAAACGGCTAAATTTTTTGATTTACAATTTCTTGAGAGAATAGAAGATGTGTTCAAATTGAAAGTTACTTTTCCTACTGAATCTGCAAATCCTATGAATATGGTTCAAGGTGGAATGATTGCTGCTGCATTAGATGACGCAACTGCTATGGCAGTGATAAGTGCGTATGAATTTAAAAAAAGCCCTCTTTCAACCGATTTGCATGTGTTATTTCATAGACCCGTCATGATTGGCGAAGCCTTCATAGATGTAAAGTTGATAAAACTTGGCAGAAAAATTGCTACAGTCGAAGGCAAGCTCTTTACTCCAGAAAATAAATTAGCCGCAACTCTTCTCCACACCATTCAACCTACTGATATAAAAAAAAGTTCATAAAAAGGCAATCGATTTGAGTTCTTCTTAGAAAAAGAGCATGCTCAATAGATGGATAAATCTGAGCGAATAAGTAGATCAGTCCATGCAAGAACTAATAGATCTAAGGTTCGAAAAACCTTAGAACAAAAAGCTGAGCATCTTCGATGTGACTTGCATAGGCTGAGAAAAAAGAAACGAAAGTTTCATTTAAAACACCCTATTATTTAAAAAAATTTTAATAATAGGAAAAAAGATTTTTAATTAAATCTTTGGGACTCTTTTAAAATAAAAAATTGTAAATTGAATATTTTTTTACCACAAATAAGTTTAATCCTAATTTTTAATAATCCCTGGAAGCATTGGAACAAATAGAGCAGACTCTATTATTGTTTCTTTATATTCTTCTTTTGAAACTCTTTCTAATAAAACTAAATTTTGTGATTTATCATTTCCACAAGGACAGATTAATTTACCGCCAATATTTAATTGAGCTTTTAACTTAGAAGGTATTTCAGTGATTGCAGCCGCACAAGTTATAGCGTCAAATTTTTTATGGATAGGCCAGCCCATGGTGCCGTCTGACCAACGGATTAAAAAGTTTTTAATGCCTGCTTTTTCTAAATTAACTATGGCTCTATCAGCCAGAGGCTTTATACGTTCTATAGAAAAAACTTTTCGACAAAACCTAGAAAGGATAGCTGTTTGATAACCACAACCAGTTCCTATTTCTAGAATAGTTTCTAGAGGCTTTTTTTCTAAGATATTCCCTTTGATTAAAATTTCAGTCATCTTGGCAACGATATAAGGTTGAGAAATAGTTTGTTTATAGCCTATGGGTAGAGACATGTCCTCGTATGCTCTACTAGCAAAGGCGCCATCTACAAAAAGATGTCGTGGTGTCTTTAAAATTGCTTCTAATATTCTTACGTCTGATATTCCTTTGTCAGCTAAAGATTCAGCCAGAGCTTTCCTAGCTCTTTCATAAGTTAGCTCTGTCTGGTGATTCCCTTTAAAACCTATCAAGCCAGTTGCCTGCTTTTCTCATACTCACTGCATCAAAAGTTCTGATTTTTATTGGTGATAAAGAGATATGCCCTGCTTCAAGGCAACTAAGATCATCCATAATTTCTTCATCTGGAATCAAGTTTTGATCTAAGAAAGTTTTAGTTACTTTAATTTTAGGGTTTGGATAAATATTATGATCAGGCACATTCAAATTTAAAATTGAATTTTCTGATATATCCAAGTTATCAATATTTTCTAGTAATTTAGTAACTGTTCTAGCGGCTAAGCTATAATCACTTATTTCAAAAGATGCTACTGACACTGCAATAGCTGGATACTTTAAATGTCGACCCTCAATAGCAGCACCAACTGTTCCCGAATAAAGAAAAACTGGACCTAAATTTGGACCAGGGTTTATTCCTGAAACCACTATATCGGGAGTAAATGGACATAATTCATTATTTCCTAAATCTAAGTTTTCAGATTCCAGATTTGCAAGATCTAATTCGAACAAACTTTTACCATTCAAGGAAGTTTTAATACAATCGACAGGAGTCCCGTCTAAAGAGTAAATATTTTTATCTATTTTTTTTTCTTTTAAAGGTGTTAAAAAAGTTAAGGCACTTCCAAAACCGCTTTTGTTGACATCAGGCGCCATCATAAATACTTCGTGATTCTTACAAAGCTCTGCGTACAAAGTTTTAATTCCAGGATGATCGTAACCATCGTCATTAGTTAATAATATTTTCATTTAATTCCTTTTTAATAAAACAGTTGCGTAGGCAGAAATACCCTCTTTTTTTCCTTGATAGCTTAGTCCGTCTGTAGTGGTTGCCTTACAAGAAACACGATCACTATCAATTTTTAAAGTTGTAGCTAATTTCATTTCCATCTCAGCCTTATAAGGCTCAAGTCTCGGCACGCTTCCGACATAAGTTGAGTCAATATTAATAATTTCTAGATTGATTGAGCGTAATTTATCCATTACATCTTCTAAGATTTTTAAACTGGAAATATCTTTTGAGGAATCATCTTCTAATACAAAAGAGCCTAGATCACCTAAGTGAGCTGCTCCCAGTAGTGCATCGCAAATAGCGTGAGTTAATACATCTCCATCGGAATGAGCAATGATTTCAAAATCGCAATCTATAGATATCCCTCCAATAGTCATTGAAGTTCCTTTTTTTATTTGATGCACATCGAATCCAAATCCAATTCTTAAATTATCGATCATGATCTACCTATCAATTTTAAATATAATTCCGCAACTTCAATATCTTCTTTTTTTGTAACTTTTAAATTCATTCGACTGGAATTTATAGGTTTAATCTCTTTTTTAAAATGACTATAAACAGCACTCACTTCATCAGTAAAATTTTTATCTTGAGCAACAGCTTCTGATAAAGCATTAAAAACATCTTCTAAAATAAATACCTGCGGTGTAGCTGAAAGCCAAATTTTAGACCTATCCAAAACCCCCGAGATCATTTCTTTTTTGCTTTGGCTTACACTCTCAGACGGCTGATAAGCTAGAAATGCACCCTGGCCATCTTCTTTTATTTCTTCTTCAGCATAATCTAACAAAACCGTTAGGTCTGATTTTTGCAAGCAAGGTCTGGCAGCATCATGGATAGCGACTAAAGATGACTTGTCCTCTTTATCCATAAGCAACTCTAGCCCAGCTAAAACTGAGACCATTCTTGTTGAACCCCCATAACAAGAAATAACCTTTTGATGATTAGAAATTGCTAAAGCCTTCCAAAGCTCATTGTCTTCATTGGTAGCAACACAGATTGATTTGCAATTTTCATCTTTAATAAAAAGATCCATTGCATGCTCAATAATCGTTTTTTCACCAATTTTTGAAAATTGTTTGACTGTATTTAATTGAGCTCTAGTACCTATTCCAGCAGCTGGAATTAAAGCTAAGTATTCATCATTCATTTTTAATTTCTATAATTATTTCGCCTTCTTTAATTAACCCTAATTCCTGTCTTGCATAACTCTCAAGTGCATCTTTATCATTAGTAAGGCTTTCCAATTCTAACTTTAAATTATTATTATTTTTTAATTGCTTCTCATTTTTAAGGATTTGCTGTTGATGATTTGCTTTTAATTTTTCTATTTCACCAAAACTATAAGCGCCAAATAATAATTGATATAAAAAATACATCAAAGTGAAAGACAAGATAAAAAACGTAAAACTTAAAAAAGGCTTAGCAAAGAGCTGCTTCATTAATTTAATTCTTTTTTTCCAAGAAATTGAAATTTTTCCCATGCATCTATCATAAGCAATCTATTATATTTAGAAGTCCTATCTGATCTAGACGGTGCTCCAGTCTTAATTTGACCAGCGCCAGTGCCTACCGCTAAATCAGCTATGAAACTATCTTCAGTTTCACCAGATCTATGAGAAATAACGCAAGTGTAATCATTATCTTTAGCAAGTTTTATAGTTTCAAATGTTTCAGAAAGAGTGCCAATTTGATTTATCTTAATAAGAATTGAATTAGCAATATTTTTATCTATACCTTGTCTAAATATTTTTTTATTAGTCACAAACAAATCATCTCCAACCAATTGCGTGGCTTTACCTAACTTATTTGTTAATTCTTCCCAGCCATTCCAATCATTTTCATCCAATCCATCTTCAATCGAAGTAATCGAAAATTTTGAGGATAAATCTACTAAATGATCAATAAGTTCTATATTTGAAAACTCTTTACTATCAGAGAATTTATATTTACCATCTTTATAAAATTCGGTTGCAGCA
Source organism: SAR86 cluster bacterium (assembly GCA_028135785.1). Classification (GTDB taxonomy): domain Bacteria; phylum Pseudomonadota; class Gammaproteobacteria; order Magnimaribacterales; family AG-339-G14; genus CASICS01. The sequence goes on from JAOIHS010000001.1 coordinate 99,112, forward strand.
CAATCTAGGGCAAATGTAATTTGATCATTTATCTTATATCCAGATTCTTCTATAGCTTGAGATATTAAGTTTAATGCTTCTTCAGAGGATTCGATATTCGGAGCAAAGCCTCCTTCATCGCCAACAGCTGTAGAAAAACCTGCTTTGTTTAAAGTATCTTTTAATGAGTTAAAAACTTCTACTCCGCACCTTAGTGCGTCTTTAAAAGAAGTAAAGCCTATCGGCTGAATCATAAACTCTTGAAAATCTAAGCCATTATTTGCGTGCGCTCCACCGTTTAATATATTCATCATAGGTACAGGCATTCTCATATCCGTTTCTAATTCAAAAGAATTTTTACAAATATTGTTTATGTGCTTATACAAAGGAATATTTAAAGAGTTTGAAGATGCTTTGCAACAAGCCAAAGATAAAGCTAAAGCAATATTGGCTCCGAAATTCTCTTTATTTTCCGTTCCATCTAACGAAATTATCTTTTCATCGATAGTTTTCTGATCGTTTGCATCAGAACCAATAAATTCAGGGAAAAAATTTTGTTCAGCATTCTTGATAACAAGTTCCACCCCTTTTCCATGAAAAGATTTTCCCCCATCTCTTTTCTCTATCGCTTCTCTGGATCCAGTTGATGCGCCTGATGGAACAAATCCGCATCCTATAGACCCATCTTCCAAAAGAACATCTGCAGCAATAGTAGGATTTCCTCTAGAGTCTAAAATTTCATAAGCAGCTATTTTTTTTATTTTCATATTAAAAACTTTTCACAAGATCGTCTACAGCATTTATTTTTGATAGAAATGCTCCCAATTCATCAAGCTTAGTGGCTGAAGGACCATCACACTTAGCTTGAGAGGGCTCCGGATGAACTTCTATAAATATACCTGCTAAACCTATGGCCACTCCGGAAAGAGCCAAGTCGAGTGCTTGACCGCTTCTTCCATCAGCAGAGATTCCAGCTCCGCCTGGAAGCTGAAGTGAATGCGTAACATCAAATATAACTGGATTTCCAAATTCTTTTAATTTGGACATACCAAGCATATCAACAACTAAATTGTTATATCCGAAAGATGTTCCTCTTTCGCACAACATTATCTGTTCATTACCAAAGTGAGTACATTTATTTATTATATTTTCCATTTGTTCTGGAGATAAAAACTGTCCTTTTTTTATATTCAAAGGTTTACTGGTTTCGCATGCCGCTTTTATTAAATCAGTTTGACGGCACAGAAAGGCTGGGATTTGAATTACATCGACTACTTCAGCTATTTTATCTACTTGATTTATTTCATGGATATCCGTTATTAAATTATAACCCTCGCTTTTTAAAGCTTTAAAAATTGCAATTCCTTTATCTATCCCCATACCTCTATAAGAATCAACTGAAGATCTATTTGCTTTATCGAAAGATGCTTTAAAAATAAATGGATTATTAGTTTGAGAAACTATTTTTTTTAATTTCGCTGCTACTTCTAAAGTTTGCTCTTCAGATTCTAAAATATTAAGACCAGCAATTACTGTTAATTGATTGGAGTTAGAAATTTCACAATTAGAGATATTTATACTTTTAGTCATAATTATATTTTAGAACTATTTTTAGCCGCTTTCACAAAACCTTTAAAAAGCGGATGCCCAATTCTTGGATCAGATGTAAATTCAGGATGAAATTGGCATCCAATAAACCATTTATGACCTTTGATTTCTATTGCTTCAACCAAGCTATTATTTTCAGATTTACCAACTATCTTCATGCCATTTTTATCAAATTCAGATAAATAATTATTATTAAACTCATACCTGTGTCTATGTCTTTCATAAATTTCTAATTTTTTATACAAACTAGCCATTTTGCTTCCCTTTTTTAAACTGCAAAGCTGACTTCCTAATCTCATAGTGCCGCCCTTATCTGAGTCTTCGGATCTAAAATGAGTTAAGCCCTCTTCATCCATCCATTCAGTGATTAAGGCGATCACTGGATGTGATGTTCTTTTATTAAACTCTGTACTATCTGCTTTAAGCTTTAAAATATTTCTAGCAAACTCAATTACTGCTATTTGCATACCCAAACATATTCCAAGATATGGGATTTCATTCTCTCTTGCATGCTTAGCAACATTAATCATTCCATTGATACCTCTATTACCAAAGCCTCCTGGAATTAAAATACCATCAGCTTTGAAGTTTTTAATACCTTTGTTGAATTGCTCAGAGTCATAATAATGAATATCTACTTCCGTTTTATTGTGTATTCCTGCGTGAACTAGAGCCTCGTTTATCGACTTATACGAATCAATAAGTTCCGTATATTTTCCAATCATTGCAATTTTGGTCTTACCTTTTCTTTCGCTTTCAAGTTTCGTTACTTTTTTCCATGCACTAAGTTTAGGCCTTCCACACTTTATTTTTAATTTCTCTACGATTTGTTTATCCAAACCTTGAGCATTCATCATTACCGGAATTGAATGAATAGAATCTACATCTGGCAATGTGAATACGCAGCCAGTTTCTACATTTGTAAATAAAGCAATTTTATTACAATCTGCCTTTGAAAGTGTCTGCTCTGATCTGCAGATTAGTATATCTGCTTGCAAGCCATGAGATAGCAGACTTTTAACAGAGTGCTGAGTGGGTTTTGTTTTAGTTTCTCCCGAAGAAGCTAAATAAGGGACAAGAGTTAAATGTGCAAATAAAGCTCTTGATGAGCCTAATTCTAATTTCATTTGCCTTATGGCTTCTAAAAATGGCTGAGATTCTATATCTCCGACTGTTCCCCCAATCTCAACGATTGCTACATCATTGCCCTTTGCTCCATCATTAATTCTTTTCTTTATTTCGTCTGTTATATGAGGAATAACTTGAACAGTTGCTCCTAAAAATTCACCTTTTCTTTCGCGTCTCAAGACATCTTCATAGACTTGACCTGCGGTAAAATTATTTTTACTAGACATTTTAGAATTCAGGAATCTTTCATAATGACCAAGATCTAAATCTGTTTCTGAGCCATCCTCAGTTACAAATACCTCTCCATGCTGAAAAGGAGACATTGTTCCTGGATCTAAATTGATATAAGGATCTAACTTTAAAATAGTAACTTTCAAGCCCCTGCTCTCTAAAATTGCACCTAAAGATGCTGAGAGAATGCCTTTACCAAGAGAAGAAACTACTCCACCAGTAACGAATATATATTTGGGTTTATTTCCCATCTAAAAACCTTATCAAGATGGAAAATTATTTTAACAAGAAGAAGTAAAAGCTACAACGAAATTTATGCGATTTCCTTAGAAGTATCTAGAGGCTTTTCAAGAGATACCCAGTCTATGTCTCCATCGGTAGGCCAATTCTCATATTCAAGAACGCCTAACTCTTCATATAAAGGTCTTACTCTGTCTGTTAAGAGACCAATTCTAGATAGATTAGGAACAACCCTTGTGAATAATAAATGTTGAAAGTTATTCATTACATCAGCCTTGAGGGCAAAAGCCTGTGCTTCTTCTACATCCCATCCAAAATTAGTATAGACATCATTGGACATAAGCCTTCCTCTCATAACCATGCAAGCCTCGTAAGCAAATTGAGCTCTTTCTTCAAGCTCTTCTTCAGATAATGTTTTCAAATACTCTTCTAGATAGTTAACTCCAAAGGTCACATGACGAGCTTCGTCTCGAATAATCAGATAGAGCATATCTTTGAATACAGGATCGGAAGTTCCTTGTTTTGCTACATTGAATGCAGCTAATGCTAGACCTTCGATAATAATCTGCATACCGATAAATTTAAGATCCCATCTAGGATCCGTAAGGATCTTATCTAATAGAGATTTTAAACCATTTCCAATGGGATACATTAATCTCTGTCTAGTTTGGATATATTTATTAAAGGCTTCTACATGCCTGGCTTCATCAAAAGTCTGAGAAGCAGCATAAAGCTTTGCGTTAAAAGTTGGCGCGCAAGAAACTAATTGAGACGCCACTAGCAAAGCACCTTGTTCTCCATGTAAAAACTGACTTAAAGACCATGAACCTCTATGTTTTAAAAATAGAAATTTATCCTCATTTGATAAATCTTGGTAAGGCTTATATTCATCCCAAAACATAGGCGGTGGTGTCTCGCCTGCTTCTGGCATGGGCTGTGACCAGTCAATATCAGTGGATGCATTCCAGTTAAGCTCTTTTCCTAATTCATATAAACGCTTAATACGATTGTCTTGAATCGTATAATCCCAATTATAAGCTCCAGTTAAAGGTGTTTGAAATATCTCAGCAACATTCTCTACTTGCTCTTCACTTAAACCGAGTTCATTTTCAACAGGGAATTCTTTTATTTTTCTAGGGGTTTCTTTAACTTGAGTAATTTTCATATCGTGAATTTATTACATTTTAAAGAATTATTCTATATATTTTCTTTTTACTCTTTCAGATAAAGATGTCATTAAATTATAAGGAATACTATTAGATTGCTTGGCAACATGCTCTATTGGAAGATTTGGACCCCATAAAATTATTTCTGATTCATAGTTGGGATTTTTTACTTTAGTTAAATCAATTGCAATTAGATCCATAGAAATCTTTCCAATAATAGAAACTTTTTTTTCATCTACTAATACATAACCTTTATTAGATAATGATGGTGGATAACCATCTGCATATCCTATTGGCAGAATTCCTATTATCGAGTCTTTTTTTGCTGTCCATATTCCATCATATCCAACCTTGCTTCCTTTATTAATGTGTTTAATTGAAATAAGCCTTGTCTTTAAAGTTAAAGCTGGTTTTAAAATTATCTTTTTTTTATTTTCTTGTTGATTTGATCCATAGACGGAAATACCGGGTCTTATAATATCTTTGTGAGAGCCTTTATAATTGAGTAAACCGCCGGAATTACACAAACTAGATAAAGTGTTACCACCTAATTTTTTTAATTTTTTTTCTATTTTATTAAATTCACTGATTTGTTTTTTTGACTTCAAAACAGAAGCTTTTGTTCCTGCTGCTGATGAAAAATGACTCATCAAAACAATATTATTTGTTTTTTTTAAAACTTCTAGATAAGCGTCTTCAGCATCTTGCATATTAAATCCTAGTCTATGCATGCCTGTGTCTATTTTTAACCAAACCTTTAAGTCTTTAGAAATTGATTTTTCAGAAGTAAAAAAATTAAGTTGACGCTTTGAATGTAAAACAAAATCTATTTTCTTTAGATTTAAAGACTGCAATTCTTTTTGATCATAAGGCCCCTCCATACAAACTATACTTTTGTTTGTAATCGATCTTAAAAATAAAGCTTCTTCAGAGGTAGCAACGCAATACCCATTCACTTTGGAGTCTATGGCCTTGACCACTTTTTTTATTCCGTGACCATAAGCATTGGCTTTAACTACAGGAAAAAATAGCGAATCGGGAGCTAAAGATTTTAACCGAGTAATATTAGATTTTATCGATGAGAGATTTATCTCTGCAACCGTGGGTCTGCTCAATTTTATTCGTCCCAGTCGTCTTGTCTAGTTAGCGCAGGATCGTCTAGGGCTAAATCTTCAAAACGAGCGCATCTCGCAGCAAAATGTAATTTCTTCATTCCTGTTTCACCATTTCTATGTTTTGCGACAATTATTTGAGCTATACCCGCAGTTTCAGGAGTCTTTTCATAAACTTCTGGTCTGAAAGGAAACATAATCAAATCTGCATCTTGCTCTAAAGCACCTGAATCTCTTAAGTCAGCCATAACCGGTTTTTTTGTAGTCCTTGATTCTGAGGCACGATTTAATTGAGACAAAGCAACCACAGGAACATCCATCTCCTTTGCTATTGCTTTAACTGATCTTGAAATATCTCCCATTTCAGTAACCCTATTATCATTTCCAGTATCCGAACTCATTAACTGAAGATAATCAATGGCAATGAGACCAAGTAATGGATTTTCTCTTTTCAATCTTCTTGCTCTAGAGAGAATTTCTGAAGGAGTTAAGCCAGAAGTCTCATCGATATATAACTGACTATTATGCAAAATTGAAGCAGCCTCTTCTATTTTTCTATAGTCATCTGGAGTTAGATCTTTAGCTTGCTGCAACTTTTTTAAATCAACTTTAGAAATTATAGAGATTAATCGATACATTATTGATCGATTGGACATTTCCATACTAAAAAATAAAACAGGGACTTGATTTTGAATAAAATTTGCAGTCATGCTAAGAGCAAATGCCGTTTTACCCATACTAGGCCTTCCAGCAACCAAAATTAAATCTCCACCCTGAAGACCTAATGTAATGTTATCTAAATCCCTGAAACCAGTACTATGTCCGACTAAAGGAGAGTCAGAATTAGTATTTTTTTCAATATTATCCCAAACAGGCTGAATCAGATCGGCAGCTAATTTTGGTCCTTTTTTTCTATCTAAAGAGTCTCTTAATTTAACTAATTTATTTTCAGCTGTACTAAAAGCTGATTCTGTTTCTAAATGATCTGTCTCGCTGGCTAATTTACTGATGTCAGAGGCTGTCGATATTAACTTTCTTAGACTTGATGTTTGTTTGACAATTTCCGCATAATTAGAAAAATTAGCTACCCCAGGAGTTTCTGTTGCGAGTTTTTTTATATACTGTTTTTCATCAAAGCCATTAATAGAAGAAACCTCAGGATCTGAAGTTAAAGATTCTATTAAGGTGACCGTGTCTAATTTACTTCCATAATCATGAAGTTTTTTTATTGCTTTAAAAATTAAACGATGTTCCGTAAGAGCAAAATCATCTTCTTCAATTGTAACTGTTACCAAATCCCATAAATTAGGATCTAGCAGAACTCCGCCAAGAACAGCTTTTTCTGCTTCTATTGATATTGGTTGTTCGAATTCGTTTCTCATAAGACAGCTAAACATTCTCCCACTAGAGAGAACTTAAAACAATTATGAATTTGAAATTATTCTGATTTAATTGTTAAATTAATTAAAGCTATAACTTCGGCATGAAGTTCGATATTTATTTTAAATTCACCTAATTCTTTTAATGCCCCTTCTGGCAACCTAATCGATTGTCTTTCAATCTCAAAACCACTAGATTCCAAACCATCAGAAATTTCTTTAGTCCCGATAGAACCATACATAGCTCCTTCTTCAGTAACGGCAACTTCTAAAGAAAGACTGAATTCATTAAGTTTTTCAAAAATTACTTTAGCAGCTGAAATCTTAATTTCTTCGACTTCAAGTAATTTAGATTTTTCAGCTTCATAAATTTTTAAATTTTCGTCTGTAGCAGGAATTGCTTTTCCCCCAGGAAGAAGAAAGTTTCTCCCATAGCCAGACTTTACGTCTACTAAATCTCCTGGTGAACCTAAGCCTGTGACTGTTTCTTTTAAAATTATTTTCATTTGTAGTTAAAATTTATGACCATCGGTATAAGGAAGAAGAGCTAATTGTCTTGCTCTTTTTATGGCCGTAGTGAGTTGTCTTTGATATTTAGCACTAGTACCCGTCATTCTTGCAGGAGAAATTTTTCCTGTTTCGTTAATAAATTTAGATAAAAGATCTACGTCTTTATAATCAATTTCAACTACATTTGCAGCAGCAAATTGACATGGTTTCTTTTGCCTTAAAAGATTATCGGAATTTTGATTTCTAGATTTTTTTTTATCAAATTTTCTTTTCATTATTAACCTTCCTCTGATTTTTCAGCTAATTCTATTTTCTCTTCAGATTTTTTTTTCGATACTTCTATCTCTTTATCTTTCTTAGGAGCTTCTTTGGTCTCTGGTTTTTCAGTTAATCTTATTTCAGATTTTGCTGTTATTCTTGATTCAGAATATCTTTTCGATTCAGCCTGTTTTTCTTTTGTTTGAGTTAATAATGCAGATGGTTCGGTTTCTATAGTTTTTTTCTTAACTAAAGAAGATCTTAAAATAGCTTCATTAAATTTAAAAAGAGTTTCTATATTAGCTAGCTCATTTGCTTCTAATTCAAAGTTAATTAGAAAATAGTGACCTTTGTTACAATCGTTAATTGAGTATGCCAAATCCCTTGATCCAATATCTTCTGATCTATGTACCACGCCTTTTGATGACTTAATTTGTTCTTGGCATTTATTAAATAAATTAGATTCAGCAGACTGCTGAGGATTGAGTATAAAAACTATTTCGTATTGATTCATATATATCCTTTTGATTTATGTCCTTAATAAAATTAAGTAAGAACAAGGAAAAACTGAGCGAAGTGTATTTTATTAGTCTCTATTAGGCAATAGGTTTAAAGAGTATTTTCTCTAATAAATTATTAAATGTTAACCCAGAAAAAGCTGCTGATTTTGGCACTAAGCTTGTCTCGGTCATTCCAGGAACAGTGTTTACCTCTAAAAAATAAAATCGATTACCATCATCGATTAAATCAACTCTACCCCAACCAGAACAACCAAGAGATCTAAATGAAAGCAATGCTTGGTTTTTTAAATAAATTAATCTTTCTGCATTAAGCACAGCTTTTTGATAAATTGTTTCTTTACTTAAATATTTAGCCTCAAAATCATAATATTCAGAATTTGGGATAACTTCTATTGGATCAAATGCAAGATCATTTAAAATCGTGACTGTTAATTCTTTTCCTTTGATGTGTTTTTCAATTAAAACTTTTTTATCGTATTTTGAAGCCGCTCTTATTGCTTCCTCTAGATCACTTTTATTATTATCTATTATGGAAATCCCAAAACTTGATCCTTCATTTGCGGGCTTTACGACAACCTTTCCTTTTAGCTTTAAAATATCATCTAAGTTATTTTCGTAAACAAAAAAATTAGGATTAAGAATCTTTTCTTTATTCCATATCGTCTTAGTTAAAACTTTATCCATAGCTAGCTTAGAGGAATTACTATTACTTCCAGTAAAAGGAAGGGAAATGCTTTCAAGATAATTTTGTAAAGAACCATCTTCCCCGCCACGGCCATGCACCAATATAAAAGCTAAATCTAATCCTTCGTATGTCTTTTTTGAAAATGCTATATCTGCAGAAGATAGATCGATTAATTCACAATTAAAACCTTCTTCAATTAATGTACCGTAAACTGAATTTCCACTTTTTAATGATATTTCTCTCTCAGCTGACCAGCCTCCATAAAGTATTCCAATATTAAGATCCTTATTTTTTTTCATTTATGAATTGGCTATCAATTTAGCAAGACTAGAAGTATTGCCAGCTCCTTGAGTTAAAATTATTGAATGATCATCAACTAATTTTTTTAACTTTGTTAAAGCATCATCTATGCCCTTAGCTTCGATCACTTTTAAATTTTTAGGCAATGCATTGATCAAGTCTTTTGTCTCGTAACCTTTAATAATTTCTTCACTGGCTGGATATACTTCCATCAAAATTAAATTGTCTATCTTAGAGAGGACTTCGATAAACTCATTAAATAGTGCTTTTGTTCTGGTATAACGATGAGGCTGAAAAACTACTATTTTTTTATGATTTTTCCAAATTTTATCAATAGTATCTAAAGTTGCATTAATTTCTTGAGGATGGTGTCCATAATCGTCAACTAAAGTGATGCCTTTTCCAAAAATATCTTTGGATATAATTTCAAATCTTCTCTCCACCATCGAACAAGACTCCAATGATGTAGATATCTGATTAAAAGTAATTCCTTCATCTAAACTCATAACAATAGCAGCAGCAGCATTAAGAACATTATGTTCGCCGTGCATTGGAATTTTAAAATTTTGTGATTTTTGGCTAAGATTATCAATTAAATCAAAACTTGACCCTTCCTCTGATTGAACAAGATCAATAATTTGAAAATCATTTGATTTATTGAAGCCGTAAGTAATGATGTTTCTAGGAACATTTTTTAAGACATCCAATAACTCATCTGAATCTCCATAAGAGACAATCTTTCCTTGAAATGGGATATTTAAACAAAACTCTTTAAATGCATCTTTCAATTTTTCAAAGTCTCCATCATAAGTTTCTAAGTGATCATTATCAATATTTGTAATTATAGATTTATGAGGTCTTAGTAAAAGAAATGAACCATCACTTTCATCAGCTTCTGCCAAAATATGCGGGCCTTTACCCAATGACGCATTTGACTCAAATGCCTTTATTTTACCGCCTATAATATAAGTAGGATCTAAATTACATTGAGTAAATATATGAGCAAGTATGCAGGTTGTTGTTGTCTTACCATGGCTACCAGCAATGGCAATGCTATTTTTTAGCATCATTAGGTTAGCTAACATTTCAGCTCTTTTAATAATAGGTACCCCTTGAACATGCCCAAAAATTACTTCAGGATTGTCCTGCCCTATCGCAGATGAAATCACAATTAGATCAATATTATTAATATTTTTATCGGAATGCTCATAAAAACACTTCACGCCTATGGTCTCTAATCTCTTTGTAATTTCGGATGGACAATTATCTGAACCAGAGACTTGATAATTTAGATTGACTAAAATTTCAGCAATACCGCTCATGCCGGCTCCACCAATTCCTATTAAATGTATTTTATTTATTTTAGCCATTTCAATTTACTATTTTTTTAAAAATAATATTTTCGGAATCTTCTATAAAACAATTTAATGAATTTTGTTTCATTAAATTTAATTTACCATTGCATAGGTCGATCCTAATACCCTTGAAAAGCCTAATTAAATCATCATTCAAATTAATAGACTCTTGAATTAAATACCCTGCATTTTTTTCTTTTAACTGTTGTGCGTTATAAAATTGGTGATTATCTATAGCCCAAGGCAAAGGAATAAAAACTCCCACTGAGCCTGAAGCAGATATTTCTGTAACCGAAAGAGCTCCCGATCTACAAATTACAATATCTGACCACCTGTAAGCGTCAGCCATATTGTCTATAAATTCAAATACTTCTATTTTTAATGAATCTTGATTCTTGTTGTCATATAAAATTTTTACTTCTTGAAGCTTTGCTTTACCGCATTGATGTTTTATAGAAACTTTTCCAAGATTATTTAAAACTTCAGGCATCAATTCATTTAGTCTCTGAGATCCTTGACTACCTCCTAAAATTAAAATATTTATAGTTTCACTTTCATCTTTTTTATTGGCTGATAAGTTTTGGGCTAAATTTGAAATATTTTTGTTAACTGGATTTCCACTCAATACGATCTCGATATCTTTAGTGTTAATTTTTTTAAAATATTCGATAGTTTGAGTGAATCCACAAAAAACTTTTAAAACTTTATTTGTACTCACTAGTAATCTTGATACTGATCCTGGAATAGTATTTTGTTCTTGCAAGTAAACAGGCCCTTTAAAATAAAAAAAGGAAGCAAGAGATACGTAACCACCGAAAGCTATCATTGGAACTTGCTCTTTACTAAATAATTTAAAAGGCCAGATTCTAAAAAGCATATAAACGCCGCTGATTAAAAATAAAAAAAGAGCTTTTAACTTCGTAAAAGATGATTTGCCTCTGAATCCTGTTAAAGGAAGTCTTATAAAATTGATATTTAATTTTTTTGCAATTTCTTGTTCAGGACCTCTAGATGTTCCAATCCAGGTGACCTCAATACCTTCTGATAAAAATTTCTCAGCCACAATTTTGGCTGGGAAGACATGTCCTCCTGTTCCTCCAGAAAGAATATATATTTTTTTTAGATTAAACATTAAAAACTCTTTTTTTTGAGATTGCTTCTTGAGCAACCTCAAAGTTAATTCTAAGGATTAAAGATATTAGAGCAAACATAAGCATTAAGTTAGTCCCACCAAAACTTATAAAAGGGAGAGTCATTCCTTTTGTAGGTAACATTCCACTCGAGACACCGATATTTATAAAAACATGAAGAGCAATGCAAACGCCTATGCCATAAGCAATATAAGAGCCAAGAAAATGCTCAGCAAGTCTTGCTAATCTGCCCACATAAAAACATTTAAAAATAAGATAAGAAAATAAGCAGACTAGCAATATGCAAAAAATAAGGCCTAATTCTTCAGCTATTATGGCGAATATAAAATCAGTTTGAGCATCCGGCAGATAATGAAGTTTTTGAAGACTTTCTCCAAGTCCAACCCCAAACCAATCACCTCTGCTATAAGCAATTAATGAATGAGAAAGCTGCCAGCCCCCTTCCTCATAGGTTTCCCACGGATTCATAAAACTCAATATTCTTCTCATGCGCCAAGGCACAGTCAGAATCATAATTATAAAAACTGACATTCCTAAAGAAAAAATTAAAAGTAAATTTTTTAAAGGCGCTCCTGCAATAAACATTATGCTTAAAGCAACTACAAATATGACAGCAGATGATCCTAAATCAGGTTCAAATAAAATTAAGGCAATAGCTAAGATAACTATGAATATTGGCTTTCCAAAGCCTATCCACCTTTCTTTAAATTCCAGCAGCCTTCTTGAGCAGTAGCTGGATATATAAATAATTAATGAAAATTTCATCATTTCAGAAGGTTGAAAAGAAAAACCCATAAACCTTATCCATCTATTGGCTCCATTTACCTCTTGACCAATATTTGGAACATATACTAAAAATAAAAGTAAAAAGGTTATTAGTAATAAATGAATATCAATTTTAGTCCATAGATTTATTGGATATCTAAATATCAAGAACCCCATAAATAAAGCCATAATTATTTTAATGATATGCGAAAAAGTCATAGATAAATTTCCGCCTGTTATAGGAAGAGTTACAGAAGCGACCATTACAACCCCAATAAGAGTCAATAAGAAAACAGAACCTATAATTCCCCAGTCAAAATCGTCTAAAGTGAAATCCCTATAGGATTCGCCCAATAAAACTCTTTGCCATTTAGATTGTTTAATGATTTTTTTCACCTAAAATAATTTTCTTAAAGAAATCACCTCTTTCTTCGTAATTCAAAAATGCATCAAAACTAGCGCAGCCTGGAGATAGAAGCAGAACTTCATTAGAAGAGATTAATTCACTAGCTTTAAGAACAGCGTCTTTAAAATCATTTACTAAAAAGCATTTTTCTTTAGCAATATTTTTCTTGATGAGATCTTTATCTTTTCCAAATAAAATAATATTTTTACAGTTGTTATTCAGAAATGAAGAGAATTCAGAAAAGTCGGTACCCTTTCCATCTCCACCGCATAAAATATTTATTTCGCCAAACTTGGAGGCTGTCTTAACTGCTTCCATGCACGCACCTATATTTGTAGCTTTAGAGTCATTTATAAATATATTGCCTAATGAATCTTTAAAGAAAATTTCGAATCGATGTGCCGGTTTTTTAAAATTCTTTAAGCTTTTTTTTAGGTCTATTGTTAACTTTAAGGAATCTATTACAGTTTTAACTGCGTTAAAATTTTTATCATCTATTTCAATTTCTTCATCTTCAAAATATATATCTAATTTATCGCTAATAAATTTATCTGATTTGCTTCCAATAGTTTTCTTGGCTTTTTTAAATATTGAGTTTTTTAAACCAGCATATTCATTAAAAGAATCGTGCTTATCTAAATGATCAACAGATATATTCAAAACTACCGCAATATCACTTTCTAAGTCACTACTTATTTCAATCTGAAAACTAGAAACTTCTAATATCGAATAATCTAAACCTCTGTTTAGATAATCTAAGGCAGGATTTCCTATATTTCCTATTGCCTTGGCTAAAAATCCATTTTCATTAAGAACGTGCTCAATCATCTTTGAAACTGTAGTCTTTCCATTAGTACCAGTTATTATAATTTTTATAGAATTATCTTTTTTTGTAAAAATTTCTATATCACTAGATATAGGAATTTTGTTTTCTTTTGCTTTCTTTAAAATTAAATGTTTTTTATTAAACCCAGGAGAGCAAATTATTTCTGAAATATTTTTGTATCGAATATTTTTTTCTTCTATTAACTTAGAGGAATAGCTTTTATTTGCTAAAAAGTTTTTTGGTAAATCGCCTAGCTTTCTGGTGTCAAAAAAAAAGAAGTTTTCTTTATTTTCTAAATATCTTCCAATAGATTGACCTGTAAGACCTGCTCCTAAAACCAATACAAAGTCTTCTTTGCCAGTCATTATTAAAATTATCTAAGTCTGAAAGTTGCCAATGCAAATAAGACGAGAATTAAAGTTATTATCCAAAATCTTACAATTATTTTGGGTTCAGCCCAACCGGATAATTCAAAATGATGATGAATTGGAGACATTTTAAATACTCTTTTTCCTCTTAATTTAAAAGAAGTGACTTGAATTATTACTGAAAGTGTTTCAATTACAAAAACTCCTCCCATTATCGCAAGAATTACCTCTTGCCTTATTATGACTGCGATTGTTCCAAGAGCTGCTCCCAAGGAAAGCGAACCCACATCTCCCATGAAAATTTGAGCAGGATAAGTATTAAACCAAAGAAATCCTATTCCTGCACCTATGAGAGACCCGCAAACAATAAGTATCTCTCCAGAGTTAGGAAGATAAGGAATATTTAGATATTCAGAGAAAATTATATTTCCTGACATATAAGCAACTAGCCCTAAACCACCTGCAACCATAACCGAAGGCATAATTGCCAAGCCATCTAACCCATCGGTAAGATTTACAGCATTACTAGAACCGACTATTACAAAGAGAGAAATTAATATGAATGATAAGCCTAATTCTAGAGAGAAGTTTTTAAAAAAAGGAAGTATCAAACTGGTTTCTTGGGGAGTTTCTGCAGATATATAAAGAAAAGAAACTGCTAGTAAAGCAAATAGAATTTGCCAAAATAATTTAGCTTTTCCAGAAAGGCCATCACTATTTTGTTTTTTAAGTTTCAAGTAATCATCTAAAAAACCCAAAAGACCAAACGAGGATATTACAAATAATAAAACCCATAAAAATCTATTTTCTAAGTTACCCCAGCATAGAGAAGAAAAAATTATGGCCCCCAATATCAACAAACCTCCCATAGTAGGGGTGCCTCCTTTTTCAAGATGAGATTGAGGCCCTACAGTTCTAATAACTTGTCCGTATTTTTGATTTTTTAAATATTTTATTATGGGGTGTCCTAAAGCTAAGCAAAAAATTAAGGCTGTCAGAGTAGATAAGATAGCTCGAAAAGTAATGTAATTAAAAACCCTAAAAGGCCCATAACTTTCTGCTAAATAATCTAATAAAGGTAAAAACATATGCTATAAAAATAGTTGAACAATCTTCTCCATTCTAACTGATCTAGAAGCTTTAAATAGAACAATAGAGTCTTCGTTAAGAAAATTTGAAAGAGTTTCTTTAATTTGATTAGAAGATATAATTTTCAGATTTTTAAAATCACATTCTGTCTCAATTTCTAAAGCTATCACCAGATCAAATGTATCGCATGCTGATTTTATTATTTCATTCTGAAGAAATTGATAATTTTCTCCTAATTCTGACATGCTTCCCATTACACAGATTTTTTTCTTAAAATTTAAAGATTTTATTTTTTTAAAAGCCGCATAGAAAGAATCTGGATTTGCATTATATGTATCATCCATAATCGTAACTTTATTTTTGCCCATTTTTATTTGTTGTCTGCCAGATACAGAAAAATATTCTTCTACATGCTTTATTTCATTTTTAGTCGGATAAAAATTTTGTCCTCCTACATCGTTTAAGCTTGAAATAATAGATAGTGCCATCTCCATATTTTGATCGAAACTCAATCTATCTGATTCATCAAGAATAATTAAATTTTTTGATCCTGATTTTTCTCTTGCCTTTGAAAGAAAATCTTTTTTTATTCGAATTAAACAATTTCCATCTGATTTTACTGAATTAAATAAATCTGTTTTCTCTTCCATGACTCCATCAATATCAGAAAGCCCTTCCAGGTGAGATCTTCCTATGTTCGTAATGGCACCAATATCTGGATTGAGAAAAGAAGATAAATCTTTAATTTCTCCTTTTGCGTTGGTACCTAATTCAAAAATAGCCAATTGATGCGACTTATCAACTTCCAGTAAAGAATAATAGAGGCCTAATTTATTATTCCAATTTCCGGGACTTTTAAAAACGCCTTCTGGATAAAAGTTCTCCAACAAGTCAGATAAGATTTGCTTTGTTGATGTTTTACCATTACTTCCTGTTATTGCTACAACCTTGCCATTGAACAATTTTCTTTGAGCTTTAGCTGTCTTTTCTAGAAATAACTTTGTTGAAGAAGTTTTAATATATGAAATTGACAACTTTAGGATTTTCTCTGAAATTAAGCATATAGCTCCTTTATCTATTGCCTCATCTAAATAATCGTGGCCATCATAGTTAACACCTTTAAGAGCTAAAAATATATCGCCTTTTTCAATTGATCTAGTATCTGTTGAGATTTTAGAAAAATTAGAGTCTTGTCCAATTAGCTTACCGTCTCCTATTTTGGCTAAATTACTTAATTTATGCTCTATCAACATCTAATTATGACTCCTGATAATATCGAAATCATTAGATTTAATAAATTTACCTGAAATTTCCTGAAATGATTCATGTCCTTTTCCTGCGATCAACAGCACAGAATCCTTTTCTTTGTTCTTTAATTTATTTAGACCAGTTTTTATTGCTATTGTTCGATCATAAATAACTTCTGTTTTAGATTTATCCTTTATTCCTTTTAATATTTCTAAAGATATTTTTTCTGGGTTCTCTAATCTTGGGTTGTCATTTGTAATAATTATATTATCAGCCATAGATGCTGCTATTTCTCCCATTAAGGATCGCTTGCCATTATCCCTCTCTCCACCACATCCAAATATACAAATAAGAGCTCCGGCATATTTATTCCTTAAACTTTGCAAGGTAATTTTTAAAGCTTCTGGAGTATGTGCGTAGTCTATGTAGCAACTTTGATCAAATTTTAATTTAACTAATTCTAAACGGCCTGGAAGACCTTTTAATTTTTTTAAATTAGTCTCTTTTATTTTTTTTGTTTCACTTGCAGCCAAAAATAGACCTAAGGAAGATGCAATATTCATCATGGAATGTTGAGCAAAAATTTCTTTGGGTAAATTTATTTTTAGCCAAGGAGAATGAATAGTAGAAATTTCTTTTTTAATTTCTAAATAAATATCAGCATTTTTATCTAATGAAGATAATGAGATAAAGTTTTTATTTTGTCTAACTATCTTTTTCCCAAGATTAGATTCAGTATTAATAACGGCGTTATTAAATAAATTTTCTTCAAAAAAACTTTCTTTTACTTTAGAGTATTCATTTATAGAACCATGGTAATCGAGATGATCTCTTGAGAAACTAGTTAAACAGCCATAATCAAATTCTATACCTTCGACTCTTTTCTGATGAATTGCGTGAGAAGAAACCTCAAAAATAATAGATTGTTTTTTTTCTTCTACACATTTTTTAATAATTTTATTTAATAAAAAAACATCTGGAGTAGTCAATTTAGAATAATGACTTTCTTTATTATCGAAATTCGAAATTAATCCTGCTTTTTCTCCATGGAGCATCATTATTTGATGAAGATAACTTGCGACTGAGGACTTTCCATTTGTCCCTGTAATACCAAAGACTTCAATTTTTTTTGAGGGACAATTGTAAAAATCATTACTAAGGTTGCTCAACCTTTCTTTTAAATCTTTAATAAAAATAATAGGGATACTTGCTTCGATATTAATCTCAAGATTAGTTAAGATAACTTTAGCTCCTTTTAGAACAACTTCTTTATAATATAATTTTCTGTTTTTTATTGACCCATCAATAGAAACAAATATATCTCCTTTATTTATTTCTTTAGAATTTATAGAAATAGAATTTAAAGATATATCCTCAGATATTAGCTTTTTTGTTTCTGGAACTAATTCGTATATATTCATTAATAAGTATTTTGGATGCTTTTCAATATATTAGAAAAAATTGGGGCAGCCACCTGTCCCCCTCCTTCCCCATTTTCTTTTGCATTCCTGACTATAATTCCAATTACATAATCTTTATCATCAAATTTAGCATTTCCGATAAAACTTGCATTATATGATTCTTCTGTATAACCCTTTACCCCTAATCTTTTTGTAGTTCCGGTTTTTCCAATAACAGTTATGTTCTTTACTAATGCTTTTTTTCCTGTTCCTAATTCAACTGCATTACTTAACATTTTATTTATTTTAAGAGCTGTTTTATTTGAAACTATTTTTTCATCGAATGCTTCAAAAGATTTAGAAATTAAGTTGAGTCCTTTGTCTTCTCCACTAGAAAATAAGGCTGTGTAAGCAGACACTAATTGAATCAATGTAACTTGCATACCGTACCCATAACACAAACTAACCTTTTCTCTATCTGATATTTTTTCACTGTTCGGTAAATATCCTTCTCTGGTAGATATAAATATTCCACTCATATATCTACCGAAACCCCACTCATATAAATTTTTAATAATTGCATCTGATTTAGCTTTGTCACACAACTTAATCATTCCTACATTACTAGATTTAGATATTATTTCTGAAAGATTTAGAAGCCCGTAATCTCTAAAGTCTTTCGTTACAAATCCCTTATAGTCAATATATCCAGGAGAGGTCTGCACTGTTATGTCGTCATTGACAATGCCTTCTTCTATCAAGCCAGCTAACGACAAAGGTTTGATTGTTGACCCTGGTTCAAACAAATCAGTTACAGCTCGATTAGCCAATAATTTAGGATCCATGCCTCTTCTATTATTTGGATCGAAACTAGGGTAATTGGCTATAGCAAGAATATCTCTTGATTTAAGATCTACTAAGATTGCTGAAGCTGAAGAGGCTTTAAAAAAATCTGTAGCAATTTCTAATTGATCATAAACTAAATATTGCAGCTTAGAATCAAGAGTAGTTATTACGTCCAATCCGTGTTGTGGAGGAGTAGTTTCAGATTCAATAACTTTACCTTTATTTGTTCTTGTAAATCTCTTTTGGCCATCGATACCAGATAATTTTTTATTTATTGATAGCTCAATACCTTCCTGACCGTTATTTTCAAAATCAGTCAAACCTATAACTTGTGAAATTACCTTTCCTTCAGGGTAGCTTCTTTTATACTTTGGAATACTTCTTAATCCTGAAATCTTTAAAATCTTTAATGAATTTAATTGATCTTGAGTAGCGTTATGACTTACGACAATATATTTTCTTTTTTTATCCGAAAGTTTATTTTTTAATTTCTCTAAATTGAATAAAAGTATTTTTGATATTGAAGAAATATGAAATGGATCAAAAGAAAAGCTTCTTATCTCTATTCCTATTTCATAAGCAGGGATATCTTCAGCAAGCGTTATAAAATTTCTATCTAATATCTTTCCTCTTCTAGAAAGAAGAATTTCTGATCTTTCAGAACTTTGTTTTGATTTACTAAGAGCTATTTCAAATTCATTTTTCTGTAAGAAATAAAACCTAATCGGCAGGGAAGCTAACAAGCAAAATACAAAGAACCAAATTATTAATTCTCTATACTTGCTTGTTAAATCAAAATTCAAGCTAATCTATTTGACGTTTAACAAAAGATGGAACATCTAGATAATCTAAAGACGCCTCTCTCTCTACCTCTTCTAAATCTGTAATCGATTTTACTGAACTAATAGGCGCAACTTGAGATGTTTTCAGACCAAAGCGATCTGATGAAGAATTACTTCTTTGATTTTCGTCTCCCAGCCCTGTTGCAACTATAGTTACTTTTAAGTCGCCAGCATCCATGGTTTTATCTATTGATGCTCCGTGAATTATCGTTGCATCCTCAGCAGCAAATTGATCTATTTGCTCAAGTACCTTTTCAATCTCACCAATACTAACTTTTTCTCCACCTGTAATATTAACTAAGACTCCTCTAGCATTTTGTAAATTGATATCCTCTAACAGAGGACTTCCAACTGCAGCTGAAGCTGCTTCTAAAGCTCTACTAGGACCTGATGCAACTCCTGTTCCCATCATTGCTGTTCCTTGCTCAGACATAACAGTTTTGACATCTCGGAAATCAACATTAATGGTTCCTACTTTTGTAATAATGTCAGAAATTCCCCTTACAGCGCCTAAAAGAACATCATTTCCATGGGCGAATGCTTCAATGAAGTCACAATCTCCTCCATGTACTTCAGAAAGCTTTTGATTAGGAATGGTAATCAAAGAATCTACTTCTGCTCTTAGCGCCTTAATTCCTTCCTCGGTAATTTTATTCTTTCTTTCTAAATTAAGTGGTTTAGTTACAACGGCAACTGTTAAAGCTCCTATTGATTTAGCTACTTGAGCAACAATCGGAGATGCTCCTGTTCCAGTCCCGCCTCCCATTCCGGCTGCGATAAAGACCATATCCGAGCCTTCAAGTAAGGTCTCTAAGCGTTCGTAGTCATCTAAAGCTGTATCTCTTCCAACTTCTGGTTTTGCTCCAGCACCTTGTCCATTATTGGTAAGCTCCCCCAATGTATGTTTTACATCAGCCGTGCACTTTTCAAGAGCCTGACTATCAGTATTAATAGCGATAGTCTCTACTCCATCCAACCCGCCTTCAACCATGTGATCAATAGCATTTCCACCACAACCTCCAACTCCAACAACTCTAATTAGAGCTCCTGGTTGCCCAGTTTTTTCGATTACTTTCCAGTTCATAGTAGCCTCCTATAAAAATTTAAAAGTTATTTTGAATCCATTTAAAAGCTTGATTAACCAAGCCTTTATTTCTCGTAAATGCAAAATCTAGATAATCTTCTTCAGTTTCTTTTTGCCCATAAAGTACTAAGCCTATTGAAGTAGAGTAGATAGGATTTTTTAAAATATCAGTTAATCCCACTAGGCCTCTTGGCTGTCCGACTCTAACTGGAATTTGAAATATCTCTTCTCCTAGTTGAGATATACCCTCTATCTTAGAAGCTCCACCTGTGAGGACTATACCGGCAGGTAGAACCTGAGATAAATCTGAAATTCCTAAACGCTGCCTAATCAATTGAAATATTTCTGCATATCTATGCTCAATTACGTCTGCAAGAGCCTGTCTAGAAAAAATTTTGTCTGATCTTCCGTTAATTGACGGAGTAGATATTTTTTCTCCTTCGCTAGTGAGAGAACTTGAAGCGCACCCATATTTTTTCTTAAGATCCTCCGCTTGGTCTGTTGGTGTCTGAATTGCTCTAGCAATATCATTCGTTACATGATCTCCACCGACAGGAATATTTACTGTATGGCTAATTGATCCATCCATAAAAATTGCTACATCTGAGGTGCCGCCTCCTAAATCTACCAAACAAACACCTAATTTTTTTTCATCTTCAGATAGCACTGCATAACTTGAAGCTAATTGCTCAAGAATATAATTCTGGACAGCAATTCCACAAGATTTCATACAAGAGTCGATATTATCTGCTGCATTTTTGCTGCAAGACACTAAATGAACTTTTGCCTCAAGCCTGACTCCCGCCATGCCTAGAGGCTCTTTGATACCATTTTGCTGATCAATTGAAAAATCTCTAGGTAAGATGTGTAACATCTTATATCCGTCCTTTATGCTTTGAGCACCCGCAGCATTTATGACTTTGTCAACATCGCTGGCCTTAACCTTTCGATCTCTAATTGGGACCACTCCTTCTGAATTCAAGCCACTTGAACTTCCTCCAGATATTCCAACATAGGCTTGATTAACTCTAATTCCAGACATTAACTCAGCTTTATTAGTTGCCTCTCTAATTGCATTTACTGTTGATTCGATATCTACAACAACTCCGTTTTTAAGGCCTCTAGAAGGATGAGATCCTAAGCCTAAGACTTTTAATCCATCTGGTGTAGAGTCTGTTACCAAACAAACTACCTTAGAAGTACCTATATCTATTCCAATTTTTATATTTTGGTAAATATTGCTAGCCATTAAGATATTTGATTGCGATCTTATTTTTATACCTAAGATCTATTGTTTTAAAATTAGCCATGATTTTTTTTGATTCATTCGAGGTCAGAAAGAAGTGCAATCTATCTAGTTGATCGTCCATTTTAAAATCTTGAATTTTAATAACTCTTTTATCTTTTAATGAAATTATTAAGTTTCCCGAATTACTTTTATTTATTCCAACAACTTCTAAATTAAAATTAATTAATTTACTTTGAATTTTATAAAAATAATCTATTAGCTTTAATTTTTCAAATCTTGAGCCAAAAAGAAATATCAAATCTCGAGATCCTTCGTTGTTTATTTTTACCAATTCTCCTGAATTTGAAAGATAAGAATTTCCATTCCATGAAAAATGAGCTTCTTTAAAATATTCATAATTTTTATTATCGCTAAAAGATATTGACGAAGTTGCCATAAAAAAGCTTAAAACTATTACAATATTTCTCACTTTTTATACCCTTCGATTACGAGATATGTTTCTATTGGCCTCACCATTGCCAGGTCTATTTTTGAACTTTTATTAGCCTCTAAAAATGATTTTTTATACTGTAATTTATTATTCATTTCTATAAAGTCAGTTTCTAGTGCTAAAAATTTAGAATTTTCTTGATCGAGTAAAGAGTTTATTGATCTTAATTCAAAAACATTTACTGATTTAGTGATCGCTAGATAGACAATACTTAGGCTTAAAAGAGAAATAATTACAATGTTATTTATTTTAAGCATTAGATTTTTCTCCTATTCTTAAAATTGCACTTCTAGCTCTTGGGTTTTCCTTTATTTCGGTAATTGACGGTTTAATAATTTTACCAACCGATTTTAGTTGTGAATCAAAATCATCCCCATCTAATTTTCCTCTAAAAAAATTCTTAACTATTCTATCTTCCATTGAATGAAAACTGATTACCACTATCCTGCCCTTATCTTTTAAAAGACTTGCAGATACTTTCAAAGCGTCTTTAATTTCATCTAGTTCATTATTTACAAACATTCTTACCGCTCTAAAAATATTTGTTGCTGGATGTTTCTTTGAGTTTCTTCCTGTGTAAGCTATAGCTGCTAAATCTTCAGTAGAATTAATTGAATTCAATTTTCTTCTTTCCACTACTCTTTTTGCAAAAAATCTAGACTTTCTTTCTTCTCCTAAATAATAAAATATATCTGCAATTTCAGATTCTTTAGCGTTATTTAGCCAATCATATGCTGAAATTTTATTTGATTGATCCATTCTCATATCTAACTTTCCATTATTTTGAAAACTAAAGCCTCTTGATGCATCGTCAAGTTGCAATGATGAAACGCCAAGATCAAATAGAATTCCATCAAACTCTGCTGAATCAAAAATAGTTTTAATATTCGAAAATTTTGAATATTGAAATTTAAACCTAGGATCTTTTATTTTTTTTGCATACTTAACAACTTCTTGATCCTGATCAATTGCAGAAAGACTGGCATTGGCATCTAAATTATTTAATATTTCTTTTGAATGACCGCCGAGGCCGAAAGTACAGTCAAGATAAGCGCCTGATTTATTTAGAATAAGAGAATCGATTGTTTCGTTAATCATTACAGGGGCATGTGAAAACATCAGAATGGTATCTCCCTTACTTCTTGAGGAAGCTCGATATCAATTCTTTCTCCCTTAATTTCCTTACCTGATTCTTTAATTTTCCAGTTCTTTTCGCTCCATAGTTCAAATTTTTGACCCATTCCAATTAAGATTACTTTTTGTTTTTCTTTTAATTGAGCATATTCTCTTAAAGATTGAGGAAATAAAATATTCATTCTTTCAGATACTTCAAAGTCAACTTGATGAGCGTTTCCAAGAAAATTCCATTGAAGAGCTCTAAGTTTAGGATTTAAACCAGATAAACTTTCAAAAGAAGTAGAAATTTCTTTCCAAAGATTTCCTGGATATATCAAAAGAGATGGATATTGAGGGTCTCTTGTAACAATAAGAGATCCAGCAGCTAACTCTTTAAGTTGCTCCTTATATCTAGCAGGCACTGCAATTCTCCCCTTATTATCTAAAGTTAGACTGCTTAAACCATATATTCCAGCCATATTTTAGTCCCGTTTGTCACACTTCTTAGTATTTTTACACACTTTTACTCACTTTAGAAGCCTAATATGAAAATTGCTTATATAGCATGACTTTTAGGTGACTCACGACGGAAAGGTATTTATAAATTGTATGTTAAAAAGGAGAGCTGACCCATAAGCCGGGTTCTGTTTTATGTAACCATTCATCTCGGATATATGTCGCCATATATCTCTAGCAACTTACCCAGATTCAATGCGGATAACATTAATGAATCTCTATTTAGTCTTGCTCCAGACGGGGTTTACCTAGCTATATTTGTTTCCAAATATACGGTGCGCTCTTACCGCACCTTTTCACCCTTACCATAATGGCGGTTTATTTTCTGCTGCACTAGCCGTAACAATAAAATATTGTTCCCAGGAGTTACCTGGCGTCTTATCCTATGGAGCCCGGACTTTCCTCTAACATAGTTAGCGATTACTCAGTCAGCTCAATTTTCATTATATTATTTTTTGTTGTACTTACTATAAATTTCTCTAGAGGAAAGTTTAGAAACTTTTGAAACAATTTTAGAAATAGTTCTAAGAGGCAAAAGACCTTTAAGATTTGTAACTAATTTGTCTTCAAGATTATCTGGAAGGATTTCTATATTATTGGTTCCTTCCAATAAAAAAACTATTTCTCCTTTCTCTAAATTCTTATCATTTTCAATTTTTTCTAGTAAATCTTTTGCGTTTCCTAGATAAAAATTTTCATGAGACTTAGATATTTCTTTAGCTAAAGCCACCCTTCTATCTTCTCCTAAAACCTCCAGAACTGATTTAACTAATTTCTTTATTCTCCTTGGAGACTCAAAAAAAATTACTGTTCTCTCTTCATACAAAAATTTATTCAGATACTTTTTCAGCTCCAAAGGCTTTCTTGGAGGAAATCCTTCAAAAATAAATTTATTCACTTTTAATCCTGATGCAACGAGAGAGGATATAACTGAGCTAGGGCCAGGTATAGGACTTATTTTTATATCTGCTTCTTTAGATGCTTGAACTAATTCAAATCCTGGATCTGAAATTAAAGGAGATCCTGCGTCAGATATTAAGGCTAAATTTTTACCATCTTTTAAAAGATTTATATATTTTATAATTTCACCCTCATCCGAAAATTCGTGAAAAGAATGCATCTTAGTTTTTATTGAGAAATTATTTAACAATAATGCTGACTTTCTTTTATCTTCAGCAAGAATCAATTCAACAGAATTTAGAATGTCAATTCCTCTTAATGACAAATCTTCAAAATTACCAATTGGAGTTGCAACCAAATATAATGTACCTTTAGTAAGAATAATTTTTCTCCAATGAAAACCTCAATATCTGTAATAATTTTATTAATCCTAACTTGCTGTGCGTCAACTAGCAATTCAAGGCTTACTAATTTTTATTTTGATGAGTCTCCCAATAAAGTCAGTAAGAGTTTGCTTAAATCTATCTCTACTTCGTCTCAAAAATATGATTTAACAATCTTTTATACGAATAATGATTCAAAAAAAATAGATAAGTTTTTGGAAGGAGTTAAAGGAGCATATTTTTTTCAAAAATCGATAGGTAAAAATAAGAAATCAATAAAATTTAGCAAAATAATTAAGGATAAAAATTTCTGCAACACAATAAAGTCTCTAGCTGGAAAGAAAATTATAGTTCATTATGAGAAACTAGATTCTTCATCAAAAAAATGCTTTTCTGAATTAAATTCAGATTATTATTTGGTCTCTCTTGATAAGTATAATTATTTATCCGGTGCCAACTTAATCAATTTAAAAAATCAAAATTATCTCAACCAATTAATTAATAATGAAAATTTTAATCTAAATAATTTTGTATTCATTTCTAAAAATATTGCAGAATTAGAGAGCTTTAATAAAAGTAATGAACTTTATAGCAAAAAAATAAGTGAGGATTCTTTTGCTTTGATAAATGGATCAAAGAATTTTGAAAGTCAAATTGCATCTTTATTTGAACTTTCGCTTAGCCAAAAGAGAAAAAGAGATTTGCAAAGGGAAATAGGCAATGAAATAAAAATAACCCCAAGAGCTAGAAAAGATATTTCAAATGTCATAGTAAGCTCTAGCTCTAATATCGCGAATAGAATAGTACCAGCATTTAAATATAATCTCCTTTTTGATGTAGAGATTTTTAATTTACCTAATCACTTTGATTATTGGAATCCTTCTTCTTCTGTAGATGACTTAAATGAAACTCAAGGATTGGAATACCCTATTTTATTAAACAAAATAAATTTGGGTTCTGCTAAGTTCAAAAATTATTCCTCTGAAGAAAAAATCATCTATTCACTTGGGTTCGACCTCATTAACTATATTAATAGTGGAAATGGCTATTTTGGTTTACTAGGCGAGTACTCTTCTGAAGAAAACCAAATAAAGATTAGTCCTTTACAGGTGTCTTTTAAGGACGGCGAGATAATACAAAAATTAAACTAATTGCTCTATTTCTTCTTCTGTTTTACTAGCAATAAAACTCTCTAAATTGAACATTCGTTCCATGTATTGATTGATGCTATTCGCAGCTTTTGAATTTGGTAACTTAATTCCATAAAACGATAACCTGAACAAAATCGGAATTATAACTGAATCTAAAACGGTGAACTCTTCACTTCTAAAGAAAGGCTGATCATCAAAAAGGGAAAGTGAATTAAGAACATTAGTCTCTAATATTTTTTTACTCTTTAATTTTTGTGATTTAGTTGCAGAATGACTTTCTAATACATCAAGATTCACTGCCCAATCCTTTTCTAATCTATTTAAAATTAATCTAGTTTGAGCTCTTGCGACAGGGTAAACAGGCAATAAAGGTGGGTGAGGAAATCTTTCATCCAAGTATTCAACTATAAGCCCAGAATGATATAAAGAAAGATCTCGATCTATTAATAATGGTAATGATCCTGAGGGATTAACTTCCATGATCTCAGTTGGAATGCTTGATGATTCAATAGGTTCAAGATCACAAGCAATTCCTTTTTCAGCAAGAACTATCCTTACTTTTTGGCTTCTGTGACCTATAACATTATGGAATAAGACCATTGTGGATCTGTTGTTTAATAAACTCATATTTTTTTATTACTTAAGGTCTTTTTTGAATTCTCGATACGTCAAATAAGCGAATGAAGTGAATAGTAACAGAAATAGTAAGACATACACTCCGATTCTTTTTCTTTCGTTTGCTGATGGATCTGAAACATAAACCATAAAATTTGTCAGGTTGTAGATCATCTCATTAAATTGAGTCTCTGATAGATTGGCTTGTAAGTCTTCCAAAACATGAGGCATTGAAACATTGTAATAAACTTCGTTATTAACTCCATAAGGTCTAGAGTCATCAGGGTAAAACTTTCTTAAATATGTATATATCCAATTAGGCTTTCTAATTCTTGCTTCAAGAGTTAAATCTGGCGGTTTAGCACCTATCCATTCCACTGCATCTTTTGAATTCATACTAATGTTCATCAATTGGCCTGGTTTGGAGCCATCAAATATTAGGTTTTCTTGATACATATCTATTGGAATATTAAGATCTTTAGAAATACGATTATATCTAGAGTACTTTAAAGAATGACATCCGTAACAATAGTTCATGTAAGTAGTTAAGCCATCCTGCAAAGAGGATAAATTTGTTGTATCTGCAGAAAATTCGTCACACTCTATAGAACCGCAACTTAATTCACCTGAAGCTGCTTGAATCGATGATGAGATAAAAAAAATTAGAAATAAAATAAATTTCATTTTTTTTAATGCTGAGGGGCTCTTTCTGGAACAGGTTTGCAAGTTTCTATTCTTGTATATATAGGCATTAATAAAAAGTATGAAAAATATATAACCGTAAAGACTTTAGCCAAAAGATTTTTTACGTCTGACGGAGGCACTGCTCCTAAATATCCTAATACAAAGAAACTAATAACGAAAGCAGCCAAAAAACCTTTACTTAAAACTCCTTTGTATCTTATGGATTTTACAGGGCTTCTATCTAACCATGGAAGTGCGGCGAAAATCGCAATTCCACCAGCCATGCAGACAAAGCCTAAAAATTTAGCGGTAAATCCAAATAGAGCAAAATCTACTGCTCTTAACATTGCATAAAAAGGTGTGAAATACCAAGATGGAACTATATGCGAAGGAGTAGATAAAGGATTTGCAGGTTCAAAATTTACATATTCCAAAACGTATCCTCCGCCTTCAGGAAAAAAGAAAACTACAGTACAGAAAATTAGAAGAAATACTCCTAGAGCATAAATATCATGAGTTATATCATAGGGATAAAAAGGTTTCGAATCTAAAGGAACTCCATCTTTATCAACATGTTTTTTTATATCTATTCCATCAGGATTATTAGAACCTATTTCATGCAAGGCTAATATATGAAAGAAAACAACTGCGATAATCATTATTGGTAAGAGCACTACATGAAAAGCAAATAATCTAGATAGAGTGATTCCAGAAATTAAATAATCACCTCTTATCCAAGTTGCTAAATCTTCTCCTACCATTGGGATAGAACCGAGCAGAGAAATGATAACTTGAGCAGCCCAAAAAGACATTTGTCCCCAAGGAAGAACATATCCTGTAAATCCTTCTGCACAGAGCAAAACATAAGTAAACCATCCTGCTACCCAAATTAACTCTCTTGGTTTTTGATATGAGCCGTACATCATTCCTCTAAACATATGTAGATAAATTAATGCAAAAAAAGCTGATGCTCCAGCAGCATGTAGATACCTTAATAGCCATCCATATTCCACATCTCTCATGATATATTCAACTGACGAAAAAGCCTCTTCAGCTGTATTTGTATAATTCATCATCAACCATAAACCAGTAAGAATTTGCATGGCTAAGACAATAATCATCAGAAATCCAAACAGGTACCAAAAATTTAGGTTAGTTGGGGCTGGATATTTAGATAAGTGTCTTTCTAGTAGATCCGTAACTGGGAATCTACTATCTACCCACCCCATAATACCTATTGATTTTTTTTCATTCGCAGCCATTAAGCAACTCCATCAGATCCGATGATTAAAATATTATCTTTAGCAAAATAATGAGGAGGAACTTCCATATTTGTGGGAGCCGGAACTCCTGCATAAACTCTTCCTAAGAGATCAAATTTAGATCCATGACATGGACAGAAAAATCCTCCTTGCCAATCTGGATCGAAATCGGTTGAACCAGCATTAGGATAGTATTTAGGTGAACAGCCTAGATGAGTGCAAACACCAGTGATTATCGCTAATCCCTCTTTTCTGGATCTAATTTCATTTTTTGCATACTCAGGTTGAGCTGGAGACTCCATTTCTGGATCAGCTAATCTATCTAAATTTTGAGAAATTAACTTTACCGCACTTGATTCCAACTTCACAACAAAAACTGGTTTACCTCTCCACTCCACAATCATCATTTCACCTGGATTGATTGAGGAAATATCAACTTGAACCGGGGCTCCTGCTGCTTCAGCTCTTGCGCTAGGTTTAAAAGCACTTAAGAAAGGTATGGCAACAAAAAAAGCGCCTATTGCACCTAAAAATCCAGTGAAATTTGTTAGAAATTTTCTTCTACCGGGATTAGGAGGAGAGGAAGGCTGAACCATAAATTATTATCTTTTACTAAATTGTTTTGATTTTCTCGCTTTAACTAAACCAACTTTCTTTCTTTCGACTTTTCTTGAATCTCTGGTCAAATAACCTGCTGTTTTAAGTGAAGGTCTATTTTCTGAATCATATTTTTCTAGAGCTCTAGATATTCCGTGTCTAATGGCTCCTGCTTGTCCGAAAGAACCTCCACCTGAAACTTTAATGTTGACGTCAAATTTATTTTCCATTTCTAATAGAACAAAGGGTTGATTTACCAGAATCTTAGCAACTTCTCTTCCGAAGTAGTCTTCTAAAGGTAGATCATTTACTAATATGTTACCTTTACCTTTGGATAAATATACTCTTGCAGTAGATGTTTTTCTTCTTCCAGTTGCGTATGTGTAATCTATTGACATATTTATGATTCCAATTTGAGTGGGTTTTGGCCTTGATGAGGATGATCGTCACCTTTATAAACTTTTAATTTATTGATTATATCATTAGCTAGCTTATTTTTAGGCAGCATTCCCTTGATAGAATTAATGATAATTTCTTCAGGAGCATTCTGAATTAAATCAGAAAAGATAGTTGATTTAAGTCCTCCTGGATATCCTGAATGCTTGTAGTATGTTTTTTGAGTTTCTTTATTGCCTGTTACTTTAATTTTTTCAGCATTAATAATGACAACATAATCACCCAAGTTTGAATGAGGGGTATATTGAGGCTTGTTTTTTCCCATTAAAATTGTAGAAACTTTAGCAGAAAGTCTTCCTAAAGTTTGACCTGAAGCATCTACTAAATGCCATTTTTCCTCTATATCGCTTATTTTATAACTCTTAGTTCTCATATTTTTTTAATTAGTTCCTTTGAAGGCGTGAATATTAACCTAGTGAGGTTATAATTTCCAATTCATATGAATAAAAATTTAATTAAGACTACTTCATTCTGGATAACTTTAGGAATTCTTTCAGGAGTTTTGTTTTTAAACCTAAGTTTTAGTAAAAGCTTGCCTGATATTTTAGAATCAACCTCTCCTTCTGTAGTAAATATTTGGAGTATTAAAAAATGGAAAGCTTGGCAAGAAAAATCAAGTATTCTTGGGATGAAAAGATGGAGACAAGTTATTAAAACAGGTTTTGTACCAAATGGTTCGGGAGTTATAGTCTCTAAAGACGGAATGATAATTACTAACTTTCATGTAATTAATGATGCCTTCAAAAATAATCAAAAATTAGTTGTAGAGTTTAGTAATGGTAATACTTCAGAAGCTTTGATTATTGGTTTTGATCTGGATGCCGATGTTGCTGTAATAAAAATTATTAGTGACGAAATATTTTTTCCAATAAAAATAAGAAAAAATATTGATAATTTAAGAGTTGGAGAGACAGTTATTGCGGTTGGAAATCCACAAGGCTTAGGTCAATCTTTTAGTATTGGAATTGTAAGTGCGATAAACAGACAATTTAAAAATAAAAATGGTTCTTTTATCCAAACAGATGCGTCTATTAATCCAGGTAATTCTGGAGGCGCACTAATTGATAAAAAAGGAAGGCTTGTCGGTATTACTAATTTTATAGAGAGCACATCAGGTGGGAGTCAAGGACTAAATTTTGCTATACCTATAGATGTAGTAATGGAAAGCTTTGAATTAATATCTAATTAGAATTACTTTTCTTTAATCTTAATTCTAATGCTTTCGCGTGAGCAGAGAGCCCTTCTAGATTTGCTATATCAATAGAATTAGAGATTACTTTCTGAAGTTCTTCGGAATCAAAATTTTCAGAAATCTTTGTAAAAGAAGAAGTTGTAAAAAAATCTCTTATACTAACTTGAGAACTAAATCTGCTAGCTCCGCTTGTGGGAATTACGTGACTAGGTCCTGCGCAATAATCTCCTAAAACAGCTGTATTAGATGCTCCAACAAAAATTGCTCCAGCAGAAAAATTTTCTAGAACTATTTCGCTTGCGTTATCTAGAATAATTTGAAGATGCTCAGGATGAATCAAATTACATACTTCTTTTGCTTGACTTAAATCTCTAGCTTCTATGAGATAAGAGTATTTTTTAAAAGATTCTAAAACTATTTCTGATCTATCAATATTTTCTAGCTGAGCCTTCAAGGCATCTAAAACATTATTCTTAACATCAGGACCAATAGAGACTAAAAAACAGGCTGAATTTACTCCATGTTCAGCTTGAGCTAAAAGATCTGCAGCAACAAATTCTGGATTAGCTGATTGATCAGCGATAATCATAACTTCTGATGGACCTGTAAGAGAATCTATACCAACTAAGCCATAAACCTGTCTTTTAGCCTCAGCAACGT
Organism: SAR86 cluster bacterium; assembly: GCA_028135785.1. GTDB lineage: Bacteria > Pseudomonadota > Gammaproteobacteria > Magnimaribacterales > AG-339-G14 > CASICS01. The sequence continues at coordinate 130,880 of JAOIHS010000001.1, forward strand.
ATTGATTGCCAGGACCAAATATCTTATCTACCTTTTTTATTGATTCGGTACCAAAAGCCATTGCTCCAATTGATTGAGCCCCTCCGATACTAATTGCTTCTGAAACACCGCCTATATGAGCTGTAGCAAGCATTAATTTTGTTAACTCAGCATTACATGGTGGGAAAGCTAAAATTATTTCTTTTACGCCCGCTAAACTTGCCAGAACAGCCGTCATCAAAATCGAAGAAGGATAAATTGCTGTTCCCCCAGGAGCATATAAGCCTACTCTTTTTATAGGTCTAACAATTTGCCCAAATGAGCTAAATGCTTCATCTTCATAACTCCAGCTTTCTAAAGGGATTTTTGAATGAAAATTTAAAATACGTTCTTTTAGAAATTCTAAATTTACTATTATTTCTTTATCTAAGGAATCATAAGCATCTTTGAAATTATCTTTACTGAAAGTTAAGTCATCTATTGAATTACAGTCATAATTATCAAACTTTTTAGAAAAAGAAATTAAAGCATCATCTTTTCTTAGTTTAATTTCTTTCAGAATCAAACTTACAGAATTTCTCACTTCCTCAAGAGAAATTAAAGTACTTGTTTGATCAAAATTTTTTACAAAATCTTCAAAAGAATTATCTTTAAAAAAAAGATTTTTCATAATTCTGTTTCTAAATGGCTTACCAAATTGCTAATAATTTTATTCTGAGATTTAAAAGAAGATTTATTAACAATCAATCGAGAACTTATCTGGGAAATTTCTTCTAATTCTTTTAAACCGTTTTCTTCCAAAGTTTTACCTGTTTGAACTAAATCAACTATGCAATCAGACAAACCTAAAATAGGAGCAATTTCAATAGCTCCTTTTAGAATTAATAAATCTATGTCTCTTGATAAGTCTGAAAAATAATCTTTTGCAAAAGAGGGATATTTTGAAGCAACTTTTAATTTTTTATCTTTGGGAAGATCAGTTGTAAGCGATGCTAAAGACATTCTACAAAGACCTAGTTTTAAATCGAGAACTTCATAGTAATTATCATCTAAATTTGTCTCATAAAGAATATCCTTGCCTACTATTCCAATATCTGCGGCTCCATAATTAACGAATTTAGGAATATCCCATGTTCTTAAAATAGCAACTTTAAAATTTTCATTTGAAGTATCAATAATCAGCTTTCTTGAATCTGAATCAAACTCTATTCCAACTTTCAAAAAAAGTTTTTTTATTTCAGGCAATAATCTTCCTTTAGGTAATGCGATTAACATTTTTTACTCCGATATTCTGTCAATTTTAGCTCCTAATAACTTTAGCTTTTCTTCTATTCTTTCATAACCCCTATCGATGTGGTAAATACGGTCTACCTTTGTAATACCTGATGCAACTAATCCGGCCAAAACTAGACTTGCTGATGCTCTTAGGTCTGTTGCCATTACCGGAGCTGATTTTAATCCGCCTATATTTCCTTTTATAAAAGCAGTATTACCTTTGAGTTCTATATCTCCGCCCATTCTTATGAGTTCTTGAACGTGCATAAATCGATTTTCAAAAACATTTTCGATTACTTCAGCTTTGCCTTTTGCAATAGAGTTCATAGAAATAAATTGTGCCTGCATGTCTGTTGGAAAGTGAGGGAAAGGAGCAGTTGAAATATCAGTAGCTATCGGAGTTTCATTCATTTTCAAGTTTATTGAATTATTATTCTTTTCAATCTTTGCTCCAGCATCTCCTAATTTCTTTAAGACTATATCTAATAACTTAGGTTGAGACCCTTTGATAGTAATATCGCCCCCTGTCATAGTTACTGCAGTCAAATATGTAGCTATTTCTATCCTATCAGGCATAACTGAAAAATTTGCCGAATGAAGCTGATCTACTCCGTCGATTATTAAAGTATCTGTTCCAAGTCCAGAGATTTTTGCGCCCATTAGGTTTAAACACTTTATTAGATCAGTTACTTCTGGTTCTTTGGCTGCATTTGTAATTATAGTTTGCCCTTTTGCAAGGGTAGCAGCCATAACAGCATTTTCTGTTCCCGTCACTGTGACAGTTGTAAAATCTATGTCTGCTCCAATTAACCCTCCTTTTGCAGAAGCTTTTATATAACCATTACTAGTATCAATTTTTGCTCCTAATTTTCTCATACAATCTATATGCAGATTAACCGGCCTACTTCCTATTGCGCACCCTCCGGGAAGAGCAACTTCTGCCTCATGGAATCTTGCCAAAAGCGGGCCTAAAACTAAAATTGAGGCCCTCATGGTTTTAACTAACTCATATCTAGCTTTTAAATTATTTATTGAACTTGTATCTATCTCAATATCCATATTTTCATTAAAGGTCATGAAAGCGCCCATAGAACTCAAAATTTCTAACATTGTTGTGATGTCATTTAGGTGAGGAACATTACTTACTACCAATTTATCTTGAAGAAGAATCGAACTAGCTAAAATTGGTAAAGCTGCGTTTTTTGCACCTGAAGCTGTGACTACTCCATTCAGCTGAGCTCCTCCTTCAATTAAGAGTTTGTCCATTTATCTAAGAAGAGCTACTCTTCTAACTCCCAATTATCAATAGCAAAATTGATGTCATTATTATTTTCTAAAAGCAATTTATTGAATTGTTTTCTAAAAATTGAAACCAAATCAATTCCATCGATAATTATTCCTATCACCTTCCAGTCTTTGTTTATTTTTTTCATCTTGTAAATAAAATCAAATTGTTTTCCTGCTACATCGGCCTTTAATTTGACAATAGCCAAGTCTAATCGTTCGTTGGGATGAATATAAGAATCCACTGTTACATTTGTTTTGTCTATTTCAGTAAGCGCAGAAGAATAAGAATCAAACAAAGTGTTTTTAAAATTAATAGAAAATTTGGTTCTTTGTTCTTCAGAGGCTAGCGTATAGATTTTTTTCCCAAGCACTCTTTTTGAAATTTCTTCAGGGGAAATTAGATTACTCATAATATCTTCGAGGCCTAGAAGAAATTTTTGTTTATCTGTTTTTAAAATAATTTTTGAATCTTCAATATACGAAAAAATTTTTTCATGCTCGCCATTTACAAAATTATCCACCCCCATTTTTCCAAATAAAAAAGAGGGTAGTATAATAAAAGATAAAATGAGTAATGCTTGGCGCATAGAAAAAATATATAAATTTGTGTCAATTGTACATAAGTCTACTATAAGATCATTGATTGTTAGTTATGAATAAAAATATTGAAAGGCCAAATTTTTTTGCTTCAGCAAGAAATACATTTAAAGAGGAGATAAATTCGCTATCAAGCTTATCTAAAACGCTAGATAAAAATAAATTTAATGAAATTTGTAACGAGATAATTAAATGTAAGGGTAATTTAGTTTTAATGGGTATTGGTAAATCAGGAAATATTGCAGCTAAAGTATCTTCTACCTTATCAAGTACTGGTTCTCCCTCATTTTATTTGAGTGCAGCTGAAGCAAGTCATGGAGATCTAGGCAGTTTAAAAAAGAGAGACTTACTAGTGGTTTTATCTTTTTCTGGAGAAACTGAAGAAGTTTTAAAAATATTTAATTCTTGCAAAAATAAAGTAAACAAAATTATATCTATCACTGGAAATAAAAACTCTACTATTGCGAGAGAGGCCGATCATCATCTTCTTGTGGATATAAAAAAAGAAGCTTGCCCTCTTAATCTAGCGCCGACAACGAGCTCTACAGCTATGTTGTTAGTTGGGGATGCTATTGCAATTGCTCTTCTAGAAGCTAAAAAATTTACGAAAGAAGACTTTGCTCTTAATCATCCTGGTGGAAAGCTTGGAAAAAGCCTTTTAAAAGTAAAAGACTTAATGATCAAAAAAAGCTCCTCACCAATAGTCCATGAAAAATCAAAACTTAAAGAAGTTATATATGAAATATCTATGAAAGGATTAGGACTGACTTTAATAGAGAACAATAAAAATAAGGTTTGTGGCATTTTTACGGATGGAGATCTAAGAAGAGCTTTAAATTTAGACTTAGATATAAAAAAAGTAGAAATAAAAGAAATCATGACGAAAAAATATTGTTTCATTGATCAAGACTCTTCAGTCAAAAACGCAGTTCTTAAAATGGAGAAAAATAAAATTTATGCTCTTGTAGTGAAGAATAATAAAAAAGAAATTACAGGCATACTGAGAATGCATGACGTTATAGAAGCTAAAATTATTTAATGTCTAAACAAATTTCTATTTATTTAATTTTACTTTTAACTTTAGCTGCAATTTCATTTTTTTTAACTTCTAATATTATTGATCAAGAAGTTTCATCGCAAGATAATTTAGATTTAGAAATATTCCAAGCTAAAGACATCAATTTAAATCTAAATTTTTTTGAGTCTAACCTCAAAATGAATTTAAAAAGCTCTATGTTGAATGGCTTAGCTAACTCTAGTACTTTAAAAGTTTATAAGCCTAAAATCTATATTACTGATTCTGAAATAAATGTTGAAATTTATTCTGATAGTGCAGAACTTAACTACAAGAGCAATGAATTTATAATTCCGGATAGCTTGAGTTTTAAAGGCGAGTATCAAGAAAGAGAATTTTATGGAAATGCAGATAAATTGATAATAGATTTTTCTAAAAATACTTTTTATCTTTCAGAAAATTTTATTGTGACATTCGATGGAAGAGAATATTCTGGAAAAAATATCTTTTTAGATTTAAACAAAAAAACCTTAATTAATAGTGAAAAAATAAATATAAAAGATCTATAAATGAATTTAAAAACGATAAATTTAAAAAAGAAGTATGGCCAAAAAACCATATTAAAAGGGATCAATGCAAATATAAACATGAATTCTATAACAGGTTTGCTTGGGCCTAATGGTGCTGGCAAAACTACTTTTTTTTATATTTTAGCTGGCCTTTTAAATCCATCAAATGGAGATATTTTTATTGATGATGAGTTAATCACTCATAAAACAATAAGAGAAAGATCCCGATCAGGTTTAGTTTATCTTCCGCAGGAACCTTCAATCTTTAGAGAGTTATCAGTTTATCAGAATATAAAATCTGCTTTAGAAATGCAAAATCTTGAAAAAAGTAATTTAAAAATAAAGATTGATGAAATATTAAAAGAATTTGATATTACTCATTTAGCAAAACAGAAAGGCAAGTCACTTTCTGGAGGGCAAAGAAGAAGAGTTGAAATTGCTAGATCCATTGCATTAAATCCAAAATTTATTATGCTCGATGAGCCCTTTGCGGGAATAGATCCAATAGCAATTCAAGACTTAAAAATTCTAATTAATAAATTATCTATTCAAGGTCTTGGAATCCTAATTAGCGATCACAATGTAAAAGCTACCATGGATATATGCGAAGAAATATTTATTATTAACGAAGGAAGAATTATTTCTAGTGGGAGCCCAGACGAAGTATCAAAAAATGATGTTGTTAAAAAAGTTTACCTTGGTGATTCTTAATAGAATTTAATAATTTTCATATCATTTACCATAAGTAAATTTTATTCTAAGAAATCTAAGCAAACCAAAAATGACTGGCCATACTAAAGCCGAAACAATAGTCACAACAAATAATTCATAAAGAATATTAATATTTAGTTCTGAAAAAAAAATTAATAAAGTAATTTGATACAGCAAAACTAAGAAAGCAACAAATATTGATTGTTGAATTGTATACAGAGCCCTAAGACGATGAAAATATCTCTGCGTTACAAATGATACTAATAAAAATAAAAAAACATGACTTCCTAAATATATTTCTTGAGCTATGTCTAGAGTAAAACCTGCCAGTAAAGCCCATAAAAGTCCAACGCTTCTTGGAAGAGCCATATTCCAATATATAAGAACCATGAGGCTAATCGGAAGAGAAACATAAAAGCTTAAGATATTAGAAATAAAAATTTCAAGAAAAGATGCCAAAACCATAGATGATCCAATAAAAAAATATATTGAGATAAAGTTATTTTTTTTATCGAGATATTCTGTCATGGTGACACAAACAAAATTTTTGTTCCCTTATCAAAATTATTTGAAGAATAAACAACAACATCCAGATTAGATAGTTCTTCTGAAGCATTTATTTCCTTAACTGACCCAATGAGATATCCCTTGGGAAATTTTTCTCCCAAACCCGAAGTAAATATCTTGTCACCTATTTGAATATTCGAATTATTTTTTAAATTCTTTATAAAAAATTTATTTTCCTTTCCATCGCCCTCAAGAATTATATTAGTTTCTGTTCTATCAATTATGGCTGGAATATTATTTCCTTTTGCATAAATTGGAATAACTTTTACAGTATTTGGAAATACTGCCTCGACTTGGCCAACTAATCCATCAGTATTTATAGCAACCATTTCTTTTGAAAAATTATTAGTATCGACTAAAATATTCAGTGACTCTTGAGGAAAATAAGTTTTGTTTAATACCTTACCGATTAAGAATTTTGAGATATTTATATTTTCAGAAAACCCTAAAAGGAGAAGCAGCTCTCTATTTTCTTGCTTTAATTGATTTTGCTTCATAATTTTAAAATTTAAAATATCAATTTCTTGATTTTTATCATTTATATCCTTTATTAGCTTATTCTGAGAAGTAAAAAATAAAGAAATTTGATCAGAAAAAGATTCTATGTTTAGAAATACTTCATTAATGGGCTTAAAAAGATTCAAAGCCATTGACTTAATTTCCTTACCAATCTCAAAATTAATATCTGCAAATAAGATAAAAAAAGTTAGTATCAGTGAGGGGAGAAGTTTTGAAGCTCTCATGGAGCCTGTAGTAAAAATAGCGTTTCTAGAGATTGATGTCTGTTTGTGTTCTTTTTGGAACATTTTTATTTACTCAGTAGACAGAAGATCAACATCATATTTATCTAAAATATCCAGAGCAATTCCCCCTCCTTTGGCAACACAGGTTAAAGGATCTTCTGCTACATATACTGGGATTCCGGTTTGGTCTGAAATCATAGCATCTAAGTCTCTTAAGAGAGCTCCGCCTCCTGTAAGGACAATGCCTCTCTCTGAGATATCTGCACTTAACTCTGGAGGAGATTGTTCCAGTGCATTTCTAATAGATTGCAAAATAGCAGACAAAGGTCCCGATATAGCTTCATAAACTTCTGCGCTATTCAAATTTAAAGTATTAGGAACTCCTTCTGCTAAATTTCTTCCTCTAACTTCCATAGATAGCTCTTCACTTTCCGCTGAAGCACACCCTATTTGCTCTTTAATTCTTTCAGCTGTTGATTCTCCCACTAAAACTCCGTACTTTCTTCTCAGATAAGAGACAATTGATTCGTTAAATCTATCTCCTCCTGTTTTTAAAGAGCTGGAAAAGACTACTCCGTTCAATGCAAGAATAGCAATCTCTGTAGTGCCACCTCCAATATCAACAACCATCGATCCGGATGCGTCTTCGACAGGTAAGCCTGCTCCTATTGCGGCTGCCATTGGCTCTTCAATTAGTCTAACTTCTCTAGCGCCGGCTTGAAGCGCAGATTCTCTTATCGCTCTTCTTTCTACTTGAGTTGATTGACATGGAACACATATTAAAATTCTAGGACTTGGCTTGAAGAAATTCTCTCCATGCACTAATTGAATGAAATGTTGAAGCATTTTTTCAGTGACTTGAAAATCTGCAATGACTCCATCTTTTAGAGGTCGAATAGCTTCTATGTTGCCAGGAACTCTTCCTAACATTCTCTTTGCTTCAGAGCCAACAGCGACGACTGTTCTATTTCCATCAGTCTTTTTGATTGCAACTACAGAAGGTTCATCTAAAACAATTCCTTTGCCCTTTACAAATACCAAAGTATTTGCAGTTCCTAAATCAATCGAAAGATCAGTAGAATAAAATCCTTTTAAGTATTTAAATATAGAAGTCATGAATAAATAATATTAGTATCAAGTTTTTATAGGTCAAGAGTTGTTATAATAACCTTTTTTTACTCATACAAATGAAAATTTCCGAAGAAACTTTAAACAATATTTCAACTTTATCTAAGATTAAGATTGATGACGACATGAAACCTAAATTGATTGAAGATTTAGAAGAAATTCTCTCTATGGTTCATAAGATGAATAAAATTGATACCGATAAAATAGCTCCAATGAGTCACCCTATAGATGATGCTCAAAATTTAAGAGAAGATATATCGGATAAGACCATAGATCGAGATGCATTTCAAAAATATGCTCCTAAGACTGATAATGGTTTTTATCTAACTCCGAAAGTAATTGAACAAAATGACTGATTTAACTTCTTTAACTCTTCTTGAGCAAAGAGATGGATTAAAAAATAAAAAGTTTTCGTCTGAGGAGCTTACTTCTGAATATTTAAAAAGAATTGATAAAAAAAACAAAGATATTAACTGTTTTATTTCTATCGATGATTCAGCTATTGAAAAAGCAAAAAAATGTGATGAAAAAATCTCTAATAACAGTGGAAGTGTTTTAGAAGGCATTCCTATTGCTCATAAAGATATCTTTTGTATTAAAGATCAGAGAACCACATGTGGATCAAAAATGCTTGATAAATTTATTTCTCCTTATTCATCTACGGTTTATGAAAAGCTTTCGAATGCAGGCGTAATTACTCTTGGCAAAACAAATATGGATGAATTCGCTATGGGCTCTTCCAATGAAACTAGTTTCTATGGAAGCGTAAAAAATCCAATTGATTTGGAAAGGGTGCCAGGCGGCTCCTCTGGAGGTTCTGCTGCAGCTGTTTCAGCTAATCTTTGCTCTTTTTCAACTGGGACTGACACTGGAGGCTCAATTAGACAGCCTGCAGCATTTTGCGGTGTTACGGGAATCAAGCCAACGTATGGCAGAGTTTCTAGATGGGGAATGATTGCCTTCGCATCAAGTTTGGATCAAGGAGGTGTATTTGCAAAAACCGCATTAGATGCGTCTTTAGCTCTAGAAAATATTTCAGGATTTGACCCTAAGGATTCGACTTCGATAAATAAGAAAGTTCCTTCTTTGCTAAGCGAAGCAAGTTCAAATGATATGGATCATATTGTTGGCATTCCCAAATCAATAATAAATAATATTAAAGATGTAAAGGTAAAAAATAACTTCGAAGAATCTATAAAGATTCTAAAAAAATTAGGAATTAAAACAAAAGAAATAGAACTTCCAAATCTAGAATATGCTCTACCTGTTTATTATGTTATTGCTCCAGCTGAATGCTCAGCTAATCTTTCTAGGTACGATGGAGTTAGATTTGGATATAGGTGTGAAGAGCCCAAAAATTTAGATGATCTTTATTCTAGATCTAGAGCCGAAGGTTTTGGCGACGAAGTAAAAAAGAGAATCTTGATAGGAACATTTTGTCTATCTGCGGGTTACTACGATGCCTACTATATAAAAGCTCAAAAAATAAGAAATTTAATAAAAGAAAGTTTTTTAAATGCTTTTAAAGAAGTATCTTCAATTGCAATGCCAACATGTGCGAATGTATCTTTTAAATTAAATTCAATACAGTCTCCAGTTGAAATGTATGAACAAGATATTTATACAATTCCTGCAAACTTAGCAGGGTTACCTGCTATGTCAGTTCCTTCAGGAAAAATAAATAATCTTCCCCTTGGTATACAATTTATAGGAAATTATTTAAAAGAAGGCGTTATTTTAAATTTAGCCAATAAATTTCAGGAACAAACAGACTTTCATAAACAAGTATGAGTGAAGTAGATAACTCAGGTTGGGAATCAGTTATAGGGTTGGAGATCCACGTGCAACTTGCAACGGAATCAAAAATTTTTTCCAATGCTCCAACAGCTTTTGGACGACCTCAAAATACCCAAGCTTCTTTAGTGGACATAGGCTTGCCAGGAGTTCTTCCAGTACTTAATAAAAAAACAATAGAAATGGCAATTAAATTTGGATGCGCTATAGACGCAGATATCTCTTCAAGAGCAATTTTCGCTAGAAAAAATTATTTCTATCCAGACCTGCCTAAAGGCTATCAAATAAGCCAACTTGATGATCCGATAGTGGGGTCAGGTAAAATTGAGATTGAGATAAATGATCAAAAAAAATTAATAGGAATTACTCGAGCTCATTTGGAAGAAGACGCAGGAAAATCCTTACATGATAAGTATGATAATTTTTCTGCTATAGATCTAAATAGGGCCGGAACCCCATTACTAGAAATAGTTTCTGAACCGGATTTAAGGTCTGCAAAGGAGTCGGTTGCCTATTTAAAAAAGGTTCATTCTTTGATTACTTTTTTAGAAATATCTGATGGAGATATGTCTCAAGGATCTATGAGATGCGATGCAAATGTCTCTATTAGAAAATTTGGAGAAAGCAAATATGGAAATAGAACAGAAATAAAAAATATTAATTCTTTTAAATTTGTTGAAAAAGCAATTAATCATGAGATACAAAGACAAATTGATGTTGTTGAAGATGGAGGAAGAATAGAACAAGAAACTCGCTTATATAACTCGAGTAAAAATGAAACTAGACCAATGCGCTCGAAGGAACACGCAAATGATTATAGATATTTTCCTGAACCAGATTTAATACCTTTAAATATTTCTAAAGAGCAAATATTAGAAATAAGAAACAACCTTCCTGAGCTTCCAGAAGAAAAAAAGCTTAGGTTTGTAAATGAATATAAAATATCTGAATATGAATCTAAAAATCTTAATTCCTCTAAAGAGCTAAGTATATTCTTTGAAAATATTGCCAAAGAAGTTTCTTATCCAAAAAATGCTGCTAAGTGGGTTCTTGGAGATTTGACCGCTATGCTTAATAGATATAATACCGAAATAAAAAATTCTAAAATATCTTATAGGGATATGATTAATTTATTGAATAAAATTGACGACGAATCTCTATCTGGTCCAGGCGCAAAAAAAGTTATTGAATTACTTTGGGAGTCAGATAAATCTGTCGATGAAATTATTATTTCTGAGGGTCTTGATCAAGTCCAGGATGAAGGAGATATAGAAAAATTAATCGATACAATTATCGAAGAAAATCCCAAACAATACGAACAATTTAATAATGGTAAAGATAAACTTTTTGGTTTTTTTGTGGGTCAAGTTATGAAGGCATCAAAGGGAAGCGCAAATCCAAAAAAAGTAAACGAAGTTTTAAAGAAAAAACTTAGCCAGTAATATACATAGTCAAAGATTCTGCTACGTAAGCAGGTTTTTCTTGACCTTCTATTTCCATACTAACTTCATTTTTAACAAGATATCGTCCGTCGCCTTTATCATCAACAGATACAAGTTTAGCTTTAGTTCTAACCCTAGAACCTACATTTACAGGTGTTAGAAATCTAACCTTATCCAAGCCATAATTAAAAGCCATTGTCATATTATCTGGCGCTACTTGAGGCGCAGGTAAGCCTGCCATAAGAGATAAGGATAAAAAACCATGAGCTATTGTTGAGCCAAAAAGAGGTGTCGCTTTTTCAGAATCGACGTGAATAAATTGTTGGTCTAAAGTTGCGTCCGCAAATTGATTAATTCTATCCTGATCTATTACTAACCATTCTGATTCACCGAGGTCTTGACCAATGTAATCTTTCAAAGTTTCTGCAGGTACTAATCCAGCCATATTTATCTCCTTTTATTTATTTCATTAAATGATTTTTATACTCTTCTCTCAAGCCAGTTTTAAGAAGCTTTCCTGTTGCTCCATGAGGGAGCTCATCAACGAAAATGATATCGTCGGGTAACCACCATTTAGCTACTTTATCAGAAAGGTATTCTATAATAGACCCTTTGTCGCAATCTTCTTGATTATTTTTAACAACAAACATAATTGGTCTTTCGTCCCATTTAGGATGAAGGACTCCAACCACGCAAGCCTCGGAAACACCTGGATGCCCTACCGCTGAATTCTCAAGATCTATTGAACTAATCCATTCTCCTCCGGTTTTTATGACATCTTTACTTCTATCTACTATCCTCATGTAGCCATCAATTGATATAGTCGATACGTCGCCAGTATCAAACCAACCATTTTCTAGCGCTGTCTCATCACTTTTAAAGTATCTTTCAATTATTCCTGCTCCTTTAACCATTAATCTGCCAAACGATTCCCCGTCATTTGGTAAAGTTTTACCTTCATCATCAACGATCTTTATTTGACAACCATAGATTGCTTTACCTTGACTGGTTTGAATATCATAACGCTCTTCCAGATCCATGCCTTGCATATCTGAATTATAGGCATTAAGCGTTCCCAGAGGACTCATCTCAGTCATTCCCCATCCATGCAAGAGAAATGCGTCATGTTTTTCTTGAAATTCTTTAATCATTGCTCTTGGAGCAGCTGAACCACCAACTAATACTGAATTAACCGTATCTAATGAGATATTATTTTCCCTAGTGTAATTAAGGAGATCTAACCAGACAGTTGGAACTCCCATTAAATTTGTCACTTTTTCCGATTGAACTAGCTTGGTTATAGCCTCGCCACTGGTATGAGGCCCAGGCAATACTAATTTTGCTCCAAACATAGCTACTGCATATGGAATACCCCAAGCATTAACATGGAACATCGGAACAACTGGAAGGATTACAGTTGTAGAAGAGACATTCATGGCATTTGCTGCACACGCATACCAAGCATGAAGAATTGTAGATCTGTGAGAATACAAAACTCCTTTAGGATTTCCAGTGGTCCCGGATGTGTAACACAGTGAAGAGGCAGTATTTTCATCAAGCTCAGGCCATTGAAATTCATCGGATTCGTTATCTATTAATTCCTCATAACACATCAGATTTTTTAACTTTGAATCAGAGGGCATGCTTTCTTTGTCACACAAAATTATAAAGCCTTCAACATTTTGAATATTGTCTGAAACGCTTTCAATAAGCGGTAAAAATGGTAGGTCTATAAATAAAAACTTATCTTCTGCATGATTAACGATATATTCAACTTGCTCTGGGAATAATCTAGGGTTAAGAGTGTGCAAAATAGAACCAGTACCAGAAATGCCAAAATACAATTCATAATGTCTGTATCCATTTAGCGCCATAGTACCTAAAATATCTCCTTCCTTTATACCAAGCTTCTTTAGAGCATTTGCTAGTTTCTTAGCTCTCTTTGATGATTCAAGAATGGAATATCTATGAATACTTCCCTCAATCGTATGGCTTACTATTTCCGTATTTGGATTTGTTTGAATAGCATGTTCAAGGATTCCTGAAATCAATAACTGATCTTGCATCATATTTCCAAGCATATTTTCTCCACTTAACTTGACTTAAATTTTTCTGAGAGACAAAGGATATCGTTGCTTTATAAAAGCTTCAACTTTTTTTTGTATTCGAGCAAATTTTACACAAAGGATTTTTTAAAACTTTGGTTTTTTTAAATTTATTTTCTTGAGAGTCTATTTGTAATAAAAATTCTTCTTTGCTTGATAATCCCAAGATGCTTTTGATTATTTCTATAGACAAGTAAGAGCCTATCACTCCAGCTAATGGAGAAAGAATGCTAGTTTCTCGGCAAGAAAGGTCTTCGCCATCTACACTTTCAAAGAAACATTCATAACAAGCTGATTTTTCTGATGAGAGATTAAAATTTAAAATCTGCCCTTTCCAACCTATGCAGGAACCTGCAATTAGATTTTTTTTATTTACAGAACAATACTTATTAATTAATTTTCTAGTTTCGAAATTATCACTACAGTCCACTATAAAATCTGAATCCTGAAGAAGCTTATCTATATTTTTAGAACTGATTCTTTCATCATGGTTAATATATTTAATATTTTGATTTAATGTATTTAATCTTTTTTTTGCAACTGAAGATTTTTTTTTGCCTATATCGTCTAATGAATAAATTATCTGTCTCTGTAAATTAGATAACTCTATTAAATCATCATCTATTAAAGAAAGACTTCCTATTCCGCTTGCTGCTAAATAAATCGAGCAAGGAGAGCCCAAACCACCCAATCCGATAATTGCAACTTTTGAATTTAGTAACATAATTTGGCCTTCCATATCTATTTCTGGAAGCATAATATGTCTGCTATAAAGGATAAGTTCTTCTTTATTCATTATTTTTCTAAAATAGAAAATCTAATATCTTTGTTTAAATCTTCTTTGTAATTAACTGATTTAAAATTTGTCTCATTAGCTATTTTTTTTATTAAATTATATTGATCAGGTGAATGCTCAAGAAATAACTTTCCTTTTTTATTAAGAAATTGGTAACTTTTTTTTATTATTATCTCTATATCTGCAAAGCCAGAATTTTCTGAAAATAAAGCTATTTCAGGCTCATACCAAATTCCATCTGCATTTTTCTTAATATCTTTCTTATCGACATATGGAGGATTAGAAATAATAAAATCTACACTGGGAAATAGCCATTCTTCTCTCCAATCATGATTAATAAAAATGATATTTTTTGATTTATTTATTTCTGCATTTTCTCTGGCTATTAATATAGCTTCTATAGAAAAATCAGTAGCATAAATAGACAAATTATTAATCTCATTTGCGATAGAAATAGCTATACATCCAGAGCCAGTTCCAAGTTCTATAAGTTTTTTTTCTTCAAGATCTTCTTTTAGCAATTCTTCTATTAGCGCCTCTGTTTCTGGTCTTGGAATTAGCACATTTTTATTTACCTTGAACTCGCCTTTCCAGAATTCTTTTATTCCAGTTATATAAGCCAAAGGAAAACCCTTTGATCTTTTTTGAGCAAATTGCCAAAACCTAAATTCATCTATTTCGAGAAGGCTACTTTTCATTGCGGAGAATATCTTTGCTCTAGATTTACCGGTCACATGAGAGAGAATTAATTCGGCGTCAAAATTATCAATTATTTTTGATGCCTTTTTTAAAACATCTTGATAGGTCGTCATACGAGAGTTTTTTCAAGCTGAGTTAATAGCCTTGATTGATTCTCTTCAATCAGGCTTTGAACCATTTCATCCATATCTCCATCAAGGAAAGCCTCTAAACTGTGAATTGAAAATTCTATCCTATGATCAGTAATCCTATTTTGAGGAAAATTATAGGTTCTAATTTTTTCCGATCTATCGCCAGAACCAACCATATTCTTTCGCTCAACATCCATTTTTTCTGTTTGTTCGTTAGATGCTTGTTCCAATAATTTGGATTGGAGTAAGGTCATAGCTTTAGCCTTATTTTTATGCTGTGATCTTCCATCCTGACATTCAACAACTAGGCCTGATGGAATATGTGTCAACCTGACTGCAGAATCTGTTTTATTGACGTGCTGACCACCTGCTCCAGAAGCTCTAAAAGTATCCACTCTTATTTCAGATTTATCTATTTCTATTTGATCAAGCTCTTCTACTTCTGGCAGAATTGCCACAGAACAGGCTGAAGTATGAACGCGTCCTTGTGACTCTGTATCTGGAACTCTTTGCACTCTATGAACTCCTGACTCAAACTTTAGATATTTATAAACTTCGTTACCGGATATTTTAGCCACTATTTCTTTAAACCCTCCTTTATCGCTTTCTCGAACATTTATGACTTCTATTTGCCATTTTTTTCTTTCAGTTAATCTAGTAAACATTCTGAATAGATTGCCTGCAAACAAGCCCGCCTCATCTCCCCCTGTTCCAGCTCTTATTTCGAGAAAAACATCTTTTTGATCATCTTCATTTTCGGGAATGAGTAATTGTTTAATTTCTAATTCATTTTTTCTCACCTTATCAACGAGAATATTTAACTCTTCTTGGGCTAATGCTTTAATTTCTGCATCTGGATCTTCAAGTAAAAGTTTTGTAGATTCTGTATTTTCTGAGTTTTGCCTATACTCTTCATATTTTTCTACAATTTTTTTTAAGCCTGCATACTCTTTAGAATACGAGACGTAAGTTTGATGATCGTTAACCACTTCAGATGAAGACAACTCTTTCTCAAGAAAATTGAATCTTTCTTTTATGACTTCTAATCTTGTTAAAATAGCTTCAAGCATAATTTTTTGTTTATTATAAAGGTATAAAGACATTAAAATTTTTAAAAAAATGATATTTAAAAACTTATTTTTAATCTTCCTTCTAAGTATTATTTCTAGCTGTTCATCTATTCCTTTAAATAGCACGGATAATCAAAAGAGAATTCTTGGTAAATTTTCTTTCTTTTCTTCAACTGATTATTTATCAGGCAAGCTCATGCTATCCAAGGACGAAAATATTAGTCAATTAAAATTATCTATCTCAGGCGTACCCAGATCTTTTTTAATTACTGAGTATAAGAATGCTGATTCCTTTAATTATAAATATAATTTTAATGAATCTTTGGATGTATCTCCTGTCAAAAGCTTAATTGAGAATATTTCTATTTCTAAACTTATTTTTTGGTTATTGATTAAGTGCGATTTAGAGGATTGCAAGCCCTTCCTTAATGGGAATATAAGTATTAAAAAAAAGGAATTTTTTAAAAATGGAAAAATTAAAAAAGTTGTTGGAAAATCTGATAATTATCAATTTGCCTTAATTTTAAAATCGTGAATTTTAGTTCGCCAGCAAAAATTAATTTAGGCTTGGATGTTTTGAGGAAAAGATCAGATGGTTATCATGATATCGAGACAGTATTTCAATTTTTAGATTGGGGCGATACTTTAGAATTTTCAATAGAAACTAATGAAACTGAAATAATTTGTCCACAAATAGATGCAAGTCAAAATCTAGTTTTAAAAGCAGTAAATTTATTAAAAGAAATTACTGGTACTAAAAAAAATGTGCAGATAAGAATACATAAAAATATACCAATTGGATCTGGCTTAGGCGGAGGTAGCTCAAATGCTGCTACAGCAATGAAAGTTTTGAATGAATTATGGGGGCTTAAATTAACCAAAAATGAATTAAAAAAAATATCTGTTTCGATAGGTGCTGACTTGCCAATATTTATTGAAGGTCTAGCTTCTAAGGCTGAAGGAGTTGGTGATATTTTGACCGAAACAAATCCAGAAGAAAAAATATTATTAATCATTCTACCAAGGTGCAAAATATCGACAAAAGAAGCTTTTAATAAAATATCATTGAATAATAAAAAAAATATACAAAATGATAGTTTCTTTAATTTTTTTGAGAATTGGGCAAGAGGTAATTACAGAGAAATAGAGGATTGTTTTTCTTGGATTGAAAAATATTCTCAAGCTAATCTATCTGGAACTGGATCTTCAATTTATGCAAAATTTAATTCTTTTGAAGAGGCAAGCAAAATAATAGATAATGCTCCCGAAAGTATGAATTGCTTTTTAACTAAGAGCTTAAATAGATCACCTTTACTAGATGAGCTCTACAAAATTGGGGTGTAGCCAAGCGGTAAGGCAGCGGCTTTTGATGCCGCCATGCGATGGTTCGAATCCATCCACCCCAGCCAGGTGTATAATATGAGTATGAAAAATAATTTAGTTCTTTTTTCCGGTAACTCTAATGTTGAATTAGCTAAAAAAGTTGCAAAGCAATTGAATATAAATTTAGGTGATGCTCTGGTAGATAAATTTAGTGATCACGAAATTAATATCAGGATAGATGAGCATGTTCGAGGAAAAGATGTTTTTATTCTTCAATCAACTTGTTATCCAACAAACGACAATCTTATGGAGCTTATAATTATGATAGATGCTCTTAGGAGATCATCTGCATCAAGAATAACGGCAGTTATCCCTTATTTTGGCTACTCTCGACAAGATAGAAGAGTCAGATCAGAAAGAGTCCCTATCAGCGCTAAATTGGTTGCGGATATGTTAGAAAGTTCAGGCATAGATAGGATACTAACTATCGAACTTCATTCAGATCAAATTCAAGGTTTTTTTAATGTACCTGTCGATAATGTTTATGGAACAAAAGTAATTTACGATCACATCGTCAAATCAAAATACGAAAATCAGATTGTTGTTTCTCCTGACGTAGGAGGAGTAGTAAGAGCAAGAGCTCTAGCTAAGCTATTAGATGATGCGGATTTAGCAATAATAGATAAGAGAAGAGAAAAAGCTAATTCTTCGCAAGTCATGAACGTTATAGGTGATGTAAAGGATAAAACTTGTATTTTGGTCGATGACATTATTGATACCGCAGGAACAATTTGCAATGCTGCAGAGGCCTTAAAAGAGTCCGGAGCGCAGAAAGTAATTTCTTATGCTTCGCACGCTGTTTTATCAGGGCCCGCAATTAAAAGAATTAATGATTCTAAGCTAGACGAATTAATTGTTACTGATACAATCCCTCTCGCAGAAAGTGCTTCTCAGCTTGATAAGATTAAAATCATATCCATGGATAAAACACTGGCAGAAGCAATTAATAGAGTTAATAAGGAAGAATCAATTAGTGCTATGTTCCTTTAAGGAGTTTTTATGTCAACACAAACAGAATTAGAAATTACATTAAGAGAAGAAACTAACTCTAACGATGCTAAGGCTATACGAAAGGAAGGAGGAGTTCCGGGAATTCTTTATGGATCTGAAGAAGATCCGATAAAAATTAAACTACTTAGCAAAGATTTAAGAAAAGCCTTAGAACAACCAAGTATTTTTTCACAAGTAATTAATTTAAAAGGGAGTGATAATACCTTTAAAGTCCTTTTAAAAGATATTCAGTTAAATCCTGCAAGTGATCAACCAATTCATGTAGATTTTCAAAGGGTTTCTAAGAAGTCAAAAATTACACTAAATGTGCCAATCAAATATATAAATGAAGATATTTGTGTTGGAGTTAAAAATGAAGGTGGAATGATTTCAAAAAATAAAAATGATATCGAATTAACCTGCTTAGCCGATGATCTTCCAGAATTTATTCAAATTGATTGTGAGAATATTTCGTTAAATGCATCTATCATGCAATCTGACTTAATTCTTCCAGAAGGAGTAGAACTTTCTATTAATTCATCAAGTGGCCAAGATCAACCTATGGTTTCTTGTTCAGCCACAAGAGCGGCTTTAGATATTGAAGAAGAAATCGGTGAAGGTGAAGAAGGCGAAGGCATCGAAGGCGAAGATAATTCTGAAGGCTCTTCTGAATCTGGTGACGAAACCTCTAAAGACGAGGGTTAGTAATCATCTTCAGCTATGAATAAATTCCTTATAGCTGGACTAGGAAATCCAGGTTCAAGGTATTCCAAAACTCGACATAATGCAGGAACAGATTTTGTAGAGTTATTAAATAAAATAAAAGATATATCCCCAAGAGAAGTAAAGTCTTTAAAGGGTCATTTATCTTCAATAGAAATATCTGGAGTGGAAGTAAATATTTTAATTCCGAGTGTTTTCATGAACCATAGCGGTCATTCTTTAAAACCAACAATAAAAAAATTAAATATTCCTCTAGAGAAAGTTCTTATAATCCATGACGATTTAGATTTGCCTTCGGGCGCCTGTAAATTAAAGGATGGTGGTGGCGATGGTGGTCATAATGGATTGAAAAGCATCGTTGAAAGTCTTGGCGGTAAAAATAACTTTAAAAGAATGAGGCTTGGCATAGGTCATCCAGGAAATTCTAAATTAGTTAATAAGTATGTCATCCAAAAAGGCTCTCCTGATGAGAGAAAAGAAAGAAAGGATGCAATTAAACAAGGATTAAATATAATCGATTTAATAATAAATGATCAATGGGATATAGCTCTTAATAAGCTTCACACAAAATAATGTCAGTAAAATGTGGAATTGTTGGACTTCCTAATGTTGGAAAGTCGACTCTATTTAATGCCCTCACCTCAGCGGGAATACAGGCTGAAAATTTTCCATTTTGCACTATTGATCCTAATATAGGGATTGTAAATGTTCCAGATTCAAGACTTCAAGACTTAGAAAATATAGTAAAATCTCAAAAAGTAGTACCAGCAATTGTTGAGTTCGTAGATATTGCTGGTTTAGTATCTGGCGCATCTAAAGGCGAAGGTTTAGGAAATAAGTTTTTAGGTCACATAAGAGAAACTCAAGCAATAGCTCATGTGGTTAGATGTTTTGAAGATGAGAACATAACACATGTCCATGAAAAAATAGATCCAGTAGCCGATATTGAAATCATTGAAACAGAATTAATCTTATCTGATTTAGAAACTTTAGAAAAAGCAAAAGAAAACTTAAATAAAAAAATTAAAGGCGGAGATAAATATATTTCTGAAAAGATAGAAGTTATTACTATATTAATTTCAGAGTTAGAAAAAGGAATAAATGCTCGAAGCGTAGCTTTAAATAAATCTAAACTAGATTTAATAAAAGAATTTAATTTAATATCTTTGAAGCCAGTTATATATGTTGCTAACGTCAGCGAAAATCAAAAAGATGGAGCGGCTTTAGATGTAGTCCGAGAGAAAGCTCAAAGTGATAATTCTGAGGTGATAATCATGTGCAATCAGCTTGAAGCAGAAATAAGTGAACTAGGCGAAGATAAAGATGAATTTCTTAAAGAAGTCGGACTAGAAGAACCTGGTTTAAATAGACTCATAAAAGTTGCGTATCACACGTTAGGCCTAAGAACTTATTTCACTGCAGGAGAAAAAGAAGTTAGGTCTTGGGTCATAAGAGATGGCTTTACTGCCCCTCAAGCAGCAGGAGTTATTCATACGGACTTTGAAAAAGGCTTTATTAGAGCCGAAACTGTAAGTTTCGATGACTATATTAACTACGATGGAGAACAAGGATCTAAAGCAGCAGGAAAATGGAGATCTGAAGGTTCTGAGTATATTGTTAATGATGGGGATGTAATTCTTTTTAGATTCAACGTTTAAGAGCTTGACATTCTTTAGCTTGATAACGAGAATCCAACCTTTGGCTATGTAGCTCAGCTGGTTAGAGCGCAGCATTCATAATGCTGAGGTCCTGTGTTCAAGTCACAGCATAGCCACCAAGAATTAATTCATTATTTTTCAGATGAGCATTTGTCTATTTGAAGGATTTGCATTTCCTCTAAAACAGATAAAGTATCTCTAAATTCATTAACAGTCGGATCAACAGAACTTGATTTAAATCCAAAGAAGTTTGTTCCTCTTCGAGGATTATTAGTTTGTATTCCTATAGAAGTTGATGCAGTTGATCGATTAGCGTTTTCAGTTAATCTATCGGCGATATCTTTTAAAATACCTTGAACACGAACTATTTGAAGATTTAGTTCAGTGCAATTTAAAGAACTCGTATCGAATTCAAGATGCTTAGCTTTATAGTCAGAATTTTCCTCATATATGCCTATTGGAAGCGCACACCCTACAATAATCAAAGATAATAATAGAACAAAAAAGTTGTTTATTTTCATGATATCCCCCCAGATTTTTCATGTTTTATTTTTACACATCCTTGTAGTGAATTTAGTATGCAGATTAAAGTAACTTTTTACAAAATAAATTACTTTAAAATTTATTCGCTAGGCCCTTCTACAGCCTTCATACTTAGCTTAACTTTTCCTCTATCGTCTATGCCGATTACTTTGATATCGACTTCTTCTCCTTCTACAAGGTAATCAGATACGTTTTTAACTCTTTCCTGAGCTATCTCAGATACATGAACTAATCCTTCTTTTCCGTTATCAAAGGATACAAATGCTCCAAAGTCTACTATTTTAAGGACGGTACCTGTGCAAATTAAGCCAACTTCGGGTTCAGCGGTCATAGATTCAATAATTGCTAATGCCTCTTCCCTATCTTCTCTACTTCGCCCATAAATACTAATCTGACCTCTGTCATTAATGTCAATATTAGTCGAAGTTTGTTCAGTTATTTTCTTAATTGTGGCTCCACCTTTTCCAATAACTTCACCAATTTTATTTTTTGGAATTGAAGTTTTCAAAGCTTGAGGGGCCAACTCAGAAAGTTCCGGTCTTGATTCACTTAAAACTTTAGCCATTTCTCCAAGTATATGAGTTCTGGCTATGTTCGCTTTTCCTAGTGCATCTTCGAGAATTTGTTCATTGATTCCAGCTATCTTAATATCCATTTGAAGAGCTGTAATACCATCGGATGTTCCAGCGACTTTAAAGTCCATATCACCAAGATGATCTTCATCACCAAGAATATCTGTTATTACACAATGCTGATCATTGTCCTTAACTAGACCCATAGCAATTCCCGCAACCGGTTTTTTTAGAGGTATCCCAGCATCCATCATAGCCAGACTTGAAGCACAAACTGTAGCCATTGAGCTAGAGCCGTTAGACTCTGTTATCTCAGATACTACTCTAATTGCATATTCAAAGTCTTCTGGGCTGGGTATAACAGCTTCTAGAGCTCTTCTAGCTAACTTTCCATGACCAATTTCTCTTCTTTTGGGATTTCCCATCATTCCAGCTTCGCCTACAGAGTATGGAGGGAAATTATAATGAAGCATAAAAGGATCCTTAGAGTCTCCTTGTAAAGAGTCTATTAACTGAGAGAGTTTTAAAGAATCTACAGTAGCAACTGCTATTGATTGAGTTTCTCCTCTTGTAAATAAAGATGATCCATGTGCCTGTTTGAGCATTCCTGTTTCTACTGAAATAGGACGAACCGTATCTAAATCTCTTCCATCTATTCTTGGCTCGCCATTGAGAAGTCTGGTTCTAACAATTTTAGATTCAAGAGCTTTGAAGTGGTTTGAAGCTTCTTTTAAAACATCTTCATTTTCACTATCAATTTCTGAAACTAAAATTTCCTTCGCAGCTGCAACAGCATCTTGTCTACTAGTTTTTTCAGCAATCTGATAAGCATCTTTCAACAAGTCAGAAGTTTTTTCTTCAACCAGAACCTTCAAAGCTTGATCCTCTTCAGGGAGAGAAACTTCAATAGGAACAATAGTTGCTTGTGAAACCATTTCTTCTATAAGCTCTAAACTTGGTTTCATTTCCTGTTGAGCAAATAGTATTGCTCCTAACATTTGATCTTCTGTCAACTCAGAAGCTTCTGATTCAACCATAAATACAGCATCTTCTGATCCAGCGATCACCATATCTAGTTGAGATTCTTTTAATGATTCAATACCAGGATTTAAAATATAATTTCCGTCTATGTATCCAACTCTAGCTGCAGATAATGGCCCAGAGAATGGAAGACCAGACAGTTGCAATGCAGCTGATACACCTATTAAAGAAATAATATCTGCCGTATCGTCTTTATCAATAGACATTACCGTACATACTACTTGCACTTCTTGAGTATATCCTTTGGGAAATAATGGTCTTATAGGTCTATCTATCAACCTTGAAGTTAGTACTTCAGTTTCTGAAGGTCTGCCTTCTCTTCTAAAAAAACTTCCAGGTATTTTTCCTGCTGCATAAAATTTCTCTATGTAGTTAACAGTTAAAGGAAAAAAACTTTGTCCGGGTTTTTGTGCTCCAGCAACAACTGTAACCAGAACTTGTGTATCTCCGGATGATGCCATAACTGAGGCAGTTGCTTGTCTTGCTACTTTTCCAGTCTCAAGAGTGACTTCTTTTCCTGCAATAGTTTTTGTACAGGTGATGATCTTTGATGTATCCATAATATTTATTTGTAATTGGGTTAATTAGATAGAAATCTAAACTATTTTCTTAAATTTAGCTCTTTAAGTATTGCACTGTATTTCTTAAGATCATTTTTCTTAAGGTAATCAAGAAGTTTTCTTCTTTTATTAACCATTCGAATAAGACCTTGTCGAGAGTGATGATCTTTTTTATGCTCATCAAAATGATTTTGAAGAGCTAAAATATTTGCAGTGAGCACGGCTATCTGGACCTCGGGAGATCCTGTGTCCGTTTCTGATCTAGCATGTTTGCTGATCACTTCTCTTTTTTTATCAGTTCCTAAACTCAAGAACTTCCTCCATTCTAGTTTTAATCAATAGTTAATAATCTTTTTGGCTTTAGATAGCCCTCACAGTTTTCAACAATTCCTTTAAAAATTTTATTTTCATCAAACAATCTAAGGAATCTATCTTCACTGGTCAATTTCATTTCAACTTTTTGACCTTTAGTTATTTTATCTATAATTTCAGGTGCGCATTGTATCTTATTAAGGCAGTTAAGGGCATCCCCCGGAGGAATAATTTTTTTGGAGATATTATCTTGGTCAATTAAGTCTAAATCTTGAGCCTCTTCTATTTTGAAATTTGCTGATTCTATTCTCCTTAAATTACCTAAAGTCCCTAAAGTTCCTAGCTTCTTGGCGATATCTTGAGCTAAAACCCTTATGTAAGTTCCTTTTCCGCAATTTATAATTATTTTAAGGGTTTTATCTTCAAGAGAAATATATTTAATTGAATTAATTGTTATTTTTCTTGGCTTAATATCTAAAGAAATTCCTTTCCTGGCATATTTATATAAAGACTTTCCTTTGTACTTTAGAGAAGAATACATGGGTGGAATTTGGCAAATATCACCTACGAAGCTGTTCAAAACATTAATTATTTCATTTTTTTTAGGAGTAAATAAACTTGAATTAATGATTTCTCCTTCCATATCACCAGTTGAAGTCTGATTCCCGAATAAAATTTCTGCCTCATAAGTTTTGGAATGTGCAGCAAGATAATCTGTAAATCTTGTCATTTGACCTAAACAAACAATCAATATTCCAGTTGCTAAAGGATCCAAAGTACCGGCATGTCCAATTTTTTCTTTGCCAATAATTTTTTTTAGTTTTCTTATATGCTCCCCTGAGGAAACTCTATAAGGTTTGTCTATAATTAATACACCGGATAACATCTTTAAGATTCGTCATAAAAGAAAGAAATATTTGGTACTTTTTTTAAACTTAATGATTTACCAAGCATTGATCTTATAAAACCCTTAGATTTCTTTAAGCCTTTATTTATTTGCTTCATATCTTCTTGAGTAGATTGAGTAGTAAAAAATATTTTTGCATTTGATAAATCATCTGAAACAACAACATTCGTAATGGTAATATTTTTTAATCTAGGATCGTTAACTTTAAAAAGAAAAATTGAAGCAGTTTCCTTTCTTATAGAATCAGCGACTCTTTGAGATCTTTTGTAAGGAAGAGAACTAAACAAACTATAATTTTCTTTTAATTTCGTCTCTTTGGAAAACTTCTATTACATCGCCTTCCTTGATATCAGTATAATTAGTTATTCCAATACCGCACTCAGTTCCACTTTTAACTTCTTTAGCTTCATCCTTGAATCTCCTTAATGAATCGAGCATGCCTTCATGTACAACTGTATTGTCACGAATCACTCGAACATTCTTATTTGGATAAATTGTTCCATCTTCGACTATTGAACCGGCTATTGATCCAAATTTTGGCGATCTAAAAATATCTTTTACTTTAGCTTTTCCTAAAATAGTTTCTTTAATATCCGGATCTAATGATCCTTCAATTAATAATTTTACAGCGTCAATGAGATCATAGATTATTCCAAAATATTGAATTGTAATGCCTTCTTTTTCTGCTAAAGCGATAGCTGACTTATCTGCTCTCACATTAAAACCATATATGAATGCTTCAGAAGCAATTGCTAGATTAACGTCATTGGTAGAAATAGGTCCAACTGTATCCATAACAACTTTTATGGCCACATCATCAACTTTCATATTTCCGACTGCACCATTCAAGGCTTCTAAGGAGCCATTCGTATCAGACTTTAAAATAAGATTTATAGTGGGTTTGACCCCTTCTCCTGCGCTAGCAAACATACTCTCAAGATTCATTACTCCCTTTTGAGCCAACCTTTTATCTCTCATCTTGTTAGCTCTATTTTCTGAAAGTACCTTTGCAGCCTTTTCATCCTTGACCACGATAAATTCGTCGCCAGCATCTGGAGGTGACTCAAGTCCTGATATAAAAACTGGAGAAGCTGGTGGGGCATTCTCTATAACTTCTTCTTTATAATTTTTAATGCTTCTAATTTTTCTTGATTGGTCCCCAACGAGAACTAAATCACCTGATTTTAAAGTACCTCTTTGAACCAGCAAAGTTGCTACGGCGCCCTCTCCTCTTCTTACTCCTGATTCAAGAACTATTCCTGTTGCAGGACCGGTATGGTTAGTTTTTAACTCCATTAATTCAGAAACTAATTGAATGCTTTCTAATAAATCTTCCATTCCATCTCCGGTCTTAGCCGATATGGGGATCATTTGTGTGTCCCCTCCCCAATCTTCAGGAACTAAACCTAAAGCAGATAAATCTCCTTTAACTTTTTCTATATCTGCCTCAGGAAGATCTATTTTATTAAGAGCAACAATTATCTGGACTCCAGCTTCTTTAGCATGATTGAAGGCCTCTTCAGTTTGAGGTTTAACGCTGTCATCTGCTGCAACTACAAGCACTACAATATCAGTTGAATTTGCACCTCTTGCCCTCATTTGAGAGAAGGCTGCATGACCTGGTGTATCTATAAAAGTAATTAAGGAATCATTGTGATTGACTTGATAAGCTCCAATTCCTTGAGTAATTCCGCCCTCTTCTGAGTCAGCAACTGAGGATTTTCTTATGAAATCCAGGATGGAGGTTTTTCCATGATCAACATGCCCTAAAACAGAAACAATAGGGTTGCGAGGTTCTTCTTTGCCTTCATAAACAATATTGTCTATTAAATTTTCTTCTTCATTCTCAGTAATGGGAACACCAATATGTCCGAGTTCTTCTATAACAACCAAAGCAGTCTCTTGATCAATTAATTGATTTATAGTCACCATTACCCCATTTGCCATCAATGATTTTATTAGTTCTCCAGATTTAATTGATAGCTGACTAGCGAGATCTGCAACAGAAATTGTTTCTGGAATTGTTACTTCCTTTTGAATAAATTCCGTTGGTCTTTCAAATTCTTGAACATTTGATAATTTTGTTTCTAAGAATCTTTCTCCTTCAAGCTCTCTTTTATTCTTTTTTGAATCAGCTTTAGATCTGAATAACGGTTTGGATGGAATGAAAGTTTTTTTAGCTTTTATATCGGCTGGAGACGGTTTCTTAATTCTTTTGACAACTTGATTTTGTTTTTCGTCAGATTTGGACTTTTTCTCTTCTTCTACCTTTTTTTCTGCATCTTTTCTCTTTGCTTCAGCAGCATCAAAATCTATTGATCCAGAAAAATCAGAATTAGATGGCTTTTTAGTAGTTTCTTCTGATTGGTTTAATCTAGTTATTGAAACTCCTTTTCTTGAAGAAGATGTGCTGACAGATCCCTTTTTAAGAGAAATTGTTTTTTTAGAAGTTTTTTTTGCCGATTTAAGAAAGGTAAGAAGAATTTTCTTATCTTCATTACTCACTTCATCAGTTTCTAATTTATGGGAAAGCCCTGCTGCAGTAATTTGCAAAAGAAGGCTTTTTGGATCATATCCAATTACTTTTGATAGTTGACTTACATTCACCGTTTTCTCTATTTAATTATAATTAAAACCAATCCGCTCTGGCTTCCATAATTATTTTTCCTGCTTCATCTTCATCTAAACTCAAAATTGGAGCAAGCTCATCGGAAGCTAAATCAGCCAAGTCTTCTTTATTACTAATTCCAGCAGTTTTTAGTAATTCTATATTTTCTTTGGAAAGCGATTTGACAGTTTCTAAACCGATATCAGGTTTAGCTTCTTCAACTTCTTCTTCCATTTCTACTAATGCAATTTCAAGAAGTGCCTCTTCAGCTCTCTCAATTAATGCCTCGCTAATTTCAGAGTCTATATCTTCAATTTTTTCTAAATCAACCACTTCTGCTTGGGATATTTTTTGAACAGATTCAAAATTATTTTCAATTAACTTAAGAGCTAGCTCATTATCAACTCCCATATATTTTATCAAAGCATTTTCAGGAGAATCTTTGACATCTAAATTATCATTTTCTCCGCTTATTTGAATTTCCCATCCAACTAATTCTGAAGATAGCCTGATATTTTGACCGTTTCTTCCTATAGCAAGTGCAAGATTTTCATCTTTAACGATAACTTCCATAGTCCCGGTATCATCATCCATTACTATTGAAGTCACTTCTGCAGGTGAAAGGGTATTGATTAGTAATTTTGCTGGATCATCATCCCAAACTACTATATCTATTCTTTCATTACCAAGTTCATTTGAAACAGCTTGAACTCTTGAGCCTCTCATTCCGACACAAGCACCAACTGGATCAATTCGGGTGTCATTGGTTTTAACAGCTATTTTTGTTCTTGTTCCTGCGTCTCTAGCTACTGATCTAATTTGAATCACTTCTTCTGCTATTTCTGGAACTTCTAGTTTAAATAGTTCGACTACCATTTCTTTAGAGCTTCTACTCAATATTAATTGAGACCCTCTATTTTCTCTAATACTTTCTTCTAAAATTCCTTTAATTCTATCTCCGACTCTATAAATCTCTCCTTGAACCAAATCTCTTCGAGACAAAGAAGCCTCTGCATTTTCTCCTAAATCTACTATGATTAATTCACGAGTGACCTTTTTTACAGTTCCGTTTATTAAAGTGCCCAGATAAGCTCTAAATTTTTTAATTACCTCTAATCTCTCTGCATCTCTAACTCTTTGGACGATTACTTGCTTAGCTGCTTGAGCTGCGATTCTTCCGAATTCAGGATTATCAATCGATTCTCTTTCAAAATCTCCAATTTTATAACCTTGTTCCTCTGCATGATCACTATCGATAAGTATGTGAAAATTAGGATCTTCATAATTTTCAAAATCTACTACTTCCCAAGTTCTAAATGATTCATATTCTCCAGTTTCGTGATTAATATCGACTTTAATAGCAACCTCATCAGTAAATTTTTTCTTTGCAGCACTAGCTAAAGCTAATTCAATAGCCTCGAAGATTGTTTCTTTAGGAAGATCTTTCTCGTTAGAAACCGACTCCGCTATTAATAAAATTTCTTCATTCATGATTTATACCTTGTAGATTAATTTAGAAGTTTGATAACTGCTTGTTTTAATTTTTATAATACCTTCATTTTTATTTTCAATTTCAATATATTCTGCTGAAATAGAAAGCAATTTACCCGTAACTTTTTGTTTTTGAGAATTAATCTCGAACCTAATTTGAATAGTCTCTTCTAGATAATCTTTTAATTGATTTAAATCAAAAAAAGTTCTGTCTATTCCTGGTGAAGAAATTTCAAGACTATAGTCAAAATTGAGAGTTTCTGAATTTTCTAAAACCTCTCTTGCTTGGACATTAACTTTTGTACAGTCATCCAAAGATATTGATGAGTCTTCGTTATCAATGAATATTCTTATGTGCTTTGAACTATGGTTGCCAGAAACCTCTATTCCCCATAGAAAATAGCCAAGATTTTCAATATCTCGATTCAAGGTTGTTTTTAACTCATCAATCAAACTCATACCTATATCATAATAAATAGGCCCATATAGGGCCTAAATTGGTAGCGGGGGCAGGATTTGAACCTACGACCTTCGGGTTATGAGCCCGACGAGCTACCAGACTGCTCCACCCCGCAATTAAGTTTGTGGAGTATATGTAGAAGGTCTATCGAGGTCAAGCAAGAGAAATAGAGCTTTTTAAAAGATTTCTTATCTAAAATTTAAAGATACCTTTCCAATAAAAGTAAAAAGGATCATTTTTAAAAAAATGGTACCGAAGAGAGGATTTGAACCTCCACGAGCATAAGCTCACTACCCCCTCAAGGTAGCGTGTCTACCAGTTCCACCACTTCGGCAATTTTTTTAATCTGGTAAATTTTCTATATCTTTAGGAAACTCTTTGAGATCTATTATTTCTTCTGTAAGCACTTCAATTTCGGCTTCAAATGAATATTTCTGATAAACAGAAATTGCAACAGTATTGATAAAGAATAAAAAAACTAAAAGCCAAGTAAGTTTTGTTAATAAGTTGGCTGAGTCAGCTGGGCCTAAAAGAGCATTATTGCCTCCTCCACCAAAGGCTGAACCAATATCTGCACCTTTCCCATTCTGAAGAAGAATTATTAAAACTAAACTTACCGCTATAATTATTTGAAGTACAACTAGTATATTTAACATATTTCTAAAATTTTGCGGCGATTCTAGCAAATTCTTCGCCATCTAGCGAAGAATTTCCCACCAGACAACCAGATATAGAATTTATTGATAAAATCTCTTCTATATTATTAATAGATACACTTCCTCCATATAAAATTGGTATGTCTTTTGAATCAATATCAAGTAAAAATTTTAAAATAATTTTAAAAGCATTATTTATGCTATCTATACTTGCAGATTTTCCTGTTCCAATTGCCCAAATAGGTTCGTAAGCAATGATGTCTGGAATCAAGCCGTTTTTAAAAAAAGATTTAAGTTGATTTATTAAAAAAAGCTCTCTTTCGTTTTTTTCTAATATCTCTAGACTTTCTCCTATACACAAGACTATTGGAGAGATTTCTGCTTCTTTTAAACGAATTCCTTTTTGATGAACTATTTCATTTGAATCTCCACTTTCTCTTACTTCGGAGTGTCCGACGATACAACCAGCAGTCTTAAGTTTCTTAAGTATTTTTGAAGAGATTTGACCAGTATGAGATCCATCGATATTTTGAGATACATCTTGCGCCATCCAAAAAGGCTTATTTAGAAATTCACTTTCAATTGGCATTGCTTCAATAAACTTACTCATATCAAATAAATTTGAAGAAACTCTAATCTTTAAAGAGGAAAGAGGTATCTCAATTGATAAAAATTCTTTAAGCCAGGACTCTAAATCGACATCATGCATTTTCCAATTAGCAATTAAATATTTCATTTAGGCTATCTGTTGGGCGGCTTTTGTTAATTGATCAGAGATATCTTTGGTATGATTTTCGTCGGTACTTTCCACCATTATTCTTATAGCTGATTCAGTTCCTGATTTTCTAATATTAATCCTGCCATCCTTTAATTTTATTTTTTCTAAGAAATTTTCATATAAAGATATAAATTTATTGTTACTTAAAATTTTATCTGGATCAGAAGTCTTTATTTTAGTTAAAATTTGGGGATATTTTTTAAATGGCTTTAAAAGTTGCTGCAATGATTTATTAGAATATAAAACTGCTTCTAAAAATTTTATGGATGAAACTATTGCATCTCCAGTATTAGCAATATCTAAACACATTATATGACCAGATTGCTCACCTCCTAATTCCCATTCAAGTTCTTCTAATTTTTGAAGGACGTACCTATCACCAACATCAGCTCTAATTAAATCAATTCCAAATTCTTTTAGAGCAATTTCTAACCCTTTATTTGTCATGATAGTACCAACTACTCCTTTTGATCCTAATGTGATTTGATTTTCAAACTTATCTCTAGCTAAAATAAATAAAATTTCATCGCCATCTAATTTTTCAGAATTTTCATCGACGAAAATCAATCTATCTCCATCTCCGTCTAACGCTAATCCAAAATCTGCAGCATGTTTTTTTACTTCATTTTTTAATAATTCTATATTAGTTGATCCACAATCTTTATTGATGTTCATACCATCAGGTTTATCTGCAATTACAATAAGTTCAGCTCCTAATTCCCTAAATACTTTTGGAGCCACATCGTATGCTGCACCGTTGGCAACATCCAAAACAATTTTTAGGCTTGAAAAATTGATATCTCTTTTTAAAGAACTCTTACAAAACTCAATATATCTTCCATTTGCATCACTAATTCTTTCGGCCTTTCCTAGATATTTTGCATCCACTACAATCATGTCTTCAGATAACTTTTGTTCTATTTTTTGCTCTAAAGAGTCGGGTATTTTTTTTCCATCATCTCCAAAAAATTTTATTCCGTTATCTTCATAAGAGTTGTGAGAGGCACTGATTACAACGCCTGCTTGCTTTTTAAAAGAGTTAGCTAAATAAGAAATTGCTGGAGTGGGCATAGGTCCAACAAGTTTAACATTCACTCCAGCAGCAATAATTCCTGCTTGAAGAGCTGTTTCTAGCATATAGCCAGATATTCTAGTATCTTTACCAATTATCAAAGTATTGATTCCTTCTTCCTTAAAAACCGAACCAGCAGCCCATCCAAGCTTAAGAACAAATTCTGGGTTAGTCTCTTTAGAAATTGAACCTCGAATTCCATCTGTTCCAAAGTACTTTCTTTTATTGATTTTTAAAAGACTAGCCAAAGATCTCTCCCATTTTTTTCATCGTTTCTGAAACATTATGAACACGAATAATACTTGCTCCATTCATAGCAGAAATTATAGCAGCACTAATACTCACATCATCTAAATCATTATTTGATGTCAATTTTTTTAAAAATCCTTTTCTTGATATTCCAACTATAGACTTATTAGAAAATTTTGAATAATCAAAACTACTTAAAATTTTTATATTTTCTTTTGCACTTTTGCCATATCCAAATCCAGGGTCTAAAATAATTTTTTCTGACTCTATTCCAAAATTTATTAGGGATTCAATTTGCTTCTCAAAATAAAGTGAAATTTCTTCGCAAATATCTAATTTCGAAGAGTTTTCTTTTTTATGCATAATACAAATAGGTAATTTAGAATTTTTGACCTCTTCTTTAGATTCATTATCTTTTAAAGAGTTCACGTCATTGATTAGGCCTACTCCATTTTTTATGGCTTCCTTCAACACTTTTGGCTTTGAAGAGTCAATTGAAAATACGGTATTAAAATCTTTAATAATTTCTAGAACAGGAATTATTCTATCTAGTTCCTCTTCTTCAGAGATTGGAATATAGCCGGGTCTTGTTGATTCAGCACCAATATCTATAAATGAAACGCCGCATTTTTCCATAAGTTCAATTTCTTGAATAACTTTAGAGAGAATAATTTTAGACTTTTCTTTAGAGAAAAATTTACCGCCATCCGAAAAGGAATCTGGAGTTATATTGATAATCCCCATAACTCTGGGAATATCAAAATTAAGCTCTTTTTTACCAAAGAGCATAATTGTTATGTCTGGTTTGCTGGGTCTGTTAAAGGAGGATCGGTTTTATCTTTATTTTTTTTAGTTCCAGAATCATCATCTTCATTTGATCTAGGAGTCGCTCCTGCCATAATATCCTCGATCTGATTACTATTTAAAGTTTCCAGTTCAACTAGTGCCTTTGCCATTTTATGAAGCTTATCTAAATTGTCAGTCAGAATTTTAGTAGCTTTTGCATAGCAATCATCAATTATCTTTCTAGCTTCAGAATCTATTAATTCGGATGTTTGATCAGAAAATGTGGTAGAAGAATTTCCTGCAGATCTTCCTAAGAAAGGTTCATCTCCTTGTTCTTCAGAATATTTTATTGGGCCAAGCTTTTCAGAGTAACCCCATTTAGTAATCATATTTCTTGCTAACTCAGAGGCTCGTTCTATATCGTTGGAAGCACCTGTTGTGACTCCCTCTTTACCATAAATTAATTCTTCAGCAATTCTTCCTCCATAGAGACCACAAATCCTATCCAATAGCGCTTGCTTGCTTAAACTATATTTATCTTCTTCAGGCAAAAACACTGTTACTCCAAGAGCTCTTCCTCTAGGAATAATAGATACTTTATAAACTGGATCGTGATCTTTTAATTCTTTTCCAATAATTGTATGACCTGCTTCATGATATGCGGTTTGAGTTTTATCTTCTTCACTCATAACCATAGATCTTCTTTCCGCCCCCATCATTACTTTATCTTTAGCTAGCTCTAATTCAGACATAGATACTTTTTTCTTTCCAGACCTAGCAGCAAATAAAGCTGCCTCATTAATTAAATTAGCTAAATCGGCTCCTGAAAATCCTGGAGTACCTCTTGCTATAAAAGAAGTTTCTACATCATCGGCAACTGGAACTTTTTGGATATGAACTTTAAGAATTTGTTCTCTACCTTTGATGTCAGGTAATGGAACAACAACTTGTCTATCAAAACGTCCAGGTCTTAAAAGAGCTGGATCTAATACGTCAGGTCTATTCGTAGCAGCTATAATAATTACTCCTTCATTAGATTCAAACCCATCCATTTCTACTAATAGTTGATTTAAAGTCTGCTCTCTTTCATCATGACCGCCACCCAAACCAGCACCTCTATGTCTTCCGACAGCATCAATCTCATCAATGAATACAATACATGGAGATTGTTTCTTAGCTTGTTCAAACATGTCTCTTACTCTTGATGCTCCTACTCCGACAAACATTTCAACAAAATCTGATCCTGAAATAGTAAAGAAAGGAACTTTAGCTTCTCCAGCTATCGCTCTAGCTAAAAGAGTTTTTCCAGTTCCTGGAGAACCCACCATCAAGATACCTCTTGGAATTTTTCCACCTAATTTTTGAAATTTTGTAGGATCTCTTAAAAAGTCAACTAGCTCTTGAACTTCTTCTTTAGCTTCTTCAACTCCTGCAACATCCTTAAAAGTAGTCTTCACTTTTCCGCCTTCGAGCATCTTAGCTTTACTTTTACCAAAACTCATAGGGCCACCTTTTCCTCCGGGTCCACCTTGCATTTGTCTCATAAAAAAGAAGAAAATTGCTAAAATTATAAGAATTGGAAAACTTGCAACTAATAATTGAGACCAAATGCTATCTGACTCTGGCTGCTCTCCCAGTACTTCTACTTGATGAGCAAAGAGATCATTCATTAGTCGATCATCTTGAATATATAAAGGTCTGGTAGTGGTGAAGGTTGAACCATCACCTAGAGTTCCATCTATTGTGAAACCGTCTCCTTTAAATGAAACGCTGCTTATTTGATCTTTGTTAACTAAAGATACAAATTCTGAATATGTCATAGACTGTTTCGGAGCAGCTTGATAAGCATTTTGAACAGCAAAGAAGGTCATTCCAACGATGGCCATCCATAAAAGAGCATTTTTCATAAGTTGTGACATATTAATCCTATTTTAATTATTTTTATCTGTACCTAAAATATAACATTCATTCGATTTAATCCTAGAAGCATCTGGTTTAATTCTCTTTACAGAATTAAATCTTTTAGAAAACTCTTTATTTAAAAATAAAAAAGATTCCCCTTCAAAGCATTTTGCTAGAAATTTACCCCCTTTTACAAGGAATTTGTCTACTATGCTTAGCTCGATTTCTAATAACTCGATCATATTCATAGTATCGCTAAAGGCTATACCACTTATATTGGGGGCAATATCAGAGATTACAATATCTTTTGGGCCTTTAATTAAATCCATATTTAAAGACCTCAAGTCTTCTTTGATAAAATTTATACCCTTAATCATATCCATATTTAGTATATCAATACCTGTTATAGATCCAGAAAATCCTATGTTTTCGAAGGCTACCTGACACCAACCTCCGGGGGCGCATCCGAGATCTAGAATATTGTCATTTTTAGAAAATAATTTTTCTGATTTATTTATTTGAAGTAACTTAAAAGCAGCTCTAGACCTATAGCCTTTTTTCTTTGCAAGAGAATTATACTTTTCGCCTGAATAATATGATGAATCTTTTGCCACTATTTATGGAGCACAGATAAAATTTCATATTCTTGAATACCCGAAGGGCTTTCAAATTTAATTACATCGCCTTCTTCTTTTCCAATTAAAGCCCTAGCTAGAGGAGAAGAATATGAAATTTTTCCAGTCTGAACATCGGCTTCGTCCTCACCGACAACTCGGTAAGAGACTTTTATGTCATCTGAAAGATTAACCATAGATATTGTTGTACCAAAAATTATTTTTCCTGAACTAGGAATAGATAAGACATCTATCACTTGAGCTCTACTAAGTTTCGATTCAATTTCTCTTATTCTTGCTTCTGCCAAGCCTTGTTGTTCTTTAGCAGCATGATATTCTGCATTTTCTTTTAAATCTCCAAATTCTCTGGCAGTAGCTATCTCTTTAGAAATCTTAGGTCTTTGGGTAGTTAAATGATCGAGCTCCTCACGCAGCAGGATTTCTCCCTTTACGGTCATTGGCTCCCTATCTTCAATTCCACTCATGAATGTATATCTTGAAGTTTTTGCACTGACCAATCAAGCTCATTCGTTATTACTTTGCAAATTGCAACCGCGCCTTGAATGGTAGTAGTGCAACAAATCTTTTGATCTAAAGCGGTTCTTCGAATAGAAGCTGAGTCTTTGATTGATTCCCTACCCTCTGTTGTATTAATCACAAGACTGATTTCATTATTTTTCATTAAATCTATTATGTGAGGCCTTCCTTCAACGACCTTATTAATTTGTTTTGCTTCATATCCAAGTTTATTTAACGTTCTTACTGTTCCTTTAGTTGCAACGAGTGCAAAATCTTTAGAAGTTAAATCTTTAGCAATTTCCTCTAGAAACTGTTTGTCAGTATCTCTTACACTTATAAAGGCAGCTCCACTTTTAGGGATTTGAACTCCTGCTGCTATTTCTGCTTTCTCAAAAGCCTCAATAAAAGTTTTTCCTATCCCCATTACTTCTCCAGTGGATCTCATTTCTGGACCTAAAATAGGATCAACATTTTGAAATCTATCAAAAGGCATTACGGCTTCTTTTACACTAAAGAAATCTAATTCTGGAACAGAATCTATTCCTTGATCTTTCAGAGATATTCCTGCCATTACTCTTGCTGCAATTGCAGCTAGAGGCATACCTAAAGCTTTTGAAACAAATGGAATTGTTCTTGATGCCCTTGGATTAACTTCGAGTAAATATATTTTTTCATTTACATATGCCAATTGGACATTAACTAGTCCTATTATTTCCATATTTTCTATAACTTTAGTAACTTCTTTTTTTATATTTTCTAAAGCTTCGTTAGAAATATTGTATGGAGGAATTGAGCAAGCTGAATCTCCTGAATGAACTCCAGCCTGTTCTATATGCTGCAAGATTCCGCATATGAGAATATCTTGTCCGTCACTGATAGCTTCTACATCGAATTCAATTGCCACATCTAAAAATTTATCCAAAAGAACTGGATTTGAATCATTTACTTGAAATGCTTCCGTTAGATATATTATTAAGTCTTCTGTTCCATAAACAATTTCCATTGCTCTTCCACCTAAAACATAAGACGGCCTTACAACGATCGGGTAACCAATTTTATTTCCTATTTCAATAGCTTGCTCTTTGTTGGAAGCCATTCCATTTGGAGGTTGGGTTAGGTTATTATTTTCGACAAACTCTAAAAACCTTGCTCGGTCTTCTGAAAGGTCAATTTGATCTGGAGACGTTCCAAAAATAGGAACCTTAAACCTTTCTAAATCGTTAGCTAATTTGAGAGGAGTTTGTCCTCCGTATTGAATTATCAATCCATCTGGTTTTTCAACCTCGATAATCTCCATGACGTCTTCTAAAGTTATTGGTTCAAAATACAGACGATCTGATGTGTCGTAATCTGTTGAGACAGTTTCTGGATTGCAATTGACCATTATTGTTTCAAATCCATTTTCTCTTAATGCTTGAGCAGCATGTACACAACAATAGTCAAATTCAATACCTTGTCCAATTCTATTTGGACCACCGCCAAGAACCATTACTTTTTTTCTTTCTGTCGGGTTTGCTTCACATTCATCCTGATAGGTTGAATACATATAAGCAGTTGTTGTTCTAAATTCTGCAGCACAAGTATCAACTCTTTTAAAAACAGGATTAATATTTAATTCTTTTCTTGAAGATCTTATTTTATCTTCCGAAAAAGATAATATTGAAGATATTCTTTTATCAGAAAAACCCATTTTTTTTGCCTCCAAAAACATTTCTTTATTGGATAGAAAACCTTCTTTTTGAATTTCTTTCTCAAAATCAATAATATTTTTTAATTCCATTAAAAACCAAGGATCTATTCCGCTCATTTGATGGATATCATCTATAGAGTATTCTTGTCTGAGAGCTTCGCCTAAGTAATAAATTCTTTCTGGAGTTGGCGTTATTATTCCAGCTCTTAATTCTGATTTTTTTAATGGTTTTTCAAAGGGATCTAATCCACTTTTATCTATCTCTAAACCTCTGATAGCTTTTTGAAAAGATTCTTTAAAAGTTGAGCCGATTGCCATAACTTCTCCAACAGATTTCATTTGTGAAGTTAAAGTATGAGTGGCTCCAGAAAATTTTTCGAAATTAAATCTAGGGATTTTCGTTACTACATAATCGATAGTAGGCTCAAAAGATGCGGGGATACCATCTTCACTTATATCATTTTCTAATTCATCTAAAGTGAAACCTACTGCAAGCTTAGCTGCTATTTTTGCGATTGGAAAACCTGTAGCTTTTGAGGCTAAAGCTGAGGATCTAGAAACTCTAGGATTCATTTCTATTACAACCATATCTCCATTTTTAGGGTTTATAGCAAATTGCACATTGGAGCCTCCCGTTTCGACTCCAATTTCTCTCAAAATTGCCATAGAGGCATCACGCATGTGTTGAAATTCTTTATCTGTAAGAGTTTGTGCAGGAGCAACTGTTATTGAGTCGCCAGTATGAACGCCCATGGGGTCAAAATTTTCAATACTACAAATAATTATGCAATTATCTGCCTTATCTCTAACAACTTCCATTTCATATTCTTTCCAACCTGTTAAATACTGATCTATATATAGCTCTGTAGTAGGAGAAAGGTCCAAGCCTCTTTCACATATATATTCAAATTCATCAATATTATAAGCAATACCGCTCCCTGTTCCGCCCATAGTAAAATTTGGTCTGATAATGCATGGAAAACCAACCTCGGAAAGTATTCTGTTTGCTTCTTCAAGATTGTGAGCTAGTCCGGCTTTAGGAGTCTTTAAACCAATTTTCTCTATGGCTTGGGCAAATTTTTCCCTATCTTCAGCTTTATCAATAGCTTCTTTAGTGGCGCCTATAAGCTCAATATTAAATTCTTTCAAAACTCCGTGCTTGTCTAAATCTAACGCCGCATTTAAACCAGTTTGACCTCCCATAGTAGGTAAAATTGCATCTGGTTTTTCTATAGCAATTATCTTTTTTAATGACTCCCAATTAATAGGTTCGATATATGTAGCATCA
This sequence comes from SAR86 cluster bacterium, assembly GCA_028135785.1. Taxonomy (GTDB): domain Bacteria; phylum Pseudomonadota; class Gammaproteobacteria; order Magnimaribacterales; family AG-339-G14; genus CASICS01. The sequence goes on from JAOIHS010000001.1 coordinate 169,590, forward strand.
GCTAATTCTGGATCGGTCATTATTGTTGCTGGATTTGAATTTACTAAAATGACTCTAAACCCCTCTTCTCTTAAAGCCTTGCATGCCTGAACTCCAGAATAATCAAATTCACATGCTTGTCCTATAACAATAGGACCTGCTCCAATAATTAGTATAGATTTTAAATCTGTTCTTTTAGGCATCTATTTTTTATCTTTAAAAGTTTTGATATTGGCAATAAATTTATTAAATAAGCTTTGTATGTCTTTAGGTCCTGGACTTGCCTCTGGATGTCCTTGAAATCCAAATACATTTCCATTTTTTAATGAAATGCCTTGAATAGATTTATCAAATAAAGATCTATGAGTTACTTCGACATCATCAATTAAACTTTTTTCACTGATTGTAAATCCATGATTTTGACTCGTTATAAAAACAGATTTATTTACTAAATTTTGGACTGGGTGATTTGCTCCATGATGACCAAACTTCATTTTTTCTGTTTTTAAATCTAAAGCTAAGCCAAGCAATTGATGACCGAGACAGATACCAAAAATAGGGAAGCCTTGCTCTATTAATTCCTTAATTGAAGATATGGCATAGCTACATGGCTCAGGATCTCCTGGTCCATTTGAAAGAAAAATTCCATCAGGACTTTCTTTAATAATTTCTGAAGCGGGAGTTTCAGCTGGGACGACCTTTACTTCGCAACCTCTATCGACTAATAATCTTAATATATTGTGCTTAACTCCAAAATCATAAGCGATTACTTTGTAGACTGGCTTTAACGGAATTGTTTGATAAGAAGGTTTATCCCAAGTATAAGTTTTTTTTGTACTGACTACTTTAGCTAAGTCTTTTCCTTTTAAATCATCGAAACTATTCAATAAAGACTGCGCTTCTTTTTCAGAAAATTTTCCTGGAATTATTGCAGCAATTTGAGAACCTTTTTCACGGAGAATTCTAGTAAGTTTTCTAGTATCTATATTAGCAATACCTGGTATTTCTTTTTCATCAAGGAAGCTCGATAAATCACTTTCGTTTCTCCAACTACTTTCTATTTTAGAGAGCTCTTTGATTACTACTCCCGAACAGCCTCCATAACTAGATTCTAGATCTTCATTATTCACGCCTGTATTACCAATTTGCGGATATGTAAAACATACTATCTGGTCGGTGTAAGAAAGATCTGTAATAATTTCCTGATACCCAGTCATTGAGGTATTAAAAATAAGTTCGCCAACTTTTGAAATATCGGAACCGAAACTGATTCCTTGAAATAGCTCTCCTGATTTCAATATTAAGGTAGCTGGTTTAAAGTCCATTCTTACCTAATAGCGATAATAAATTTTTAAAAAAAATCGCGACATAGTGAAAACTAAGTATCGCGATTATTTGTTCTAATGCCGTTTGCATTAGAAAATGACTATAATGAATTTATCTTAGTTAGTCTATGTAATATATAAATAAATTGATAAAAACTGCAAAACAAATAGAAAAAATGAAGATTGCTGGAAAGTTAGCAGCAAAAACTTTAGAGATGATTGAAGATCACGTCAAAGCTGGCGTGTCTACCGGCGCTCTTGATGATATCTGTCATGACTTCATAGTTAATGAAATTGACTGCATTCCAGCTTGTTTAGATTACAAAGGTTACCCAAAAACTATTTGTACATCTATAAATCAAGTTATTTGTCACGGCATTCCAGATGAAAAACAAATTTTAAAAGATGGAGATATTCTAAATATTGATATCACTGTTATCAAAGACGGCTTCCATGGTGATACAAGCAAAATGTTTTTTGTTGGAAATAAAAAGCCCCACGCAGAAAGGTTAGTAAAAATTACACAAGAATGTCTCTACAAAAGCATAGAATTAGTCAAACCTGGAGTAAGGCTTGGAGATTTAGGAAATATAATTCAAAAACATGCAGAACTTAATCATTATTCTGTAGTGAGAGATTACTGTGGTCATGGATTAGGTCTTAATTTTCATGAAGAACCTCAAATTCTTCACTACGGACAACCTAATACTGGAATGTCTTTGAAAGAAGGCATGTGTTTTACAATTGAACCAATGATTAATATAGGTACTCACAAAACAAAGTTATCAAAAAAAGATGGCTGGACGGTTGAAACAGTCGACGGTAGATTATCTGCTCAATGGGAACACACAATATTAGTTACAAGTGACGGAGCTGAGGTACTTACAAAAAGAGAAGAAGAAAGCTTTTAATAAATGAATAATCTAATTTCTAAAATAGAATCTTATCCATTTGAAAGATTACGAAATCTAATTAACCCTAAAGGACTTGCTGAAGAAATAAATCTATCTATAGGAGAACCAAAACACCCTGCTAATCCTGATACTCTAGATATCGTTTCACAAAATAAAAATCTTTTTAGTCATTATCCACCAATGTCTATGATTCCTGAATTAAGAGAAAGTTATAAAGCTTATTTAGATAATAATTTTGATTTATCAAATGTTAAAAATGAAGAGATTTTTTTGGTTGGCGGCACAAGGGAAGGAACATTCTCTGCCATCCAGACAATGGTGAATAAAGAAATAGTCAATGCTAAGCCATACGTCTTTATGCCTAATCCGTTCTATCAAATCTACGGAGGCGCGACTTTATTTGCAGGAGCTGAGGCTAAGTTTATGGATTGCAATGAAGAAAATAATTTTAAAATTAATTTGAAATCTATAGACAAAAAAGAATGGGAGAAATGCCAGCTACTAGTTTTGTGCTCCCCTTCTAATCCCACCGGAAAAGTTATGACTAGGCATGATTTAAGATATGTCATAGAACTGAGCAATAAATATAATTTTAAAATCTTAAGTGATGAATGTTACCTAGATATATATTTTAAAGAAAAGCCATCATCTATTCTTGAAGTAGCATTTGAAGTTAATGGTAATTTTAAAAATGTTGTAGCTCTTCATAGCCTTTCAAAACGCTCAAATCTACCTGGATTTAGATCTGGTTGTGCAACTGGAGATGCAGAAATAATTTCTGCTTATTCAAAATATAGAATGTTTCATGGTGTTAGTGTTCCGCTACCTATTCAAAAAGCAAGCGCGTTTGCTTGGCAAGATGATGTGATAGTTGAAAAAAATAGAATCGCTTACAAGGAAAAGTTTAAATTAGCTGAAACTATTTTAGAAAGAGATTCTCTTACTCCTGAAGGAGCATTCTATCTTTGGCTAAAAGTAAATAATTCAGAAGTATTTACAAAAAAACTTTACGATCTAGAAAAGGTTATTGTCTTGCCTGGTAAATATTTAGGCGCAGAAAAAAATGGAATAAATCCAGCTGAACAATATTTAAGAATTGCGCTCGTGCATAATATAGAATCTACGAAGAAAGCATTAACAAGTATAAAAAAGGTTTTGGATAATGAGTAATTGGACAGGTTTAGGCTTAGGTAAAAAGAATAGTGATGGTAACTGGATTGAAATGTTTTTTGCTGAAGAAAATATTTCGTCAGATGATCTTGATTCTTCTGATAAAGCATATGAAATTGTTTCTGTAAGTGATGACTCAGCTCCTGCTTCAGTTCCTGAAGCTTATTTAAAACTTCATCTACTCTCTTATCGATTAGTAAAACCTAACGAAACTAATTTAGATGGTATCTATGGCATTTTACAAAATGTGGTATGGACTTCTGAAGGTCCTTTTTCTATTAAAGATTTTAAAAAAGCTCAACTAGAAGCAAGAAAAGCAAACCAACATATCCTAGTGCATAGCATTGATAAATTTCCGCGTATGACTGATTACGTAACTTTACCCGATGTCAGAATTGCCGATGCTAACCGTGTGAGATTAGGAGCTTATTTGGGATCAGGAACTACGATCATGCATGAAGGCTTTGTAAATTTTAATGCTGGTTCTTTGGGCGAAGCAATGATCGAGGGCAGAATCTCTCAAGGAGTCGTCATTGGGGATAAAACCGATATTGGCGGTGGAGCTTCTACTATGGGGACATTATCTGGTGGTAACGATGTCATAATTTCTCTTGGAAAAAATTGTCTACTTGGAGCTAACTCAGGTTTGGGTATTCCCTTGGGAGATCGATGTACTGTAGAGGCTGGACTTTATTTGACAGCTTCTTCCAAAGTAGAAGTTATTGATGATGAGGGCGAGATTTCTAAAACTTTAAAAGCTTCTGAGCTTGCTTCTAAATCTGATCTTTTATTTATCAGAAATTCTTTAACTGGCTCTATCCAGTGTCGCCCGAATAAAAAAATCATAGAACTGAACGAAGAACTGCATTCCAACGATTAACTTAATCGTATAATCATCAATGAAGGAAGCTTCTAATCCAATTCCTGCGGGTCGACTGCAAAGAGCAGCTTTAAATCAAAAGACTTACATCTCTAAATTTCGGCAAGTACTTGCCAGACATGGCCTTAGCATGGCTTCGATAGCGATTATTTGTCTTTTGTTACCATCTATACAATCTGCCCTATTGTCTTCACTGGATAATTTATTTAGAAATCCTTTGAAATATCTTCTTTGGAGTTTGGCAGTTGCAACTATTATCTTTGGATTTCTTGAATATACAAAAAGAGAATTTGATCTGCGTCAATTAATCTGGATTGGATATCTCTTTATGATTTCTGCAGTTGAAGAAATTGCATTCAGACTTTCTCTGCCTCTTTTAATTACTTCGGATATTACCGGTATCAGTTTCTTTTGGCTTGGCGTGTTTATAAGCAATCTTCTTTTTGCAACCATTCACTATTTCACTTTACGCTGGAAACTCAATGCTTGTATTTTTACTTTTCTTGGCGGCATGGGCTTTAGCAGAATGTTAGATGCAACTGGAGATTTAACTGCGGTTATTCTTTTGCATTGGGCGATAACATTTGTGAATACTCCCTCTGCTCCAAAAAGTACCGCTAACTAAAATCTCTAAAAAATAATTAAAGAATTAACAAATTGTTCTATATGGTTTTAGAATAGGTAGATGGATAGCAAGAAAATAGGAAAAAATGTTGCAAAAGGCGTTTTAGGAGCGGCTACTGCTGTTGGAGTTGCATCTGCGGCTGGATTAGACATGAAAGGTGTAATCCGCAGAATATCGCTCGTAATAATTGTTCTAGGCTTGTTTTTGGGAGTTTTGTTACAGATTATTGCTCAAAATGATTACCCTACCGCGTTCCGGGATTTAACCGTTTTAGGCATTTTTCTTGCAGTTGTCTGGCTTTTGATTGCTAATTTCTCCGTTTGGTTTTTTGGATGGCTTTTCGGAGGATTGAAAATAACAGAAGAATCAACAACAGATGAGCTTGAAAAAAGAGTTGAAGAACTTGAACTTAAGAAAAAGATTAAAGATCTTGAAAAAGAGTTGGATACAAATAAAGACTAACTAACCACCATATCCACATGATTTGACTAAGTCTGAAAGAGTTCTCTCTTCTAGGATGAACTAGCTTTGCCTTTGATAAAGAAAGAAAGAACTATTAAGACTGCTGCCAATATCAAATAATAATAGATCAGTTCAGAAAATATTGGAGTCATGCTGCTCAAACCAGATTCGGTTGCCTCCCCGCCCAACAATCCAGCAAGGACTCCGCCAAGAGAGGATGCTAAAAACCATAAGCCCATCATTTGGCCAAGATATTTTTTAGGCGAATATCTGGAAAAAGCAGATAAACCTACTGGGGATAAAGCCAATTCGCCAAAGGTGTGTAATAGATAAGTTAAGAGCAACCACTGGACTCCTACAGGTGCGTCAACCATTGCGTATTGCACAGCATAAAGCATCACGATAAAGCCTAAGCCCATGAAAATTAAACCAATGCCAAATTTTACTGGTGTATTGGGGTTTAAATTCCTTTTGCCCAAAAATACCCAAAGATAGGCAAAGAAAGGAGCAAACATCACCACAAAAAGTGGGTTTAAAAATTGTGTCCAACTGACAGGAGCTTGAAAAGAGCCAAAAGTAAGATTCACATAGTCTCTAGTAAAAATCGATAAGGAACCTGCAGATTGATCAAATCCAGACCAAAAAGCTGCAGCACCTACAAATAAAAGCAGAAGCATCAATACGTTTTTCTTTTCAAAGCTCGTTAGCCCTGCAAAGAAAAACAAGTAATAAAAATAAAGGAATGAAATGATGACAAGAAAGTCACGAAATTGTTCGGCAAAGAATACTGGATCTATACTCCAAAGCCCAAAGACTCCTGAGATTACCACTGCAGAAAAAAATAAAACCGTAATGATGGTCCAACGTCTTAAGGTGCTTCTTCGTCCTTCATCCATATCATTGGGATTTAAGCCTGCATCTCCGAGTTGGTTTCTAAAATAAACAAATTGAATGACGCCGAAAAACATTCCGATACCTGCTGCACCAAAACCCCAGTGCCATCCTACTCGCTCACCTAAATAACCACATATAGCAAAACCAAGCATACTTCCTATATTTATAGACATATAAAAAATCGTAAATCCTGAGTCTCTTCGGTCGTCTTGATCCGAATAAAGCTGGCCAACTATAGAAGAAATATTAGGTTTTAACAATCCTGTGCCAATAGCAACAATTGCTAAACCAAGAATGAAGGTCTCTTCGAGAGGAATTGCTAGAGTGAAGTGCCCCAACATAATAATTAATGCGCCGTAAAGGACAGCTTTTTGATAACCCAATAAATTATCTGCAAGCCATCCTCCAGGCAATGCTAAGAAATACACCATGCCTGCATAGATGCCATAGACAGCATTGGCCTCGATATTAGACCATCCAAGCCCTTGATTATCAGTAACTCCAATAGTCATATACAAAACTAATAAGCCCCTTATGCCGTAATAGGACATTCGCTCCCAAAGCTCTGTAAAAAACAAAGTTCTAAGCCCTAATGGGTGACCAAAGAAAGTAGCATGAGAAAAATTGGATTCCTTTTCGGGCATAGTTACCTTTTCTTAATTTATCTAAAAAGTAAATTTAACATTAAATGAATAGTTCTATAAAAAGTTTAAAAAACTTAATAGGTAACACCCACTTACTGCAGTGGTTAAACTAAGTCTCAATTTTTGATAATCTAAATCTAGAAACATGTCGCTATTATTTTTTTCAAATAAATAAAATAACGGGAAAAAAATAAAATTTAGAATTAAAGTCAATAATAAATGTCTTTGAACTAAAAAAATTATTACAAAGCCAACTAAGGAAAAGAGAACTCCCAGAAAAAGGACTTTTTTATTCAAAAATTCATTAGGCCAACCCCAAATCATGCCTCCTAGAAAGGATAAAATTACTCCTCCGTAAATAGCTAGCAAAGATAAAGAAAATTCAGCTATATGTTCCCCTAAAATCCAAGGCAAAGTTGTAAATAATCCAAAAGGGATGAATCCAAGAGATCCTAAAATAATTTTTGTTCTGATCATATATTCTATTATTTATTTTATTGATTAAAGTAGCTATACAATTTTCTTTTTGATTCAATAAGAATTTAATTACATGAATAATCCAAGCGCCAAGACTCCTGCAGGTATTTTTAGAAGGCTTCTAGCTGTATTTTACGATAGCATCTTAATTGTTGGAATATATATGAGTTTTGTAATATTGATTACATACCTAAACGGTAAGGCATTAGAAAGTGACATAGAAAAAATATTTCTTCAATTATCTTTCGTGATTATTGCCATAGGTTTCTTTTGTTATTTTTGGAAAGTAAATAACGGCCAAACTCTAGGTATGCAAGTTTGGAAGATAAGATTAATCTCAGAAGATGAAGCTAATATCAAGACTAAAACAATGATTCTTAGATCTTTTTATTCCATATTTTTTACGATTCTTTTATTTTCTAATTTTGTGTATATGTTTTTTAATAAAGAAAAAAAGACCTTGGGAGATAAACTGTCTAAAACTGAAATTGTTAGAAGCTATTGATCTTTTATTATCCGATATCCAACAGCTAGAACAATTAAAGAAGGAAGAACAATAGCTAGGCTAGGAGAAAAGCCGTTAATGATTGCTACATTTCCAAGCACTTTTAAAAAAAGGTTAAATCCATAGGCAATTAGAACTCCAAATAGAAGTCTTTCTAAGTTTTTATTTAAACCAAACAGCTTATTTGAAACTGCCAATGCAAAAATTATTATTGCTATCGCTGATATTGGTTCGAAAATTTTCTTCCAAAACTCATACGAAATCATATTTTTTTCTCGAGTTGGGCCTGCTTCGTTTAGTATTTTGTAAACTTTAGATAGAGCCATTTCCTTTCTTCTTAGCCTTTCGTCAAATCCATATTCAGGACCATCTTTCCAATTAAAATTATTTATTTTTTTCTTAGTTAAAATATTTTCTGAATCTAATAAATTCCACCCGTCTCTTGAAATGTCACTTCTTGAAGAGGATATGATATTTATTATTTTTTTATCTTCATTTAATTCAAATAAAGTTATGTCCTTCACAAGATCGCTTTCTGTCTTGAATTTAACAAAATTATTTTTCTTATAAAGCCACTTCTGCTCTTCAGAATTATCTAAATTTCCATACTTTAAATAAGCCGCCTCTTTTTCTAACTTTGGAGTGACGAATTCTAATAAGAATAATGTCATTAATAAAAAGATAAATATTGGTTTAAGGATGTCTAGAATTATTGAAAAAAGAGATTTACCCAAAACTCTGGCTGCAGTCAATTCGCCTGAATCACTTAATAGGCCAAATGTTAAAATAGCTGAAATAACACAACACAGAGGAAATATTTCACAGAATCTGCTTAGAGCAATAAGACCTAAGTAATTTAATGCTAAATAGAAGGAATAGTTATTATTTAAGTCTTCTAATTCCGAAATTAACTGTAATAAAGAATCTAAGGCAAAAATGATCAAAAAAACTACTCCAAGCATCTTTAAAGACTGCATAAAAAAAGAAAAACCTAAGGTACCGCCTAAGAGATAATTCATTTAGCAGTTCCAAGATAGATAAAATTGATCAATACATATACCAAGATCATTAAGATAAAAAGCTGCATTATCCAATTTTTAGAAAACTTGTTAGCAATTACCGAGCCCAAATCAATAGAAGTTCTTTCTAAGCTGTAGAAAAGAAAGGCCGTGCTCAAATAAATTGAATGTATGAGCAAAAAGACTTGAAGAGGTGTAAAAATTGCGTCTGAAACAAGTGCTTTTTGACCAATTACCAACCCATAATAGGATAAAAAAATTACTAATCCGATTAAGATTAATGCGAACCTTCCGTTATTAGCCATTCTTAAACTAAGAGGAACTGCTAATAAAACTGAAATAATCAGCATCAGTGCCATTGAAAGTCTTTTTAATATTTCACCTGCTAACAGCGAATCCTTCTCATTTGTAATTAATGAGTTAAGAGTCATTAATTCTAATTTTTTCTCAATAGGTTTGATTTTTTTTGGAAAGAGAAAAGAAAGCTCTTTAAATTCTAAATCCATATACCCTTGATCAGAAGGGACAAGCATGTTTCCATTTTCAAAAATTAATTGATTCATATTCTCCTCTGAAGATTTCCCTAGCACCTCAGAGGCACTTAAAACCAAATCCGCATCCACAGAATTAAAATTGGCAAATACACCTTGAAAACCTCTATCAGATGCTTTTTCTGCATAAAAAATTCCATCCAAATCAGGGATTTTATTAATTTTTCCTTCTCCCATTAATTTAAAAGTATCAGAAAATTTTTGAGTGTCTGACAAAAAAGATAAATTTGAATTAGATAATGGCATTAAATAAAAAGAATTAAACGCTACAAAAATACTTAAAAATAATGCTGGAATGCTGCTTATAAAAATAAGTCCTTTCGAGCCTAATCCGACTTGATAAGCGAATGAGATCTCATTTGTTTTGTTAAGGTTGTATATAGATATCAAAACGCCCAAAAATACTGAAATAGGAACTGCTACCTCTAATATTGATGGCAAGCTAAATAAGAGAACTAAAAGTAAAAGTTCTGGGTACAATTCTCCTCGAGAAGCTTTTTCTAAAAACTGAATCGATTCGTTTAAAAAAAGTATTCCAAATAAGATTAAAAAAGTAACAAATATCGTTTTAGATACTTGCTTTAGAATATATAGAACTATAATTTTTGGCATAATAAGTTTCTATATGAATGTTAACTCAAAATAACCTATAAGAAATTGACAAGGAGTAAAAGATGAAAAAATTAATTAACGTATCTTTATCGAAAATAAAGATGGCTGAGCTTTCTACTTTAAAAACAGAAGCTTTAATTATCGGAAATTATGAAAGTAAAAAATTAGATGGTGTTACAAAATTTATTGACACAAAATCTAAGGGTGTTTTAAAAAAATTAATTTCACGAAATGAGCTCTCTGGATCATTAGGTAATTCTGTTTATTTGCCTAGTTTGAATGGAATATCAGCTGAAAAAGTATATTTAAAAGGTTGTGGAAAATTAAACAAAGAGTTAACTGAGTCAGAGTTTTTAACACTTGCTCTATCTATGGCAAATTCCGCCTTAAACTCTAAAGCAAAAAATATTCACATATTTATGCCCTTTGTTAAAGTCCAAAGTAAATCAGAAGAATGGAATTTTAAAATTCTTGCAAGAACTATTGAATCTAGTTCATATAAGTACTTTTTTAAAGGCAAAAAAAATCAACCAAAAAATAATTTAAATAAAGTTTCAATTATTTCTACTCACATTGGCAATAATATCTCTACTTTAAAAAATTCTATAAAAATAGGGCAAGTAACTGCGGTAGGAATAAATACCTCTAAAGAGTTGGGCAACACTCCAGCAAATATTTGTACTCCCTCATACCTAGCTTCACAAGCAAAAGCTCTTTCTAGAACTTTTCCTCATATAAAAACAAAAGTCTTGGGAGAAAAAGAAATGAAAAAAATTGGTATGGATTGCCTGCTTTCAGTTGGTCAAGGGAGCGCTCAGGAATCAAAATTTATCATCATGCAATATTTAGGAGGGCCGAAAAATAAAAAGCCAAATGTTATTGTTGGAAAAGGAATAACTTTTGACACCGGAGGTATTAGTATTAAACCTAGCCCTGCTATGGATGAAATGAAATATGATATGTGTGGTTCGGCCAGTGTAATGGGTACTATGAGAGCAATAGCAGAACTTAAACCCAAATCAAATATTATTGGAGTGATTGCTTCTGCAGAAAATATGCCAAGTAGTACAGCAACTAAACCTGGTGATGTGGTTAAGACTTTATCAGGACAGACTGTAGAAATTCTTAATACTGATGCTGAGGGTAGACTTGTGCTTTGCGATGCTTTGACTTATGTGGAGAGATTTAATCCAGCTAGCGTTATTGACATAGCTACTTTAACTGGTGCTTGTGTCGTCGCGTTGGGTCATGAAGCAACTGGACTGCTTTCAAATAATCAACCTCTTGCAGATAAAATTCTCGAATGTGGTGAATCTAGTTGTGATAGAGCGTGGCAACTGCCTTTATGGGATGTTTATCAGAAAGATTTAAATAGTAAATATGCTGATATTGCAAATATTGGAGGAAGAGCGGGAACAATTACTGCTGCTTGTTTTCTTTCCAGATTTACGGAAAATTATAAATGGGCTCATTTAGACATTGCTGGAACTGCTTACGGTGGCAAGCTTGGTAAAACTTCAAGCGGAAGGCCCGTATCTCTCTTAACTGAATATTTATTAAGTCAAAAATAAATAATGGATAAAATTGACTTTCTTTCAGCAGGTGAGTCTGAAGATAGTGCGATAAGATTTACATGTGGGTTTTTAAGTAAAGTATTTTTAGATAATTTAAAATTAGATATTTTTAAATCAATAAATTTAAGATGCCTAGATGCAAACCAGGCTAACAAATTAGATAAGTTATTATGGGAGCAACCTAAAGAACTTTTTATTCCGCATAAACTATCTAATGATAAAGATGGTCAAGAGACTGATATTGAAATTTCATATCCGGGAGTAAAGATTAATAAAAACTTTGATTTATTAATTAATTTAAATCCTCAACTTCCATCTAACTATCTTGATTTCTCAGAAGCTTATCAAATAGTCGTGAAAGATAATTCTGATTTGCAAGAAAGAGCAAGATTAAGTTACAAAAAATGTCTAGAAGATGGAATTAAACCAAATTTTATAGATTAAAAGATGAAAAGTGTTTTTGAACCAAAAATTGTTGAAAAGAAATGGTACGCCTTTTGGGAGTCAAATGATCTTTTTGCTCCTGATGAAGACTCAACAAAAGAGCCCTTCTGCATAATGATTCCCCCTCCAAATGTAACAGGAAGCTTGCATATGGGTCATGGCTTTCAAAATACACTAATGGACACTTTGGCTAGATATAAAAGACTGAAAGGTTTTGAAGTTTTATGGCAGGTTGGAACAGATCACGCCGGAATAGCTACTCAAATAGTAGTTGAAAGAAACCTTGAAAAAAAGGGTATTACTAAAGAGTTCTTGGGAAGAGAAAAATTTGAAAAAGAGATATGGAAATGGAAGGAAGAATCTGGATCAACCATTACAAAGCAACTCAGAAGACTTGGAGCATCGTTAGACTGGAAGAATGAAAAATTTACAATGGACGATGATTTTAGCGATGCGGTAAGCGAGGTCTTTTGCTCGCTTTATGAAGAAGGGCTCATTTATCAAGGCTATAGGCTCGTTAATTGGGATTACAGTCTGCAAACAGCTCTTTCAGATCTAGAGGTAATATCATCTGAAGAATCAGGAAAGCTTTGGGAGATTTCATATCCAACTGATATTGGAGATCTTACTATCGCAACAACTAGACCAGAGACTATGCTGGGTGATGTAGCTTTAGCAGTTAATCCAAATGACAAAAGATATAAAAAATATATTGGCAAAGAAGCAACAATACCTCTGGCTCTAAGGAAAATTCCAATTATAGGAGATGATTATGTTGATATGGAATTTGGAACAGGATGTTTAAAGATCACTCCTGGCCATGATTTTAATGATTTCGAGATTGGTAAAAGAAATAATTTACCTGTAATTAATATTTTAAATAAGGATGGCACTTTAAATGAGAATTCTCCTAAAAAGTATCAAGGCATTTTAGTCACCTCTGCAAGAAAAGAAATTCTTAAAGATTTAGAGAAGTTAGGAAATTTAATCAATGAAAAAGATCATAAAATAAACATTCCAAAAAGTGAAAGAACTGGCACCGTTTTAGAACCTTTTTTGACAAAGCAGTGGTATTTAAAATCAGAAGAAATGGCCAAAAAAGCTAAAGATATTGTGAAGAAAAAGGAAGTTTCTCTAATTCCGCAAAATTGGGAAAATACATATTTTTCCTGGATGAATGAAATTAGAGATTGGTGTATTTCGAGACAACTTTGGTGGGGACACAGAATTCCTGCTTGGTATGATGAAGATAAAAATGTATATGTTGGCAAATCAGAAGGAGAAGTTAGAAAAAATTATAATCTAGATAAGTCCATTTTATTAATACAAGATGAGGATGTTTTAGACACGTGGTTTTCTTCGCAACTTTGGACTTTTGTAACTTTGGGTTGGCCGAAAAAAACTAAAAGATTAAAAAAATTCCACCCAACTTCGGTATTGATAACAGGATTCGATATCATATTTTTTTGGGTCGCTAGGATGATTATGATAACTCAAAAGTTTTTAGAAGAAGTTCCTTTTAAAGAAGTTTATATTCATGGTCTTGTTAGAGACGGAGAAGGTCAAAAAATGTCCAAATCAAAAGGAAATATTTTAGATCCAATAGATATCATAGATGGGATAAAACTTGATCGATTGATAGAGAAAAGAACATCTGGGTTATTGAATCCAAAACAAGAACAAAAAATTATCAAAAATACTAAAAAAGAATTTCCAGATGGAATTAAATCTTATGGCACTGACGCAATGAGATTTACGTTCTGTTCTTTAGCTTCTGGAAGTAGAGATATAAATTTTGATATTAAAAGAGTAGAAGGATATAGAAATTTTTCTAATAAAATTTGGAATGCTTCAAGATTTATAATGCTTCAATGTGAGGATTTTAAAAATGATAAAAATCTTTCTACTGATGAAATAGATTTATGGATTCAATCTGAATTTAATAAAACTTCTATAAAATTTTCTGAACATATAGAAAACTATAGATTTGATCTTGCATCTCAGGAATTGTATGAATTTATTTGGGATAAATTTTGTGACTGGTATTTAGAGCTTTGCAAAATAAGATTGCAGGATGACTCTAGATCAAAAAAACAAAAAAATTCTATAAAATCGTCTTTAATAGATTTGCTAACTAAAATCTTAATAGTTACTCATCCTATAATGCCGTTTATAACCGAAGAGATATGGCAAAATTTTCAAAAATTTCATGGATCAAAATTAAAAAGTATTTCTTTAGAAAAATTTCCAGATTTAGATCCTAAAATTGAAGATTTTAATCAAGTGGTAACTCTTCAATCAGCAATTATAGGGATAAGAAACGTAAGAGCAGAAATGCAAATTCCTCCTAAAGTAAAAATAAAGATACTGGTTGATAAAAATAATAATCTAAATAAATTAATTGAAGAATATAAAATTTTCTTTGATGTTTTGGCGGGAATTGAAGAAATAGGATTTTTTAAAAATTCTCCTCCTCCATCAGCAATTGTATTAGTAGATAAAGAAAAACTTTATATCCCCCTAGAAGGACTTATAGACCCTAAAGATGAGATAGAAAGAAATACTAAAAATCTGGCTAAGTTTAGTAAAATTTTAAAAGGCTTGGATCTCCAACTAAAAAACCAAAACTTTATAAAAAATGCTCCTGATGATCTGATCATTGAAAGAAAAGAGCAATTAAAAGAAATGGACGGAAAGGTAAAAAAACTAAAAGATCACCTTAAAATTTTAGAACAACTATAATCATAATTATGTGGTTAAGAGGAGCAACTTCTGCCCTGATCGTGAGCTTTGCTTTTGCATTAGGATACAGATTTTATTTTACAAAAAGCTTATCAAATCTATTCAATTCAGATTTAGGCTATTTATTCATATTTATGTTTTTTTCTACATATATAGCAAGTATGTTGATTGTTTATGGAAGGCAGATTAAGTACAGAATAAAAAGAGAGAAAGGAACTATAAAATGGTTTGATCCCAGCAAGGGATATGGTTTTTTAGAAAGGGATAAGGGCGGCGACCTATTTATTCATTTTGCATCTGTTGCTGAAGATGACAGAAAATTTTTGAAAGAAAATACTAGAGTGAGTTATGTTGTTACGGACGGAACTAAAGGACCTCAAGCAAATCAAATAAGAATTATCTAATCCTTAATCATATAAAAATGTTCAAGGCCGTCTTCTTCTATAGCGTTATTATAAGAATTAAATCCAAACCCTTCGTAAAATGATTTAGTTTCTTCTAGGCTCGATAAATTAAGCTGCTCTTTAGGGTAAATCTTTGCAGATTCATTAATTATGAATTCCATTAGAAGTTTAGATATACCCTGCCCTCTACTAGTTTCTTCAACACAAAATCTTTCTACAGTAAGTCCACGATTCTCAGAGTCAGAGATGACCAGTCTAGAATAAGCAATTAATCGATCATTTTGAAATGCAATAAAGTGGAGACTATTGTGATCAACATTAGTCATGCGCTCTGACTTTTCTAAACACTTTTTAGCAAAGATTTTAGATCTGATTTTTAATATCGAAGTTATCTCGTCTTCAGATAACTCGCGAATAGGTTTGCAGCTCCAATGAATTATATTGGTCTCAAAATTTAGAGAGATATTTTCGTCATTTAGCATGTCTAATTATTAATTTTTGAGAATCCTACAGAAAAATTAAGAATTATTCAGTAAAAATCTATTTTGAAATTAAAATTAAGGACAAGGATTTGGACAAGCTGCATGAATTTTATCTAATTCATCCAAATCTTCAGCAGATAACTTTACTTCTGAGCTGCCTACAGCTAGTTTTAATTGTTCCATAGTCGTTGCTCCTATGATGTTAGACGTGACAAACTCTCTTGAGTTCACAAACGCATTAGCCAAAACAGATGGATCCATTTCTATTTTTTTTGCGTATTCTACATAAGCTTTAATTGAGCTTTCAGCAGCGTGAGTTTCATATCTGTCGCCTCTACCGAATAATTCAGTTCTGGAGCCTTTTGGCATTGCTCCGTCTAAATACTTACCTGAAAGATAGCCTTGAGCGAGAGGCGAATAAGCTAGAAGTCCTACTGATGACCTATGGGCAAATTCTGACATACCGTATTCGTATGTCCTATTCAAAAGATTGTAAGCATTTTGAACAGATTGAACTCTTGGCAGATCTAGTTGTTCAGATTTATTTATAAATTCAGATAATCCCCAAGGAGATTCATTAGACAAGCCCACATGTCTAATTTTTC
Source organism: SAR86 cluster bacterium (assembly GCA_028135785.1). Classification (GTDB taxonomy): domain Bacteria; phylum Pseudomonadota; class Gammaproteobacteria; order Magnimaribacterales; family AG-339-G14; genus CASICS01. The sequence goes on from JAOIHS010000001.1 coordinate 185,898, forward strand.
CAGCTTTAACTAAATCGGATAAAACATCTAATGTTTCAGAAATATCAATACTTTCCATATCATAATGTTTGTACAAACCTTTGCCGCCGCCAAACATGTTGATGGGTCTATCAGGCCAGTGTAGTTGATATAGATCAATATAATCAGTTTGTAAGCGTCTTAAACTTCCTTCTACGGCCGTTTCCATATTTTTCCTATCAAGTCTAGTTTCTCCGCCTCTAAACCATTTCATTCCACTTCTGCCAGCCACTTTAGTCGCCAAGATAATCTTGTCTCGGTTATTATTTTTTTTGAACCAGGTTCCTATAATTTCTTCAGTTTTTCCTTGGGTTTCGGCCTTAGGAGGAATTGCATAAAGCTCAGCAGTATCAAAAAAGTTTATACCTTGTTCAACAGCATAATCCATTTGTTCGTGACCCTCTTGCTCAGTATTTTGCTCTCCCCAGGTCATAGTTCCCAAACAAATCAAACTGACATCTAAGTCTGTGTTACCTAATTTTCTAAATTCCATTTTGTTCTCTCTTTTTTAATTTTTAAATTGTGAATAATTTTTTTATAATATAGGTCATTTGTCTAAAAAGGCTAAGAAATTTTGAAATTTCCATATGTTTTGTATAAATAAACCCATCCTCTCTTCCCAACTCAGTTTTATAGTAATTCTTTCTAACACCCACATATCTATAATTCATGGCTTTATAAAATGATATAGCGATCTTATTGGACTCTCTTACTTCTAGAAAAATATCTTTTATTCCTTTACCGAGACATTCACTTTCTGCTTTTTTTAATAAAAATTTACCTATACCTAGACCTCTATATTCAGGATTTATAGAAATATTTAATAAATGGGATTCAGTAAAATTTATTGAGGAAATACAAAAAGCAATAGTATTATTATTTTTAGTAACTACGAGATTTAAATAATTACCCTTAAGACAATCTAAAAAACTAGCTGTGCTCCAAGGAGTTGGATTAGATAGGTTTTCTATTTTAAAGACCTCATCTAGATCACTGGAAGTCATTTTTCTAATATTAAAATCTTTTATTCCAAGCCTCTCTCTTGTCATTTGGACTAGCCATAAATTTATTTAAATCTCCTTCTTTGATAATATTTTTTTCTACAAAAAAATTATAAATTTTTAGTGAATCTTTTTCTTCAAAGTTGAGTCTAAAACTCTTTGAAAGAGAAAAAAGGAAGATAATCTGATCATTATTAAATTTAGTGGCTTCATTTTCTTTTACTTTATTTTTTTCAAATATAAAATGCTCGCTTAATTGCCAACTTTTGAGTCCAATTTCTTTTGCAATGTATTCATCCAAGTTCATAATGTTAAGCCTAATATGATATTTTAAATAAAACCAGAGAAAAAATTGAAAGAAAATATTAATAATCCAGTTTCTAAATACTCAGCTTTTAAAGCTGTAAATCTAAAAGATAGAACTTGGCCAAACAATCAAATTACCAAGCCTCCTATATGGTGCAGCGTAGATCTGCGTGATGGAAATCAATCTCTGATAGAACCTATGGGAAGAGAAAGAAAGCTTAGATTTTTTTCAATGTTAGTAGAATTAGGATTCAAAGAAATAGAAGTAGGTTTCCCCTCTGCATCTGAAACAGAATTTAATTTTGTTAGAGAACTGATCGAAAAGAATTTAATTCCTGAAGATGTAAAAATTCAAGTTTTAACTCAAGCCAGAGATCACTTGATTAAAAGAACTTTTGAATCTGTCAAAGGAGCTAAAAATGTCATCCTACATTTATATAATTCGACATCAACTGTTCAAAGAGAAGTTGTTTTTAAGCAAGATAAAAAAGGTATAAAAAAAATTGCAACTGATGGCGCTATGTTGGTTAAAGATCTAGCTGATGCAAACATAGAAACTAATTGGCAATTTGAATATAGTCCAGAAAGTTTTACAGGAACAGAACTCGAATATGCGGTTGAGGTTTGTAATGCTGTCAATGAAGTTTGGCAACCTTCTGAAGATAAGAAAACAATTATGAATCTTCCTGCAACTGTTGAACTTTCAACTCCTAATATTTATGCAGATCAAGTTGAGTGGATGTGCAGAAATCTTGAAAACAGAGAAAATGTTATTGTAAGCCTTCATCCTCACAATGACAGAGGAACTGGAATAGGTGCTGCAGAATTAGGATTGATGGCTGGAGCAGATAGAATTGAAGGAACTTTATTTGGAAATGGAGAGAGAACAGGGAATGTAGATATTGTTTCATTAGCCTTGAACCAATTTACTCAAGGAATTGAGCCAGGTCTTGATTTCTCAGATATTAATAAAGTAGTGAGAGAGGTTGAATATTGCAACCAACTTCCTGTTCATCCTAGGCATCCTTATGCGGGAGACTTAGTATTCACTGCGTTCTCTGGCTCTCATCAAGATGCTATAAAAAAAGGTTTTGATGCCATGAGAGAGTCTAATGATCCAAAATGGAGAGTGCCTTACCTTCCTATAGATCCTGAAGATGTTGGGAGAAGTTATGAGGCTGTTATTAGAATCAACAGTCAATCTGGAAAAGGTGGAGTTGCGTATATTATAGAAAAAGATCATGGATTATCTCTTCCAAGAAGATTGCAAATAGATTTCTCAAAAGTTATTCAAAAAATTGCAGATCAAACAGGTAAAGAACTTGAAGCAGATTTGATATGGAAAACTTTTGACGAAAGCTATATTAATTTAAATGGAGTCTTTGAATATATAGGTCATGAAATAACTTCTAAAAATAATTCAGAAGGTACTCAAATAGATGTAATTTCCTTAACTATTAAAAAAAATGGCAACAAAGTAATTTTATCAGGTGAAGGAAACGGGCCAATAGATTCATTTATAAATGCGTTGTCTCATAACTTAAAAATAAATATTAAAGTCTCTAATTATCATCAACACGCGATATCTTCAGGTTCAGATGCATCTGCTGCGGCATATATAGAGCTTTTAGTTGAAAAAGAGTCTGTATGGGGGGCTGGAATAGACCCAAATACAGTAATTGCTTCTTTTAGAGCGATAGTCAGCGGCTTGAATAAATTAAGATAATGGGCTTGCCACTAAGTATCCTTTTTTTATTCTTAAACACACAGATCCTTTTTTATTTTTTGTACCCCAAATAAGCTTAGGTTCTGCGGCTTTAGAGGCATGCAGAAACTTCTCTATTATTTCATTCAAGACTTTAGAGTTAGGGGGATTTAAATTTAATAAATTTATCCAATAAATTATGATATTTTTTTGCCTTTCTGAAGAAAAATCCTTTAGTTTTTTTATATCAATTTGATTTACATCTTCATTAGTTAAATAATTTATATCTTCTTTAACTTGATCTGACAGTATTTCATATGAGTTATTAGCATTAGTAATAAATTTATTTATATTTTTTCTATACGAGGGCCATCTTTCTTCAATCGAAGGTAAAACCAAATTTCTAATGTAGTTTCTATCAAAAGCAATATCTTTATTTGACTCATCCTCTAAATAAACTAAAGATTTTTTTTCTGCAATTATCTTTAATTCGCTTTTTGTAAAATTTAGAAAAGGCCTTGCCAAATCACCATTTCCTATGTTTCTTTTTATAGGAATAGATCTAGCTCCTTTTAAACCGGTTCCTCTAAGCAATCTTAAAAATAAAGTTTCGATATTGTCATCTTCATGGTGTCCAGTAAATAATCTTCCTCCCTTTTTTAAACATTCATTAAAAACTTCATATCTTTTTTTTCTGAACTGGTCTTCTAAGCTAGCCCCTTTAATTTGAGAAAAGTCAATATCAAATACCAGAAGCTCAATCCCATTTAAAGAGCAGAAATTTTGACAATGCTCTTCCCATTTTTTTGAATTCTTAGAATAATTATGATTTATATGAATTGCCTTTAAAGTCTTTAATTGACTTTTTTTTAGAGCCTCTTGAACCTCTAACAATAAAATACTTGAGTCTAGTCCACCACTATAGGCAACAAAATAACTATTAATTTCATCTTCAATAAAAGACTGAACTGCTTTTGATACGGAGGACAATGCTTAAATTGATCCATAAGACATGATTTTTTCATATCTTTTTTTCAATAACTCAGAAATACTCATCTCCTGTAAATTTCTTAATTTTTCATCAATTACATCACTTATAGATATTGAAATACTTCCCAAGTCTCTGTGAGCGCCACCAAGAGGCTCTAAAATAATTTCATCAATCAAGCCCAATTTCTTTAAATTTTTAGCATCTACTTTCATAGCCTCGGCAGCTTCTTTAGCTTTCGAACCATCTCTCCAGACAATAGAAGCGCAGGCTTCTGGTGATGCAACTGCATAAATTGAATGTTCAAGCATACAAACATGATCTCCTACTCCTATAGCCAAGGCTCCTCCCGATCCGCCTTCTCCAGTAATAATTACTACGACAGGAGTTTTTAAATTAGATAGTAAGCTTAAATTTCTTGCTATGGCTTCACTCATTCCTCTTTCCTCGCTTTCTATCCCAGGATAGGCACCAGGAGTATCAATAAAAGAAATAAGAGGTAATTTAAAATTTTCTGCCATTTGCATGAGTCTTGCAGCTTTTCTATAGCCTTCAGGTTGAGCCATTCCAAAATTCCTAGAGATTTTATCTTCAGTAGATTTCCCCTTTTCTTGTCCTATAACCATTACAGATTTATTTTTAAATTTTGCCAATCCCCCTATTAATGCATTATCTTCTCCAAAGTTTCTATCTCCGTGCAATTCTTCAAATTCTGTGAAGATATTCTCTATATAATCTGAAAAATGAGGTCTGTGAGGGTGTCTTGCTACTTGAACTTTTTGCCAGATACTTAGATTTGAGTAAACATCGGAAGTTAGTTTTTCGATCTGCAAACTTAAGTCTGATATTTCTAATTCAATATTAGAGTTATTATCTTCAGAGCCTCTGAGCTTTTCTATTTTATTTTCCAGATCACTTATCGGTTTTTCAAATTCTAAATATGTGTATGCCATTTATTGCCTTGTAAAATAATGTAAATCTATATTATCAGTACCATAACTTTTTTTTAATTTTTTAATATTTTCATCGCTAAGGGAAATCTTAAAATCATCGACAATTTCCATTTCGGCATCGACACCCTTTGAAGAATATTTTAGTTCTACAGGGCATCCTTCTGAAGAATCCTGAATAGAAAAAGATTTCAAATCTTTTAGAAAACTTTCAACTGTCGATGAGTTTTTATTGCTCAGTGAAAGTGAAATTTTTCTTATAAGCTTCATTCTTGCTTCTTCTAAAGTGAGAATTGAAACAACTTTCATTTTTTTTGGTGATCCTAAATTTTCTCTTTCTTTGGAAAGCTCTTCTGTTACTTCTCCATCTACAATCATTATTTTTTCACTATCTAATGTGCCAGAAAAGTTATCCATAACTTCTCCAGAAATCATGAGCTCTATGCGATCAGACCTGTCATCTAGGGTTGCAAATATCAAAGGACCTCTTCTTGTGTTTACTCTTTTTTGAGAAATTAATACGCCAGCACATCTTTGATTGTATTTACTCTGATTAATAGATGAAATAGTTTCTGGACAGAGTTTTCGAACCTCCCACGCATGCTCATCTATTGGATGAGCAGTTAAATAAAAACCAAGAGAAGAGAATTCTAGTTTTGATATTTCCATATCTGAAAATTTGCTAGGTTCAGAGCTTTCTTTAATTTTTATAGATTCTTCAATTTCGCCAAACAGATCATTGATACCGCTTTCTTTTGTTTCGGTCTTCTGACGAGCAAATTTTAATGCTCCTTCTACCTTTTCAAGCATATTAACTCTATCCTTTGAAAAACTATTCATCGCTCCTGATTTTATTAGTGGCTCAATGGATCTCTTGTCAACCCTTTTTAAATCAACTCTTGAAGTAAAATCATTTAAACTTTTAAATTCTTTAATTGCCCTCTCTTCTATAATATTTTCTATTGCTGGCTCACCCACCCCTTTAATAGCGCCTAACCCAAAAAGAATAGTTTCATTATCTAATGTAATAAAATCTTTAACACTTTTGTTTATATCTGGAGGTAATATTTTCAAACCTAATAAATTTATATCGTTTAATAGCAATTGAATTTTTTCTGCATCTCCCATTTCTGAAGATAGCGCGGCAGCCATAAATTGGGCTGGATAATGAGATTTAAGCCAAGCAGTTTGATAAGAAATCATTGCATAAGCTGCAGAGTGAGATTTATTGAACCCATACCCTGCAAATGTTTCTATTTGGTCAAACAGCCCTTCAGCAAATCTTTCTGGTTTTCCTTTTTTTACTGCTCCTTCTATGAATATAGGTCTCTGAATCTCCATTTCTTCAGGTATTTTCTTTCCCATTGCCCGCCTTAAAATATCTGCTTCTCCCAGGGAGTATCCTGAAAATTCTTGCGCAAGTTGCATAACCTGTTCTTGATAAACTATTACTCCATATGTATTTTTTAAAACTTTTTCTACGTGCTCATCTCCATAACTAGTTTTTTCTGTTCCTTTTTTTCTATTGATATATGTATCAACCATTTTCATTTCGAGTGGGCCAGGTCTATATAAAGCCACTAAAGCGATAATATCTTCAAACTCATTTGGTTTTAGCTTGACCATATATTCCTTCATTCCCCTCGACTCAAGTTGAAACACAGCAGTAGTAAGTCCTTTCTGAAGCAACTCAAAAGTACCTTTATCATCAAGCTCTATTTCTTCTATATCTATAGGCTCTAACTCTATCTCCTCTCTAGAAGCATTAATTGATTGAATGGCTTTATTAATTACAGTTAAAGTTTTTAAACCTAGAAAATCAAATTTTTGTAGACCTACTGCTTCTATATCCTTCATATCAAATTGCGTAGCTAAAGTTTGCGAAGATTCATCTAAGTAAAGAGGTGAAAAATCATTTATTTCTGAAGGTGCCATCACAACGCCAGCTGCGTGCTTTCCTACATTTCTAATAATTCCTTCCAATTTCTTTGCCATTTCAAATATTTCTGCAGCGTCCTCATCAATTTTAAGTACCTGTCTTAAATCAGAATTCTCTTCTAAAGCTTTTTTTAGAGTCATATCTGGTTTAAATGGAATCATTTTTGCTAATCTATCTGCTAGTCCATATGACTTTCCTTGAGCTCTTGCTACATCTCTAACAACTGCTCTAGCAGCCATTGTTCCAAAAGTGCATATTTGCGCGACGGCATTTTTTCCGTATTTATTAGTAACGTAATCGATTACTTTTTCTCTTCCATCTCTACAGAAGTCTATATCAAAATCGGGGTTACTAATTCTTTCAGGATTTAAAAATCTTTCAAAAAGCAAATCATATTTTATTGGATCTAACCCAGTTATTCCTAATGCAAAGGCAATTAATGATCCAGCACCAGAACCTCGACCTGGTCCTACTGGAACTGAATTACTTTTTGCCCAATTTACAAAATCGGCCACAATTAAAAAGTACCCTTCATATCCCATTTCCAGAATGACACTTAATTCAAAATCTAATCTATCTTTGTAGATTAGCCCTAAATCATCCGGGCTAGAGATGCCTAATTTTTTTAAAATTCCTAATTCAGTTGCTTCTTTTAAGTACTCTGCTTCAGGTAACCCTGTAGGCGTTTTAAAGTCAGGCAACACATAAATATCTGTTTTTATATCTAAATTACATTTCTTAGATAACTCATATGTATTACTTAAAGCCTCTGGAATGTCTTTAAAGATTTCATTCATTTCTTCTGAAGATTTAAAAAATTGAGATTCTTGAAAGTCTCTAGTTCTCCTTTGATCGCCCAAAACATAACCTGATTGAATGCATACTCTAGTCTCGTGAGCCTCAAAATCATCTTTATTTAGAAATCTAACTTGATTTGTAGCAACAACTGGTATCGATAACTCATGAGCTATTTCAATTAAGCCTTGATTACATAACTCTTCCTGATTTCGTCCGGTTCTTGATATTTGCAAGAAAAAATTTTCTTTATAGATTTCTCTTAAATATTTAATTTGTTTAGCTGCAACATCATCTTTACCCGCAACTATAGATTTTCCTATTTGGCTATCTAATCCACCAGAAATAGCTATCAGATTAGAAGAGAATTTATCCAATAAATTCACTTCTAAAATTGGATCTCCTTTTAATTTGCCTTCAGTATTAGCCTGAGAAATTAAGCGAATTAAATTCTTGTAACCCTCTGGATTTTTAGCCAAAAACTGAATATTTCCCGGCTCCGTATTCTGTCCAGATATAACCATATCTGAACCACAGATGGGCTTTATTCCTTTCTTTCTTAGGGCTTTATAAAATTTAATATATCCAAATAAATTAGATAAGTCAGAAATAGCAAGACTTTCAAAGTTCAATTCTTCAGCTTTTTCTGCCAACTGATTTATTTTAATCAACCCATCATGAATAGAATATTCGGTGTGAAGATTTAAATGAGTAAATTTTTCCATTAAATATATTTAACTGGTGCAAAGGTTTTTCTATGCTCGTTTAAGGCACCTAACAATTCTAATGCATCTATATGTTTTTTTGTTGCATATCCTTTATGTAAATTAAAAAAATATTTTGGATATTTTTTATGCAAGTTTTCCATTAATTTATCCCGATAAACTTTTGCTATAATTGAAGCAGCCATTACCTCTTTTATAATTCCGTCAGCTTTTACCAGCGCCTCGCAAGGAAAATGTGTTTCAATTTCATCTCTTCCATCAACTATTACTTGTAAATTTTTAGTCTTAATTTGATTTAAAGACTTCTTCATAGCCAGTAGAGATGCTTGCCTTATATTAATCTCATCTATTGTTTTTGAAGAAACAACTCCTATTGAAAACTCTATACATTTTTCTTTAATCTCTTTAGATAAAAGAATTCTTTGCTTTTGAGAAAGCTTTTTAGAATCTTTCAATAACGAAATTTTATTTTCACCAAGAATAACAGCAGCTGCCACTACGGGACCTGCTATACATCCCCTTCCTACTTCATCTATGCCAACAATAATCAAATCAAACCTAACTTAACAAAGCCTTTAAAGATCTTACAAATTTATCTTCATTTTTATTTTTTAAGGATCTGTGTATTTCGTGAAAGCTATTATTCATTTCTATATTTGAAGAATTAGTTAACTTATTCAACTCATTGCAAATATTTTTGAGAGAAGCATTATTCTGTCTAAATTCTGAAATAATTTCTTTTTTAGCCAAAATATTCGGTAGAGAGATGAAATTTATGTTCAATAATCTTGAAAGTATAAAATTACTAACAGGATTACTTTTATAAACTACGCAATGAGGAGTCTTGCTAAGTAAGGCTTCTAGTGATGCGGTCCCTGAGGCTACTAGAGCATAATCTGAAGAAACTAATACTTTTCTGCTTTCTCCTTTTTTTAAGATTATATTTGTATAATTTGACAATAGGTTTTCATCAAATTTAGTTTCGTCGGTTAAAGCCAATATAAACTTAAAATCAGGATATTTTTCTCTAAAATTGTCCGCAACTTCCAAAAATAAACCCATGTGATATTTTACTTCCGATTTTCTGCTGCCCGGCAATAAAGCAATATATTTCTTATCTATATTCAATCCCATATTTTGTTTAGCTTTATCTTTATCAGGATTTAGTTCAAAAATTTCTGCTAAAGGATGACCTGTAAAGTTTGCAGAAACTCCCTCACGGTTTAGAAGGTCTGATTCAAAAGGAAAAAGTGTGAATATATGATCAATATAATCATTAAATTTTTTTACCCTTCCTTTTCTCCAAGCCCAAAACTGGGGGCAGACATATTGTACTATTTTTATATTTGTTTTAGATTTTAAATATTTTGATATTCCAGAATTAAACGACGGACTATCAATTCCAATGAAAATATCTGGTTCTTCTTGGACGATGTAATTTATAAGTTCCTTTCTTCTAGAGAGAAGTTTTTTAATATTTATTAAAGGATCTATTAAACCCATAAAAGATAAATCCTCAATAGGAAATAAGCTTTTAACCCCTTCTTTTTTCATTTCTTCCCCACCAATTCCTATAAAAGAAGCATTAGGAAAATTTTTTTTTATACTTTTTATAAGTTCAGCGCCAAGATAATCTCCTGACTTTTCTCCAACTGAAAAGGCAATTTTTATTCTGTTCACTTTTACCTGATTATTCCTCTTTTAGACTCTGATAAGGACTTAAGTAATATTTTAATTTCAGGAAAACTTTCAATGCTTTTAATTTCTTCTTTAGCCTCATCAAGCTGAGATTTTCTTAAATATAAAATCTTATAAGCTTCTTTTAAGGCTGAATAATTTTCTTTTGAAATTTCTAATCTTTGAATGCCGGTAGTATTAAGTCCTCTTGGCTTAGCTGGATTTCCACTTACTCTTATAAAAGCTGGAATATCCTTTGTAACTGCACTTCCCATTGCAGCAAAACTATATTCGCCTATATTACAAAACTGATGTACGAGCGCAAAACCCCCTAAAATCGAGCCCTTTTTCATAGTGACGCATCCTGCTAGTGCCGAATTATTAACCATAACTACGTCATCTTCTATTCGGCAATCATGAGCGATGTGGCTGTAAGCCATAAAAAGATTTCTAGAACCAATTTTTGTCAGAGATTCTTCTTGAATTGTGCCTCTGTTTATAGTGACTCCCTCTCTAATTATATTTTGATTACCTATTTCTAAATATGTTTTTTCTCCTTCATATTTTTTATCTTGTGGATCTCCACCTACAGATGCAAATTGAAATATTTCATTGTCTGAACCTATTTTAGATGGTCCGTCTATAACAACATGAGAGTGAATTATCGTCCCTTTCTTGATTTCCACTTCGGAGCCAACAATTGCATAAGGACCTATGGAAACTCCTTCGTCTATTTTAGCTTTAGAGTCTATATTGGCTAGTTTGTGAATCATTATTTGGGTCTATCGGCGCAAAGAATTGTTGCTGAACAAACAAATTCGTCTCCCACAGATGCCTTACATTCAAATTTCCAAATTCCTCTTTTATCTGAAATTTTTGTTGATTCTAAAATTAATTGATCACCTGGAACAACAGGTCTTTTAAATCTAAGATTATCTGCACCTACAAAATAGTAAATAGAACCCTCTTCAGGAGTTTTTTCCATCGTTGCAAATCCTAAAATACCTGAAGCTTGAGCCATTGCTTCTAGTATTAACACCCCTGGAAATACTTCTTTCCCAGGGAAATGTCCCATAAAATGAGGTTCATTAGTTGTGATATTTTTATAAGCCTTAATATATCTATCTAAATCTATTTCAACAACTCTATCGACCAATAAGAAAGGATATCTATGCGGAAGAAGTTTTTTTATTTCTTCAATATTCATTTTTTAGCATTTCTCCTCACGTTTGCTGCATTTTTTAGCCAGTTTGCATGTTCCATTAAAATTGGACCTCCAGAATAAGTACCTTTACTTTTTAAAGACTTCGTGACAAAAGACATGGGCGTAATCATTACGTCATCTCCAATAACAATATTATCTACTATTCCGCATCCTCCTCCAATTTTACATCTGGCACCTATAGTTGTGCTTCCGGCTATAGCAGTACTTGCTCCAATAATAGAGCTCTCTCCTATTTCACAGTTATGAGCAATGTGGACCTGATTGTCTATTTTAACTCCCGATTTAATTAGTGTTTCTCCAGATGATGATTTATCAATAGTACATCCGGCACCTATTTCAATATCATTTTCTAATCTTACATTTCCCAAGTGTTCAATTTTTTCCCATTCTGAACCATTAATAGCAAAACCTAAACCATCAGAACCGATACTAGAATTAGCATGAATAATACAATTTTCTCCAATTAAAGTTTCTTCGTATAAAGACACATTAGAATAAATTATTGAGTTTTCTCCAACAACAGTACCTTCTGCTAAAAAAGCTCCTCCGAAGATGATAACGTTTTCCCCAATTCTTACATTTGACTCAATAACTGAACATGGTCCTACATATGCTGAGGGATCTATTAAACTCTTATCTGCAATAATTGCGCTAGGATGAATTCCTGTTTTATTAATTTCTTTTTTAAAAAGTTTTGTGGCTTTTGCATAAGCCAGATGGGCATTTTCAACAACTATACAATTTGTATTGCAATTATCAGAGAACTCTTTAGTTAGTATTACTGCAGAAGCCTTAGTACTTTTAAGCTGATTTAGGAAATTTTTATTATAAAAAAAAGATAAATGATTTTTATTAGCTTGGTCTAATGGAAATATGAATCTTATTTTTATCTTTTCATCTCCAATTACCTCTCCATCGAGGTAATCGGCTATTTCTTTAAGTTTATAAGTTCGAAAACTCAAAACTTTTTTTACTTACCCTCATTTGCCTTATTTGCTTTATTTACCAAATCTATAACTTCTGGAGTGACATTAATAGCTGGATTATTAACATCAAAAGCAAGTAAAGCTCCGCTATTAAATAGTAAACTTATTTTTTTTGCTTTAACTAATTCGTTAACAACTTTTTGTACATTAGGAGTTTGATCAATTTCTAGTTTTTTTAAAATCTCGGCTTCCAAGGCTTGTAGTTTTTGATTGGTATACTGTATGTCTTGATAAAGAGTTTGAGCTGCTTTACCTTTGTCAGCTTTATCTTCATCTGACATTGTTTTTCCATCTTTTTTTAACTCTTCTGAAATACTAATTAATTCTTGTTGCTTAATTTGCCCTTCTTCAGCTAATTTTTTAAACTCTTTAGATTCTCTAAGATCCTCAAAAGTTTCTCTAGCCATATCAGTACTTAAGAAAACTGTTCTGTAGTCAATAACAGCTATTTCTTCCATTGAAGCAAGAGATGGGATAGAAAATAGTGATGTAAGTAATAGGGTTAAAAAAATATATATTTTTTTCATGAATCTTCTCCTGATAAACAATTTAAGTTAATAATATGAATTCTACTTCAATGTTATAGATTATACAGAAGAATCTTAATTAAAACTGATTACCTATTTCAAATTGGAAGGTCTCAGTTTCGTCAAATGCATCATTGTTTAGTGCGGATGAAATAGCAAATGACATGGGGCCTAATGCTGTAATCCATGTGAAGCCAACACCTATTGAGTATCTCAGTTCGCTTAAATCAAATTCACTGCACCTAATTTCATAAATTTTACAGCCGTCGCTAAAAACGTTTCCATAATCTAAAAACATAGAGCTCCTTACAGACCTAGAATCTTCTAAAAAGGGGAGTGAAAATATCATGTCGAACCCTCCTTCTAAAAGATATGCTCCTCCTGATGAGTTATTTTGATAAAGACCGCTAGAATAATAAGATCTTGGACCTAAAGTGTTTTGCTTAAACCCTCTTACAGAATTAAGCCCCCCTGCATAGAAATTTTGATATGGAGGAGAATTTTTGGTATCTCCATAAGAAAATAAAGCTCCAATTTCTGATCTTGCAGAGAAAATAAAGTCCAATGGTGCAGGAGTATAATATCTAAACTTGTGCACAAGTTTTCCATAAGTTACATCGCTTGGAGGAATGGCTACAGAAGAGGAAATCATATTCAAAGTTCCTGCTGTTGGAAATAAACCTCTATTTAAAGAATTTCTTGCCCAAGTAGCACCTATAGTAATTGCTTCTTGGCTGTCTCCTTCTACAGCCAAATAATCTAATAATTGTCGAGAAGAATAAATATTGGCTTTTATTTCGGTTTGATCCAGACCCAAAGAAAGACTTAATTGCTCTATTTCATTTATTGGTAAAACCAATTGCGTTGAAGCTCCAATAGAATCTGTGCTGTATGACGATGCATTAAAATTGCCATAATCAGAAGAAGTATAATAGGCGCCATAACCTAATCCTATTCCATCAACTGTAAAATAAGGATCAAAGAAATTAAAACTAAGGTTTGTTTGATAATCACTAGAATTTATCCCCACACTTACTGAGTTACCAGTTCCGAAAGCATTTTTTTCTGAATAATTTAAACCCAAACTAAATCCATAAGCTCCGTAACCTAAACTTCCTGCGATAGAACCAGAAAATTCTTCTTCAACGGAAAATTCTGCATCAACCTTGTCTCTTTCTCCAGGAACGGGAACCATCTCATACTCAACATCTTTAAAAAACCCAAGTCTATCTAATCTTAATTTAGATCTCTCTAGTAAAATATCAGATGCCCAAGAACCTTCCATTTGTCGCATTTCTCTTCTCAGGACCACATCATGTGTTCTTTCATTTCCGCTAAAATTAATTTTTCTAACATATGTTCTTTGACCTGAATCTATAAACACAGTGACATCTACATTATTTTTTTTATCTGAATCTTTCGTAGTGGCAGAAACTTCTGCTGATGAGTAACCTTGGTTACTCAAGAGCTCAGTAATTCCCTCTTCTGCATAAGTTAAAGCTTCTTGAGAGAAAAATGATTCTGGAACAATATATTGCGTTAGAAAATTAATCGATTCCTCAGACACTCCATCCGGAATATCCCCAGCATAAGAAACCTTATTCACATAATAAACCTCATCTTCACTTATATTTATGGTTATAAAAATATTTTTTTTATCTTTTGAAATAGAGACAATTGATGAATCGACATTAAACTTTAGATAGCCTCTATTTTTATAAAAAGATTCTAGATTCTCTAAATCGCCTTTTAAATTCTCTCTTGAGTATGGAGTTCTTTTACTAAAAAATGATAACCAAGTTCTTGGTTTTAGTTTTAAAACTTTTAACAACTCTTCATCATTAAATTTCTTATTTCCTACGATATTTAAAGCCTTTAATTTTGCAGTAGAGCCTTCATCTATATCTATACTTAATTTAACTCTATTTCTTTCTAAATCCTCTGAAGAAACCTTTACATCAGCTCCATATCGACCTTGAGATATATATTGCCTTTCTAACTCTGAACTTAAATTTTCAAATACTGATCTTTTAAATAAAGTCCCTTCATAAACTCCTGATTTTTTCAAACCATCAAGTAAGTTTTCAGTTTTGATTGCCTTGTTACCTTCGATTAATATTTCATCAATAGTTGGTCTTTCTTTTAGATTTATTAATAATGCGCTTTGGTCTCTTCCCAGTTGGATATCATCGAATTGACCAGTAGCAAAGATCGATTTTGCAACTTCTACTAAGTCATTTGCATTAATCTCATCTCCAATTGTTATTGGTATCTCAGAAAAAATACTACCTGCTGAAACTCTTTGTAAACCACTAATTCTTATATCTTCTACAACCCAACTATCATCTTCAGCAAAGAGCAAAGAGGATGGATATAAAAAAATTATTAAAATATATTTAAATAAATATGACATTTTCATGATCTTATGAGAATCCTATTCTAGATATATCATTAACAAAGGCAAAAATCATTAAGAGGATAACAGCTGAAATACCAAAACGATAAGTAAAATCTAAAACTTTTGGAGAAATTGGGGAGCCCTTAATTTTTTCTATTGTTAATATTACAATCTGTCCTCCATCAAGAATTGGAATTGGAACCAGATTTATTACTCCTAATCCAATACTTACAAAGCAAAGCAGAAGCAAGAAAGAGTATAAACCTCCATAAATAATTGAATCTCCAGCAAATTGACCAATCATTACTGGTCCACCTAAATTTTTAGGAGAAACATATCCGATGATCATCTTATATAAAAATGTAAACGAATCAATTATGGTATTAAAGGTTTGAGAGGATGCCTTCTCTAAAGCACCAAATAATCCGTAACTTTGATTTATTCTGGCTTTCTCTAAAATTGTATTTGAAGCTACTATACCTATCACCCAATTATTTTTTTCGGTTTCTGATCGAGATGGCGTTATTGAGAAGTTTTCTTTTGAAGCGCCTCTTTCTATATAAAAATTGGAAGGCAGTCCTAAATTTAAGTTTATTTGAGATTTTATTTCAGACCAGGAGCTTATATCGACACCATTGACACTCAAAATTTTGTCATAGGCCTGCAGTCCTGAAATATCGGCTGGACTTTCCGGTAAAACTTTTCCAATAATTGGCTCAATTGGCACGTTAATACCAATATAATAAAGAAGATCGGAAGGTTCTTCTCCTTGAAGCCATTCATTAATAGTTATAACTGCTACCTTTTTCTGACCATTAGATAAAAGTACAAAATTTATTTTTCCAGTTTCGCCTAGCCTTCTTGCCAAAACCATTTGCGCATCCGAACGGGAAATAACAGGAGAAGAATCAATTTCTAGAATTAAATCATTTTCTTTAATACCTGCAAAAAAAGCAGGACTATCTTTTGATATTTGTCCAGCCATGGACGAAATAGTTGTATTTCCATATATATTCAAACCAGTGAATAAAAGGATAGCCAATAGAAAATTTGCTAATGGGCCAGCTAATAAAATGAGAGTTTTTTGATAATAATGCTTAGAAGAAAATGAATCTATTAAGTTTTCATTTTTATCTTCTTCGCCAAGCATTCTAACGAAACCACCTATAGGAAGGATTCTTAAATTAAACTCAGTATCAGATTTATCTTTCCAAGACTTTATAGATTTACCCATTCCAATAGAAAAATCTAATATTTTTACTTTAAAAAATCTAGCCACGAAAAAATGTCCAGCTTCATGAACGGCTGTTATGACCATAATTAAAAATATAAAAGCTGATATGTAGATAAAAATATTCATATATTTTTCTGAATGAAATTCATTGCTGTTTTCCTCACTTGTTGATCTATGTCGATAAGCTCATCAATTCCAAGATTTTTTTCGCTAATTTTTTTATCATATTCATCCATGCTGAATTTAATAGTATCAAAAATTAAATTAAACGGTAGTTTGCCTTTCAAGAAACAATCAACTGCAACTTCGTTAGCAGAATTCATAACAGCTGGCATGGCTTCACTTGCATTCAAGGCATATCTAGCAAATTTTATAGATGGTAAGTCTATTTTATCAAAACTTATAAATTCCAGTTTTTGATGTTTGGCTAAATCTAAAGATGGAACAGAGGAATTGATCTTATTTGGATATGCTAGTCCATAGGCAATACTTACTTTCATATCTGGTTCAGACAAAGCGGCCAAAACTGAAGAGTCTTTGGTTTCAATCATAGAGTGAATTATGCTTTGAGGGTGAATAATTATTTCTATTTTATTTTCAGGGATATCAAATAACCATTTAGCCTCTATGAGCTCTAAAGCTTTATTCATTAAGGTAGCAGAATCAATTAAATTTTTATTTCCCATACTCCAAACCGGATGATCTTTTGCATCCTCAATAGAAACATTTCTTAATTCATCGAGAGATTTCCCTAAAAAAGGTCCGCCTGAACAAGTAATAATTATTTTATTTAAATCTTGTTTACGAACATTAGAAAGGCACTGATGAATTGCACAATGCTCAGAGTCTATTGGAATAATTTCAGCTCCAGATAATTCTGCCTCTTGCATTAATATCTTTCCAGCAACCACCAGAGGCTCTTTATTTGCAATTAATACTCTTTTTCCAGCTTGTATTGCAGACAAAAT
Organism: SAR86 cluster bacterium; assembly: GCA_028135785.1. Classification (GTDB taxonomy): domain Bacteria; phylum Pseudomonadota; class Gammaproteobacteria; order Magnimaribacterales; family AG-339-G14; genus CASICS01. The sequence goes on from JAOIHS010000001.1 coordinate 203,340, forward strand.
AGGTTTTAAGCCAATTACACCCGAGATTGCAGCAACTACTATATCTACTTGATCACTAGCTATAAATTTGTCTAAGCAATTATAATCTAAAAAATTTCCATCAAAGTTATACTTCGAATCCAAATTACTTTTATTTGCTAGAGATATATTTTTTACTTTAAATCTATTAGCTTGGTAAGAAATTTCTTCTTCATTAGTGCTTGCAACTAATGCTGAAATTTCATATTTGTTTGGATTAGCTGAAATTACATCTAAAGTTGATTTACCTATAGATCCTGTTGAACCAAGAATTAAAACTTTTTTCATTTTATAAAGTAAAAAATTATAAAAAATAAAGGTAAAACTAACAATTGACTGTCCAATCTATCTAGTAATCCCCCATGCCCAGGGAGTAAATTTCCAGAATCTTTTATATTTGCATGTCTTTTAGCTTTGCTTTCAAGAAAATCTCCAAATACTGCACCTAAAATTAATATAGCTAAAAAGGGAATTAAATAAATATTATTTTCAAAGCTATCTATTAAATTAATGCCAAAGAAATGATAAAAACAAACCAAATACAGAGTAATTAATGAAAATAATGAACCAAAAATTAAGCCTTCTAAAGTTTTATTTGGACTTGTCTCTGGAAAGACCTTAGTAGATCCAAGATTTTTTCCAAAATAATATGAAGCAGAATCTGTAATTACCGATATCGAAATTACAAAAAGAAATATATCTCTATTAGATTCATAAACAGGCAATAAATAAACAGATGCGCAAATAAGAAAAAGAATCGATACAGAAGGCATAAATGGACTTTTAATTAAAGGTGCCAATTCATAGGCTGCAACAAGAAGAGTCAAGGTCATCGTCGCATAAAAGAGATAGGCGTGAGAAAAAGAGATTATTCCCAGTGCGAACAATGCGATTATGATTGCTGTTAATTCTCTTTTATACATTTTTAGTTTCCAGTTATGACCCCGAACTTTCTTTTTCTATTTTCAAATTCTTTTAGTGCTTTAGAAAAATCTTTATCTTCAAAATCTGGCCAAAGTTTTTTTGAAAAAAATAATTCTGAATATGCTGCCTGCCAAAGAAAAAAATTGCTAATCCTTTGCTCATTTCCTGTTCTTATAATTAAATCAGGATCAGGAATATTATTTGTAACTAAATATTTACTTATTAGATCCTCGTCTACCTGATTTTTACTTATTTTTTTTGAAATAATATCAGAATTTATTTTTACTAGAGCCTGCATCAGATCCCATTTTCCACCATAACTAATAGCAATATGTAGATTTAGCTCTGGACTATATTTAGAAGTAGATAATTGAGACTCTTTTATTTTATTAATTAATAGCTTGTCAAACCTTGGAATGTCTCCAATGAAATCTAGTTTTACTTTATTTTTTATCAAGTCTGGAGTTTGATCGGTAAAGGCTTGAAGAAAAATTTTTAAAAGACCTTTAACTTCTTTTTTTTGTCTGCCCCAGTTTTCAGTACTAAAAGCGAAAAGAGTTAAATGCTTGATTTTATTATTGCGCGCAAACTCAACTGCCATTCTAGCTTTTTTAACACCTTCTTTATGACCTTGGTTTTTAGAAAACCCTCTATCAGCAGCCCATCTTGAGTTGCCATCCATAATGATTGCTATATGAGCAGGAAGATTTAGCATGTCAGAGGGTTAATTAGAAATCCAAAAGGTCTTTTTCTTTACCTTCTAAAAGCTCATCAATCCTTTTGATAAAGCTATCTGTAGCATTTTGAACCAATTCTTCTCCTCTTTTTAAATCATCTTCCGATATTTCTTTTTCGCTCAAGTACTCCTTCAAGAGTCCATTTGCATCACGCCTTTGATTTCTTATAGATATCTTTGAATTTTCAGCTTCTGTTTTAGCAACTTTAATAAGATCTTTTCTAGTTTCCTCTGTAAGATCGGGCAGGACTACTCTAATTATATCTCCCGATGTAATTGGTTGAAGTCCAATATCAGACATTTGAATTGCTTTTTCTATTGGAATCACCATATCTTTTTCCCAAGGTGAAATTGTTAGGGTCTTAGCATTCTCTACGGAAACATTTCCAACTTGTTTTAAAGGAGTCAAATTTCCATAGTAATCAACTTCTATAGAGTCTAACAAAGCAGGATTAGCTCTTCCCGTTCTTATTCTTTGGAATGACTCTTCCAGAGCGGCTATAGTCTTTGCCATTCCTTCTTTAGCTTCCTGTTCTGTCTCGTTAATCATTTGTTTCTAATAGTAAATTATATTATTTACTTAGTTGCTCTTTAACTTCTTCAGCAAAATCCTTTTTTTCTACCTTAATTCCTTCGCCAACTTCAAATCTAGTAAAAGAAAGAACTTTATTATTGGATTTTTCTATTAAAGTTTTTACTTTTTCGGATGGGTCTTTTACAAATGGCTGTTTAATGAGGCTTACTTCTGAAAGAAATTTATCAAGTCTTCCGGCAATCATTTTTTCTATAATTTCTTCTGGTTTATCTGAACCAGCAACCTGAGCAGCTATAATTTCTCTTTCTTTGGATAAAAGCCCATCATCAACATCTTCTGGATTTACTACTATCGGGCTTGAGGCAGCAATATGCATTGCAATATCCTTTCCAAGTTCGTCGTTTTCGCTTTCTAAAGAAACAATTACACCAATTTTATTATTGGCATGTATGTAGGAGGAAACGAAACCTGAGGAGATATTAGATTTTCTTCTGATAACAATATTCTCTCCAATTTTTTGGACTAAACTTTGTCGTTTTTCTTCTAAAGATTCTGTTGATAATTCCTCAAGTGTTTTTTCAGGAGAGTCAAAACAAGTTTGCATTACATCATTAGTAAAATTTATAAAATTTTCATCTTTGGCTACGAAATCAGTTTCACAATTGATTTCTAAAATGATTGAATTATTAGAACTATTGTTAGATTGAACCAAAATAACTCCTTCAATAGCAGTTCTAGAAGATTTTTTTTCAGCTTTTAAAGCGCTATTTTTTCTTAAATTAGTGATGGCTAGATCTATATCTCCTTTAGCTTCTTCTAAAGCTTTTTTGCACTCCATCATCCCTAGACCGGTTTTTTCTCTAAGATTTTTTACTTCACTTGCTTTAATGCTCATTTCTTCTTCCTCTAGTCTTTTTCTTCAGGTTTTTTTGAATCGTTATCTTCAACTTCAATCACTACATCTACGACTTGAGCTTCAGGTGCTTTTTCTGCTTCTGCTTCTGCTTCTGCTAAGGCTTCAGGTGCTGCTTCAGGTGTTGTTTCTTCTAAATCACTTTTTCTCATAATAACTGGTCCATCATTTTTAGAGCCTAAGCCAGTCGCCTTAGATGCTCCATCTAAACATGCATTTGAAATTATTCGAGTTAACAAAGATATTGATCTAATCGCGTCATCATTTCCTGGAATAATATAATCAGCGCTATCAGGATCAGAGTTTGTATCAACTATTCCTATAATTGGAATACCCATCTTTCTAGCTTCTGCTACTGCAATTTTTTCATTATGTACATCTATAATAAAAAGAGCTTCAGGAAGTCCGCCCATATTTTTAATACCGCCTATAGAGCGTTCTAATTTTTCCATCTCTCTTCTAATACCTAGAACTTCTTTTTTTGTAAGGACATCAAATTTTCCTTCTTCTTCTTGAGTTTGAAGAATTTCTAGTCGTCTTATAGATGCTCTGACAGTTTTATAATTAGTTAACATCCCTCCAAGCCATCTGTAATTTACATATGGCATATTGCATCTTTCAGCCTCAGCTTTGATAACCTTGCTAGCTGCTCTTTTAGTTCCAACAAAAAGAATTCTATTGTTCGCTGCTGCTAGTTGTTTACAAAAATCAACTGAAGGCTTTAGGTGATCTAAAGTTCTTTCTAAGTTGATAATATGTACTTTATTTCTTGCTCCAAAAATGAAGGGCTTCATTTTAGGGTTCCAGAATCTTGTTTGGTGGCCAAAGTGGACACCAGCTTTTAACATTTGTTCGATGGAAATATCCATGTCACGCTCCTTTTATGTAGCCTTTAGGCTGGGTTAATCCTCCTCGAGGCTAAGCATTCAACCGCTTTTTGAGCTGTAGCGGCACCCGAATACTAAATCCTTACGAGTGTGAAGTAGATCCACTTGAGTGAATTCTGTTGAGAATTAAAACATAAAAACCTATGAGACCAAAGACTTAAAAGGATATTTCTTGCATTGTATACAAGCCAGATTTTTGAACAGATATCCACTCTATAGCTTTAATTGCTCCTTCGGCAAATATTTTCCTGCTGTTTGCATTGTGTGTGAGCAATAGCTCATCATTTTCAAAAATAATCTTTATTTCATGCGTGCCCACTGATGATTTATCTCTCATTGATTCAATATTTACTTCAATATCAAGACCTAGCTCTTTGACAATAAATTTTGAAAGATCTTTTGCGGTTCCTGAAGGTGAATCTTTTTTCTCTTTGTGATGAGTTTCTTTAATAATAATTTTTTTTATTTGCTTATTTTTTTTGAATATTAGTAAAGATTTTTTTATAAGGTTTATTCTTAAACTCAAATTTGGTGCAATTAAAATAGGAAAATTAGAACTATGTTTTTCTATTAATTTAATTTGTTTTTCAGCGTGTCCGGTGCTTGCTAAAATTAAAGGTAACTTATTAGCACTGCAAAAACCTATTAAGGTTTCAAAGTTTTCAACCGAAGATACATCAAGAACAACATCTATATGATCCTCAAGTCTATTTATATCTGAAGTTAAAAAAGCATTGGAATTTGTATTCAAGAAAGAACTTAAAGGTTTTCCTAGATTTAAATTATTTGGAGATGCTAACCCTGCTTTAAGAACTATCTCATTAGATTGATTTAATTCTTCCGCAATAGCTTTACCGAGTTTGCCGGTTATTCCAGATATTAATAAAGAGATCGACATCAAAAACCTTTTAAAAATTCTTTAGCACTCTTGAGCCAGTTATTTTTTAATGGGGAATTATCAGAATCGGTAATTGATTCTTTAAACCTCTTAAGAAGATCGGCTTGCTCTTTATTCAATTTGACTGGTACTTCGACTAACACCCTGACAAGTATATCTCCTTTTGAGCCTCCTCTTAAAGGCTTGATTCCTTTTCCATTCAATCTAAATAATTTATGACTTTGCGTTCCTTCAGGAATTTTTATCTTTACCTTTCCATCCAGTGTAGGTACCTCTATATCTCCACCCAAAGCCGCATCGGCATAATTTAATGGCACTTCGCAATATAAGTTTTTTCCTTCTCGCTCGAATATTTTATGTCTTTTAACTTCAACTTGAATGTAGAGATCTCCGTTTCCATGTTTGCCTGCATCTCCTTCGCCAGACAATCTAATCCTGTCTCCAGTATCTACACCTTCAGGAATTTTTACAGCAAGAGTTTTATTTTTTTTAATAAAGCCTACTCCATGACAAATAGAACAATTTGGATCGTGTGTCTCACCTTCTCCTCTGCAATGAGGGCAAGTTTGTTGCATGGAAAAGAAACCTTGCTGCATTCTTACAACACCTGCACCATTACAATGACTGCACTGTTGCCATTTACCAGAACACCTTTCGCTTGAGGGGATATCAAGATTAATGCTAGTTCCTTTGACAGCATCCTCAAGGGAAACCTCAACACTGTAACTTAGATCAGCTCCTCTCTGCGCTCTTGATCCTCCAGCTCTTCCAGATCCGCCAAAAATATCTGAAAAAATGTCACCAAAGATATCACTAAAGCCATCCGCAGCTCCTTGAGCATTTGAAAATGACGGGTTAACTCCATCATGCCCGAATTGATCGTATGCTTGTCTTTTTTGATCGTCTGAAAGTATCTCATAAGCTTCTGAAAGTTCTTTAAACTTCTCTGAAGCGTTAGCATCATCCGGATTTCTATCTGGATGGTATTTCATAGCTAACTTTCTATAAGATTTTTTTAAGTCGTCTTTGGGGGTAGACTTATCTACTCCTAATACCTCATAGTAATCGCGTTTGCTCATTCAGATACTAGCAGTAGCTATTTAATTTTTTTCTTCTTCTTTTTCTTCTTTAACTTCTTCTTTAACTTCTTCTTTAACTTCTTCAAAATCTGCATCAACCGCAGAATCGCTAGAAGCATCAGAATCACTTTGTTCGCTAGAAGGATTCTCCTGTTGTTCGGCATAAAGTCTTTGAGCAAGAGATGAAGATGCCTCAGCCAATTCTTTAGTCTTATCTTCAATTTCTTGTTTATCTTCACCTTTCATAGCTTCTTCTAGCGCTGAAATAGCTTCTTCTATTTGGGTTTTTTCAGAATCTTCAACTTTATCTGCAGATTCTTCTATAGTTTTTTTACATCCATGGATAAGAGTGTCGGCTGCATTTCTAGCCTGCACCATTTCTTCAAAAATTTTATCTTCTTCAGCATTTGCCTCTGCATCAGCAACCATTTTTTCTATCTCCTCTTCGGATAAACCGCTAGACGCCTGAATAGTGATGGATTGCTTTTTATCAGTTGCTTTATCTTTGGCCGAAACATTTAAAATTCCATTTGCATCTAAGTCAAAAGAAACTTCAATTTGTGGCATACCCCTGGGTGCAGCTGGTATACCATCTAAGTTAAATAATCCAAGCTGTTTATTATCTTTAGCTTGTTTTCTTTCTCCTTGGACCACATTAACAGTCACTGCTGTTTGATTGTCTTCTGCGGTAGAAAATATTTGAGATTTATTTGTAGGAATTGTAGTATTTTTTTCAATAACTGGAGTCATTACCCCTCCCATAGTTTCAATTCCTAAAGTTAATGGAGTTACGTCAAGAAGAAGAATATCGGTTACATCTCCAGAAAGAACAGCTCCTTGAACAGCTGCTCCCACAGCTACAGCTTCATCTGGATTAATATCTTTTCTAGGCTCTTTTCCAAAAAATTCTTTTACTTTTTCTTGGACCAATGGCATACGAGTTTGTCCGCCCACAAGAATCACATCGTTTATGTCAGAAGGATTTAACTTTGCATCTTTTAGAGCAATCTCTACTGGCTTAAGGCTTCTTGCTACCAAACCCTCTACTAAAGATTCAAGCTTAGATCTAGTAAGTTTAATAAGCATGTGCTTTGGACCAGAAGCATCAGCAGTAATATAAGGTAAATTTATTTCTGTTTGTTGGTTTGAGGAGAGCTCAATTTTTGCTTTTTCGGCAGCTTCCTTAAGCCTTTGTAAAGCTGCTGTATCTGTTTTGAGGTCAAAATCTTGCTCTTTTTTGAATTCATTTACAAGATAATCTATCAACGCTATGTCAAAATCTTCTCCACCTAAAAATGTATCTCCATTTGTAGATAGAACTTCAAATTGTTTTTCACCATCTATTTCAGCTAATTCGATGATTGAAATATCAAATGTTCCTCCGCCTAAATCAAATACGGCAATTTTCTGATCTCCTGTACTTTTATCTAGTCCAAAAGCTAAGGCTGCTGCAGTAGGCTCATTAATTATTCTTTTAACTTCTAGGCCCGCAATTTTTCCAGCATCTTTCGTAGCCTGTCGTTGAGAATCATTAAAATAAGCGGGGACAGTAACAACAGCTTCTTTTACTTCATAACCAAGATAATCTTCAGCAGACTTCTTCATTTTCATGAGGATTTGCGCAGAAACTTGTTGAGGAGCTAATTTTTCTCCATTAGCTTGGACCCAAGCATCTCCATTATCAGCTTTAACAATTTCAAATGCCGTTAAATCTGCATCTTTTTTAACCACATCATCAGAAAACTTTCTTCCTATAAGTCTTTTAATTGCGTAAAGAGTATTTTCAGGATTTGTTACTGATTGCCTTTTAGCGCTCTGCCCTACAAGAGTTTCTCCGTCTGTATAAGCAACGACTGAAGGAGTTGTTCTACCTCCTTCTGAGTTTTCAATTACTTTGGCCTGATCTCCTTCCATAATTGCGACACATGAATTTGTTGTTCCTAAATCTATTCCTATAATTTTAGTCATCTAAATACTCCATAAATATACTTACCTTCACTAAGTAAGGGCATATATTTAAATTTCAAGGATTTTTTATTTTTTAGTTACAACTACCATTGCAGGTCTAATAATACGATCTTTAAATTTATATCCTTTTTGAACCACTTCCAAACATATATTCGGTTTAACATCTGCAGATTCAGCTACGGATATAGCCTCATGCTCTTCTGGATTAAACTCTTCGTCTTTAGGATCTATTACAAAAACTCCGTTTTTTTCTAGGGCCGCTAATAGCTCCCTTAATATCAAGGAGATACCTTCTGCTGGAACTGCATTATTTTTTTTGTCTTGATGGTCTAAAGTTCTAAAAAGGTTATCTATAGAAGGCAAGAAATCTTTTACCAAAATCTCCGAACCATATAATCTTACTTTCGTAATTTCATTTTGAGAAGCCCTTCTCACATTTTGCATTTCTGCTTGAGCTCTCAAGACTTTTTCTTCTAAATCTTTAATTACTTCTTCTGAAGAAATTTCAATTTCTTGGTCAATTTCAGAAATATTATCTTTTAATTCAGATTTCTCTGAATCAATTGTTTTTTTTGAAGTTTGATCTTCTTTATTTTTTTTACTCATCGCCTTCTTTGGGCTCTACATAAAGGACCAATCTATGATCAATAAGCTTGTATCCATGAGAATCAGCAAGCTCTTCTTGTTTGTCTTCAATTGTTTGACTAGAAAACTCAATCACTTTGCCAGTTTTGATACAAACCATATGGTCATGATGTTCATTAAATTCTGGGTTATGAGCTAACTCATAGACAGAGTGTCCAGATTCAAAATTTAATTTATCTAAAATTCCAGCCGCCTCAAACTGTGTTAGAACCCTATAAACAGTGGCTAACCCTACTTCGTCGCCCGACCCCAAAATCATTCTATACACATCATCGGCACTTAAATGCCTCTCGTGTGAGTTTTCAAAAATTTCTAAAATCCTTACTCTTGGTAAGGTTACTTTCAAACCAGCTTCCCTTAAATTTTTATCTTCAGCCATAATAAATGTATATTACCCAATAAATTAAGTTATGAGTTCACGAATTTTACTAAAAAATATTTTATTTACACTAATTTTTTTCCTGATGGTTAATTGTTCAGGGAACTTTTTAGACAATTTTTATAAAGTACCGGTTGCTCAGGGGAATATTATAACTCCTGAGATGATCGGTAAATTGGAAGAAGGGCTAACAGAAATACAAGTTAGATATATTATGGGCTCCCCTTCAGTATCCGATGTTTTTAATCCAAATAGATGGGATTATATTGGGAGCTATAGAGTTGGAAGCGAAAAAATCACCTCTAATCATTACACTTTATTTTTTGAAAAAGGAAAACTTTCTAAATGGCAGAATAATCTTTCTCAAGAATAAAAAAATAATCAAATTAAATAAGGCAAAACGGCTTTTCTGTTTTTAGGATATCCATCTATATTTTTTATATTCCATTTGTGATTTGAGATTGCTCTGGGTAAAAGATTAAATAAAGTCCATAGGAAGAAAACAATGCCTGCTGGGCTATAAGTCATTAATGCCCATCCTAGCCATTCTATAAATTCTCCTAAATAATTAGGACAACTTACTTTAGAATAAAGAAAGCCTTTAGGAATAAAGTATCCTTCTCCTTTTTCTTTTTTCAACTGAATCATAATTTCATCGGATTTTAAATTAACAAAAAAACCAACTAAGAATAAGATTAATCCACATAGAAAAGGTATTGAATAAATCCAGCTATTAGAATATTGAATAATTAGAAATAAAGAAGTACCTTGAAAAAAAACATTAAAAATATTAAAGAAAAAAGCTGAAAAGACTACGGATAAAGGTATATTTTTTTTTAATGATTCAGATCTTATAGGCCAAATAAAACTCCTATTTAAATAGTGCAGACAAATTAAGATGGTAAGAATAATGTGTACTTTATTTTCAGAATCGCCAGCTATAAAAAAATATAAAGGCATTAAAAAAAATACTGGGGACTCCATGAATACCCATCCTTTTCTTGCAGAAATTTCAATTCCCCACCCCTTCTCAATGTGCCTCCCATAAGGGGCAGGCTTATATAATAAAAAAAAGAATGCAAAAAAACCTATGAAAACCCAGGTTATCAATAAAAAATTAAAAATATTCAAATTATGAAAAGAAATAACTTAAAAAAATTATAGATATTGCTAAAGGCGCAATTACTCTCAAACAAAATATAAATACCTTAAAAAGAGATTTTGGAATCTTCATTTCTTTTTGAACAGCCTCTTTATTTAAAATCCAACCAACAAAAATACTAATCGTTAATCCTCCCATAGGAAGCATTAAATTATTTGTTATAAAATCCATTAAGCTTAAAAAGTTGAATCCAAAAAATGTTTTTGCACTCCAGATATTAAATGAAAAAACACTACCTAAGCCTAATAACCAAGCAATTCCTCCAAGCAAAATAACTCCCTGAACTCTCGAGAAAATACCTTTTTCTTCAATCCATGCTGTGAAAGGCTCAATTAACGAAACAGATGAACTTATAGCAGCAATAGAAATTAAAATGAAGAAAATTGAAGCAAAAATGTTTCCGAAAGGCAAAGAATGAAAAGCAACTGGCAAAGTTTCGAATAAAAGTCCTGGTCCAGATGAAACTGAAAGTTCGGGGTTACTAAAAACGATTGGGAAAATTGTTAATCCTGCTAATAAAGCTACTGAAGTATCTAGAAATACTATTATCAAGACGGTTTTGCCTATTAATTGCTCTTTAGGCATATATGCTCCATAAGCCATGATCGCACCCATTCCTATGCTCAATGTAAAGAAAGCTTGGCCCATTGCGCTAATGACAACAGAAGTGTTTATTTTAGAAAAATCTGGATTAAATAAAAAATTAAAAGCTTCTGAGAAGTCACCAGAAAATGAAGAGTAAATACATAAAGCTATCACTAAGAAAAATAAAGTGGGCATCAGGATACTTATAGTTTTTCCAATACCTTCAACAACCCCCTTCCCCACAACAACGCAAGTAGTAATTATGAAAAGTGAATGCCATAAAATCATTTTTTGAGGAGAACTAACAAATTTAGAGAAATAATTAATTGAATATTGAGCGGGATCAATTTCTGTTGCTGGAATGTAATTGAAAATATAAGCGGCCGCAATTCCTGCAAAGACACTGTAATAAGAAAGAATCATTATGCCCGCAATAGCGCCGAGCCATCCTAAAATAACCCATATTTTATTTAAACTAAAATCCGATGTAATTTTATTTAAAGAATTAATCGGGCTTTTCCTTCCGTATCTGCCTATATAAGTTTCTGCCATCATCACGGGCAGCCCTATAAGCAAGATGCATAGAAGATAAATTAAAACAAAGGCGCCTCCGCCATTAGTCCCAGTCATATACGGAAATTTCCAAATATTGCCTAAGCCAACCGCTGAACCAGCTGCAGCCATTATAAAAGTCCAATTACCTTGCCAAATTTTATTTTTTTCCATCTCTTAAGATTATTCTTATTAAATTATTATGTAGATATACTAACCCAATGTCTAAAGACAAAAAAATAAATCCTCGTCCTGTTATAGATAACAGGCAGGCGCGTTTTAATTTTGAGTTAACTGAAGATTTTGAAGCTGGCATAGCCCTATCTGGATGGGAGGTCAAAGGAATAAGATCTGGAAGCGTTGATATGAAAGATAGTTACGTGCTCATGAAGGATGGTGAGGCATGGATTATAGGTTTGAAAATTACACCCACTCGAGAAGTTACTTTTCAAGTGGAGCCAGGAAGAACTAGAAAACTCTTGTTAACGAAACCAGAACTGTCAAAAATTTTTAAAGCCACTCAAGAAAAAGGGCTAACCTGCATCCCGACTAAATTATTTTGGAAAACTAATTTAGTAAAAATAAAAATTTCTTTGGGTAAAGGAAAAACAAAATTCGACAAGAGAGAGACCCTTAAAAGAAAAGAATGGGATAAAGAAAAGTCTAAAATATCTAAACTTTCTAGTAAGTTGCAGTAATTTCTTTACAATAGATATCCGCTTATGGGGGCGAAATGGATTAGACATCTGTTTGAGAACCTGAAGGGCATGTCGAGCAGGTAACAAGCTCGTTAAAATAAGTTGCAAAACATTTAGTTGGCAATAAAGCAAACTACGCACTAGCTGCATAATTCGGCTAGCCTTCTCGACCTGATATCTATTAGGGTTTAAGAAGGTAATTTAATAGGTTGCTTGAGAAAAAGTGTCTGATTTTTTCTCATTAAGACTTTTCAGACTACTTAAAGTAAATCCTGCTCATCGGAGTTACTTAAAGGAAATTAAAAGATGAAACTAAGCATGTAGAACCGATGGGGATAGATCGATGGACGCGGGTTCGATACCCGCCGCCTCCACCAAGCAATAGCTCCGCCGAGGGCTTTTAAGTTAAATCATTATGCATGACGATGCATAAATTGTTTCGGTAGTGATATTTGACATAAAAAATACTAATTAAGACAAATGGCTTATTTAAGACACTTATCTTATAATATTGGAACATGAAAGAAAATGCAGCACAAAATATTTTATCAAACAGAACTAAAATTAAAATTATTGAGGCCGCGGAAAAACTGTTTTCGGAAAAAGGATTTGATAATGTTTCGACTAGAGAAATAGCTAGAGAAGCGGGACAGAAGAATCATTCTGCCATGCACTATCATTTTGGCTCTATGGATCAACTAGTGAAAGCAATTTTTGACTATCGAATGATTCCAGTAGATGAACTGAGGAAAAGCCTGTTTGAAGAAGAATTAAAAAAAACAGATAATCTAGAATTGAGAGATTTAATTTATATTTTAATAGCTCCAGTGGTAGAAGTCAGTTTAGATAAAACGCGAGAAAATTATTTTTTAAAAATTCTTGCACAATTTTTATCTAGAACAGAATGGAGAGCACAATATCTCTTGCATGAAAATAGACTACCTAATACTGCAAATATAGGGCGTTTAATTTATAAAAAATTATCTTTAAGTCAAGGCGAAAGAATTGCTTTCGAAAGGCTCAAAATGATGGGGGCTACAGTTTTAATTACAGTTGCGGAGTGGAATTTTGCTAGTCAAGATAAATCTTTTGAAAAAGATAGGAATTCCATGACTTTATTTAAAAAAAATAATACTGAGGTTCCTCTTTCTAGAGAAGAAAAAGTTCAAAATTTATTAGATTTTTTAATGGGAGCTATAACCGAAACTTCTTCAATAAAAAGCAACATGAAGCCAAGATTAAAACAAACTTGATCGTTCTTTTTAATTTATTATATTTATTGACAATTCTCATTAAAATCTTCATCATTCGCATCCGATGGCAAATATTCAATCAGCAAAGAAAAGAGCTAGACAAGCAATCTCTAGAAACGTTCTAAAGAGTTCTCAAAGAGCTTCTGTAAGAACTGCTATTAAAAATGTCGAAGATGCCATTGAATCTAAAGATGTCAAAATTGCTACGGAACAATTTATCTCTACTCAAAAATTAATAGATAAAATGGCGAACAAAAAAGTACTATCTAAGAATAGTGCAGCCAGACAGAAATCAAGACTAAATAAGGGAATTAAACTTCTAAAGTAAGAGTTATTTTCGTTCCTATTTTTTCTCCGCCTAATATATTCATTACCGCATTATCTGCCCTTCCATTTGCAATCCATACAACATTGTCAGCTTGTAAATAATTTTTTGCAGCTTTAATTTTAGTTTCCATGCCGCCTCGGCCAAATTCTCCCGGTTTTCCAAATTCGATTTTTTGCTCATCCATTGATGATAAAGCAAGAGAACTTATTAACTTTGCGTTAGAATTTTTTCTTGGATCACAATCAAAAACACCATCTTGATCAGTCAGTATAATTAAAGCATCTGCCCCAATCAGTTTGGCAACCTCTCCACTAAGTTGATCATTATCTCCGTGCTTAATCTCTTCTGTAGAAACAGAATCATTTTCATTGATTATGGGAATGGCCCCTAAAGAAAATATATTTTTTAAGCTCATTTGTATATTTTTTGATCTGTCTGAGTCCTTAAAATCACTATGGCTCATTAATACTTGAGCAGCTAACATTCCGTGAATTCTAAATTCCTGTTGATAAGCATTAATCAGGCCTATCTGGCCTACTGCGGAAAGTGCTTGTAATTTATCTATTTCAGTAGGTCTAATCTTCATTCCCCAAGATTTCATTCCTTGAGCTATAGCTCCAGAAGTCACAACCAAAACTTCACTTCCTTTTTCAGTAATATCTCTAATTTGAGATGATATTGATCTTATAAAATCCAAATCTAAAGAATCTTCTTTGTTTGCAACTAAGCTTGATCCTATTTTGATTACTATTAATTTATTCATTGGCTTCGTTTTCGTTAAAAGAAATAACTCTTGATCCTATTTTACTCAATAACTTATCTAAGCCTAAACCAGATAAGGCTGAAATAGAAAATATTTTGACATCTTTGAAACTGTCTTTAATTACCTCTCTAATTTCTTTTTCTTGAGATGGATCCACGTCATTTTTATTTAATAGAATCCACTGTTCTTTTTGAGCTAATTCTTCACTAAAAAGTTCAAGCTCTTTGTTAATATCCTTTAAATTTTTTATAACTTGATCGTTATCAAATATAGATATATCAACTAAATGCAATAAGATTTTTACTCTAGATAAATGCTTTAGAAATTTAATACCTAATCCTATACCTTCGGAAGCACCAGGAATTAAACCTGGTATATCAGCTACAACAAAGGAATTGAAATCGCTCTGAACCACTCCAAGATTTGGGCTGAGAGTAGTAAAAGGATAATCAGCAACTTTTGGTTTTGCAGATGATATTTTAGAAATTAATGTTGATTTTCCAGCATTTGGCATTCCGAGAAGACCCACATCGGCAAGCACTTTTAATTCTAATTTAAGTTTAAGATTCTCACCATCTGCCCCGTCCGTAAATTTACGTGGCGCTCTATTTGTTGATGTTTTAAATCTTGCGTTCCCTAAACCACCTTGACCGCCTTTTGCTATTTCAATAATTTCTTTGTTGGATACTAAATCAGCAATAATTTCATTGGTACTTTCATCAATGATAATAGTTCCAACAGGAACTTTTAAAGTAGTATTTTCCGCGTCTTTCCCGTGCTTATTCTTCCCAAGACCTTGGCTACCATTTTTAGCTTTATATTTTTTTTGAAGTCTAAAATCTTGAAGAGTCGTTAATGATTCGTCGGTTTCTAGAAGGATGCTTCCTCCTTTTCCACCGTCACCTCCATCTGGACCTCCTTTAGGAATGTATTTCTCTCGTCTAAAGCTAAGACATCCTCGACCGCCATTTCCAGCGGTGATTTCTATGAATGCTT
>JAOIHS010000010.1 GCA_028135785.1 SAR86 cluster bacterium
TAGATTTATGGGCGGCTCAATGGGTTCTGTAGTTGGACAAAAGTTTGTAGATGCAGTTAATGTAGCTATTGAAAAAAAATGCCCCTTTATTTGTTTTTCTACGTCTGGTGGAGCAAGAATGCAGGAATCTTTATTTTCTTTGTTTCAAATGGCCAGGACTAGCGCTGTTTTGAATATTTTAAAGGAAAATAATTTGCCATATATTTCAGTCCTTACAGACCCTATCTATGGAGGCGTAGCAGCAAGCCTAGCTATGCTAGGAGATATAAATATTGCCGAACCAAAAGCACAAGTAGGATTTGCTGGACCAAGAGTTATAGAAGACACAGTAAGAGTTAAATTGCCTGATGGTTTTCAAAAAAGTGAATTTCTACTCAACCATGGAATGATCGATATGATCGTGCACAGGTCTGAGTTAAAAGATAAACTATTTAGTCTGATAAGCAAACTTCATCATATTTAAATTTTGCCTAACCTAGACGATTGGTTTATTTCAAAATCTAAAGAATACAAAAATAATAACAAGATAGATTTATCTATTTTAAAAAAAATAATCTTAAAAAAATCTGAGAAACTCCCAAAAAAAATAATTTCAATAACTGGCACTAACGGCAAAGGATCAACAGCATTCTTGATTAATAAAATACTTGTTAGTAATAATTATAAAGTGGGTTTGTATTCGTCTCCTCATTTAATAGAGCCAAATGAAAGAATATTAATTAATGATGTCCCTGTATCGGATAACTCAATTAAAAAATCTTTTTATTCTATTGAAAAAAATAATAATGAAACATTAAATTTCTATCAGATTTTTTCGCTTGCAGCATTCAATTTATTTTTTAAAGAAAATTTAGATGTCTGGATTTTGGAGGCTGGTATTGGAGGAAGACTTGATCCAATAAATTGTTTTGATGCTGATATATCTATAATTACAAATATAGATTTAGATCATGAAAATATACTGGGTAATAATGTTGAAAAAATAGGCTATGAAAAGTCAGGAATTTTCAGAAAAAACCAAACCTCTGTTTTTGGAGATGGTTTCATACCTCATTCTGTTAAAAGTAAAATTAAAGAGCTAAATATTAAATTTTTTAAAAATAATAAAAATTTCTTTTTAGAAAAAAAGAAAAATTATTTTAAATGGAATGATATAAAAATAAAGAGTCCCAATTTCCACCCAAACTCAATCGCCCTTGCATTAAAAACAGTTAATTTAATCGACGAATCATTGACCAAAGATGAATTAAGTAAACCGATAGAGAATTCATCTATTAGAGGAAGGTGCGATTTAATTGATAATAAATATTTAATTGATGTTGCTCACAACGAGCATTCTGCAAAAAATTTAAGAAAATTCATTATTAATAATAAATTAAATAAAAAATATATTTCAGCAATCTTTCATTGTTCAGAAAACAAAGAAATTTTATCAATTATTTCTCCAGTAAAAGATCTAGTGTCTTCTTGGGCTGTTCCTAAGATTGATAATGAAAGAATGACCTCATATGAGACTGTATCAAATACCATAGAAGATAATTTGAACAAAAAAGTCAGAATTGATGAGACTTTATCAGAAAGTATTAGATTATCACTGAAAGAAAAACCTGATTCTTTAATTCTTATTTTTGGGTCCTTTTACCTTGCTGGAGAGTTTTATAAAGAGAAGGCTAAATAAATGTATAATTCATTCTTTAAAAGCTGGCGTAACCATAAATGGACTTCCTACTTTATTTTAATTGGTTTGATTTTCTAATATCTTTAATAGCAGGCACTTTCGTCGTTCTTGGAATAGTTAAGGGGTTTTATCAAGAGTTCATCTCTATTGGAATCTGGATCTTTTCAATAGTAGTTGCCTGGTTTTTTAGAGATTACCCAAATGATTCTATTAGCTCAATAATTGCAGATCGTGAAATGCAAGAAATGTTCTCTTTCTTATTAATTTTTATAATCATTTTTATTTTTTTTAGAGTCATAGGAAAAGCTTTAATAAAAGGAATAAATTCTATGCAAAAGAGCGCCATGGATAGAATCTTGGGAAGTTTAATAGGCTTTTTTAAAGGATCTTTAATTATTATTACAGTGTTTTTATTAAGTGACGAATATATAATGCAGAAGTCTTGGTGGAAATCCAGTTATCTTTCAAATCAGATATATGATTCAGCTGAATTTTTAGGAAGTTTGGTAGGAAAAGTTCCTTATCAAGAAATTAAAGATATTAAAGTTAACGATCAACTTTAGGAGAATATTAATAAAATGTGCGGTGTTGTAGGAATTGTCTCAAAAGAAGAAGTTGCTCCATCTTTATACGAGGCGCTAACTGTAATTCAGCATAGAGGACAAGATGCAGCAGGAATCGCAACTTTAGAGAATGGAAGGCTACATTCAAGAAAACAAGTAGGTTTAGTTAGAGATGTTTTTAGAGAGCAGCATATTAAAGAGCTCAAGGGTCAAATCGGTATAGGACATGTAAGATATCCAACTGCGGGAGGAGCTAGTAGAGAATTCTCACAGCCTTTATACGTTAATTCGCCGTATGGAATTAGCATTAGTCATAATGGAAATCTAGTTAATGCATCTGAATTAAAAAAAGAGCTATATCAAGATAATTTAAGACATCTAAATACTTCTTCAGATTCTGAAGTTATTTTAAATGTTTTTGCTCACGAACTTCAACAGGCAAGTAGTTATGATCCTACTCCAGATCAAATATTTACCGCAGTGGAAAAAACTCATCTAAGGCTTAAAGGAGCATATTCTGTTCTTTTAATGATTAGTGGCGTTGGCTTAGTAGCTATAAGAGATCCCAAAGGCATCAGACCATTAATCCTGGGAAAAAAAGATAATGATCTTATTGGTTCAGAGTATATGCTTGCTTCAGAAAGTCCAGCACTGAACGCTCTAGAATTTGATATTGTTGGCGATTTAAAACCAGGCGAGGCTGTTTTTATTACATTAGAGGGAAGCATGCACAGAAAAGTTTGTCATAAATCTCCATCAAATAATCCTTGTATATTTGAGTATGTTTATCTGGCAAGACCTGATGCAGTAATCGATGGAATTTCGGTTATGAGGTCAAGACTTAGAATGGGTCAAAAGCTTGGAAAAAAAATATTAGATACATATCCAGATCATGATATTGAAGCGGTAATTCCAATTCCAGAAAGTAGCACCTCGTCTGCGATAGAAGTAGCAAAATTTTTAGGAGTCAATTATAGAGAAGGATTTGTTAAAAATAGATACATCGGAAGGACATTTATTATGCCAAACCAAAAACTTAGAAAGAAATCTGTAAGACAAAAGCTTAATCCAATTCCCTTTGAGTTTGAGGGGAAAAATGTCCTATTAGTTGATGATTCAATCGTTAGGGGAACTACCTCTAGAGAAATTGTAGAAATGGCTAGAAAAGCTGGAGCTAATAAGGTTTACTTTGCTTCAGCAGCTCCGCCCGTTAGATATCAAAATGTTTATGGTATCGATATGGCAGCCACGGAAGAACTTATTGCTCATCAGAGATCAGAAGAGCAAATAGCAGGTTTTATTGGAGCAGACTGGCTTATTTATCAAAACCTCAGTGATTTAATAGACTCAGCAAAGGAAGGGAACCCGGATATTGATTCCTTTGAAACCTCTGTATTTGACGGAAATTATATATGTGGATCAGTTACGAAAGATTATTTAACCAATTTAGAGTCTGATAGAAAAGACACTAATAAAAAGTTTAATTAGTTTCTATTGTAACTGTCGGAAGTGTAGCTTTATCTGCAGCATTTTTATAAGCGGCAATCTCATTAAAATTCATATATCTAAATATATCTTCAGACATTGTATTTATATTATTCATATAAGAATGATATTCCTCTAGGGTAGGTAGCTTTCCTATGATGGAAGTTATAGCCGCTAATTCTGCTGACGATAAATATACATTCGCACCATCTCCTAATCTGTTAGGAAAATTTCTAGTAGAAGTAGAAACAACTGTTGAATTGGCCTCAACTCTAGCTTGATTTCCCATGCAAAGAGAACAGCCTGGAATCTCGGTTCTAACACCTGCATTTTTATATATATCGTAATATCCTTCCTCTTCTAACTGAAACTGATCCATTCTAGTCGGTGGAGATATCCAAAGTCTTGTCGGAAGAGAGGTGGCATTTTCTAATAATTTACCTGCTGCTCTAAAATGCCCAATATTCGTCATACATGAACCTATAAAAACTTCATCAATTTTAACTTCTCCAATTTCACTTAAAGTCTTCACATCATCCGGATCATTAGGACAAGCTAAAATAGGTTCCTTAATCTCATCTAAATTTATTTCAATCGTGGCGGCATATTCAGCATTTGCATCAGGCTTTAAAAGAACTGGATTTTTAATCCATTCTTCCATTTTTTGAGCTCTTCTTTCTAAAGTTCTAGAATCTCCATAACCTTCAGAAATAAGCCATCTAAGAAGGACTATATTTGATTTTAAATATTCGGTAATTGGCTCTTGTCCCAATAAAACTGTGCAACCAGAAGCTGATCTTTCTGCAGAGGCATCAGACAGCTCAAAAGCTTGTTCGATCTTTAGATTAGGTAAGCCTTCAATTTCGAGACATCTACCAGAGAATATATTTTTTTTGCCTTCTTTCTCTACAGTTAAAAGGCCTTTTTGAATTGCTGCATATGGAATTGCGTTTACTAAATCTCTCAATGTAATGCCGGGTTGCATAGTACCTGAAAACTTTACTAAAACTGATTCAGGCATGTCTAAAGGAATCACACCTAGAGCAGCACCAAAGGCTACTAATCCAGATCCTGCAGGAAAGCTAATTCCAATTGGAAAGCGAGTATGAGAATCGCCACCGGTTCCTACAGTGTCTGGCAATAACATTCTATTTAACCAAGAATGAATTATTCCATCACCAGGTTTAAGAGCCACTCCGCCTCTAGTTTTAATAAATTCTGGAAGAGTATGTTGAGTTTCAACGTCAACAGGCTTTGGATAGGCGGCAGTATGACAAAAAGATTGCATAACTAAATCAGAAGTAAACCCTAAACAGGCTAATTCCTTTAGTTCGTCTCTTGTCATAGGTCCAGTAGTATCCTGGGACCCAACAGTTGTCATTAAAGGCTCACAATAAATACCAGGTCTGATTCCATCAACTCCACACGCTTTTCCAACCATTTTTTGAGCTAAAGTAAAGCCTAGATCTGATTTATCTGACTTTCCGGGCCTAACAAAAACTTTTGAAGGGGAAAGGTTTAAAAACTCTCTAGCTTTGTCGGTAAGGCTTCTTCCAATAATTAAAGGAATCCTTCCACCAGCTCTAACTTCATCTAAAAAGGTTTCAGATTTTAATTTAAACGAGCAAATTTGCTCACCATCTTCATTTATAATTTTTCCCTCATGAGGATAAATTGTAATTACATCGCCTGTATTCAACTTTTCTACATTTGTTTCAAACACTAAAGTTCCAGCATCTTCCATAGTGTTAAAGAAAATAGGTGCAATCTTGCTTCCAATGCAAATCCCACCTGTTCTTTTATTCGGAATGAAAGGAATATCGTCACCCATATGCCAAAGAACAGAGTTTGTAGCTGATTTTCTTGAAGACCCAGTACCAACAACATCTCCTACCAAGGAAACAGGATGTCCTTTCTTTTTTAAATCTTCAATAACTTTTATAGGGTTCTCAGGTAATCCTTCTCTAGGCATCTTATACATAGCTAGAGCATGCAAAGGAATATCCGGTCTAGACCATGCATCGGGAGCAGGAGACAAGTCATCCGTATTAGTTTCTCCTGGAACTTTAAAAACTGTTGTTTTTATTGATTTGGGAACTTCTGGCTTTGATATAAACCAATCTGCATCAGCCCAAGAGTTTAATATTTTTTTAGCATTTTTTGAAGATTTTGATCTTTCTGAAATATCGTTGAAAGCATCAAAAACTAGAAGCGTTTTTGAAAGAGCTTCAACAGCGATATTTCCACATTCATCATCATCAATAAGAGCTATTAAAGGCTCAACGTTATAACCTCCCAACATAGTGCCCAAATAGAAAGTAGCTTCTTTAGCGCTAATGAGATTACATGATATTTTTTTTTGTGAGATATCTGTCAAAAAAGCAGCTTTTATATAGGCAGCATCATCTACACCAGCTGGAACTCTATTAATCAAAAGATCTAAAAGTTTTTTATCATCAGAGGTAGGATCTTTGATAAGACCGATTAATTCTGCAGTTTGATCAACATCTAGAGGGAGAGGAGGTATCCCCATAGCTTTACGTTCCTTGACTAAATTATTGTAATTTTCAAGCATAAAAATTTCCCTAAAAAAAGGTATTATAGACTATGTCTAAAAGAACTAGAACGCCTTGTATAGGAATTTGCTCTACAACTTATGGAGATGATGTTTGTAGGGGGTGTAAGCGTTTTGTTACAGAAGTTATCAATTGGAATAGTTTCAACCCCGAGGAGCGTGAAGCTGTTTGGAAAAGACTTGAAAAACTAAAAACTCAAATTATGAGATCTCGAGTAATCGTTGTTGATGAAGAGAAGTTATTAGAAAAAATTAAAGAATATCGCTTAAGGATTCATGAGGATTTAAATAATTACTGTAAGGTTTTTGAGCTGATCAAACAGGCTAGTAAAAGTTTTTCTAATTTAGAAGAGTTTGGTGTTAAAACAAAAAGAGACTCAACTAATCTTGAAACGCTTAAAGATGAAATAGAAAAAGAACTTTATGAGTTATCCCTTGCTCATCATAGTAGGTATTTTATTGAACCAGTTAAATACAAAGAGATCGATATTAAGTAACTTTGAATTAATAAGGAAATTATGAGCGTCTTAAAAGAACAATTTATACTGCCATGTGGTCAAATTTTAAAAAATAGAATTTGCAAAGCAGCAATGACGGAAAGAATTGCTGATGGAAATAACTTTGTTAATCAATTTCATACCACTCTTTATGAAAAATGGGCAGACGGTGACATCGGCGCCTTGTTGACAGGAAATGTCCAAGTAGACAAAAGATATTTAGAATCAGCAGGAAATGTTGCAATTGAAAAAGACTCTTATAAAGAACAAATTCCTATTTTAAAAAAATGGGCAGAAGTCGGCACAAGAAATAATACACAACTTTGGATGCAAATAAGTCACGCAGGAAGACAAACTCCGGGTGAATTAAATAAGGAGCCTTTGGCGCCATCTAATGTAGGGTTAAAAATTCCTGGTGTAAAATATGGAAAACCTCGCGCAATGTCTTCTGAAGAAATAAAAGACGTTATAGAAAGATTTATATTCGTTGGAAAAATAGCTCAAGATACTGGCTTTACTGGTATTCAAATTCATTCAGCTCATGGTTATTTAATATCTGAATTTCTATCTCCAGATATAAATATACGAACTGATGAATATGGTGGATCGATTGAAAATCGATCTAGACTTTTGCTGTCTATTATTGAAGGCTGCAGAAAAGAGCTAGGAGGTGACTTCCCCATATCCGTAAAAATTAATTCAGCAGACTTTCAAAAGGGCGGTTTCTCCTCAGAAGATTCGATAGCTGTAGCCAAAATGCTAAATAAAATAGGTATAGATTTGCTTGAGATTTCTGGCGGAACCTATGAACAACCTAGATTGTTAGGATTAGATAATGTAAGTATAAATCCAGAAAGAAGTGAATTAAGAAAAGAGAGCACGATTGCTAGAGAGGCTTATTTTCTCTCATATACAGAAGAACTTAAGAAGTTAATCGATATCCCTTTGATGGTAACTGGCGGTTTCAGATCAAAAATAGCAATGGAAGCGGCTATCAATGAAAGAGCTTGCGAAATTATTGGTATAGGAAGGCCATTATGTGTGGATCCTTTTTCAATAAGAGATATGTTGAATGGAAAAATTAATATGTTGCCAAATGTAGAAAAAACTTTATCAATAGGACCTGGTTGGTTGTCACTAAACAGTCCATTCAGATTAATTCAAGCTATTAATGCTTTTAGTATTCAGTCCTGGTTTTATATTCAAATCAAAAGAATATCTGAGGGTTTAAGTCCTGATTTATTGATAAATCCATTTAAAGCTTTTAGGATTGATGGAAAAAATAATAAAGAGTCTATAAATAAATATAAAAAAATTAATAATTAATCATGCCGTCTTCTGTTGATGTTGGTTCCATTTATCTAATTGCTTTACCAGTAATACTTTTTCTGATTCTTATAGAAACTCTTGTATCAAATTTTTTTAATCTAAACGTTTATAAAAAATCCGATACGCTAGCAACAATAGGTCTATTGACTGGCAATATTATTGTGGCGCTTTTAATTAAAGGAACAACTTTAGCTTTTCATTTTTTTTTGTATCAATTTAAAATCTTCGAAATCTCCGCATTTCTTCCAATATGGTTTCAATGGGTGATTACTTTTGTAATGATTGATTTAGTCTTTTATTGTTATCATCGCTGCTCTCATAGATCTAGATTTTTATGGGCAATCCACATGAGTCATCACTCCAGTGAAGAAATGAATTTTTCTGTTTCTTTTCGTCAAGCATGGCTTGGACCAATATCAAAAATTCCTTTTTTTATGATTCTTCCGGTTATTGGATTAGATCCAACAATGATTGCTGTGGCAGGGGTATTAAGTACGCTCTGGGGGATTTTTGGACATACTCAATTAATAAAAAAACTTGGACCATTAGAATGGGTATTTAATACTCCATCTCATCATAGAGTTCATCATGGCTCCAATATTCAATATATAGATAAAAATTATGGCAATTTATTAATTATTTGGGATAGATTTTTTGGAAGCTTTGAACCTGAAATGGAACCAGTTAAATATGGATTGGTTAATAATGTAAAAACTTACAATCCTCTAAAAATTACATTTATGGAATGGAAGGAAATTTATCTAGATATTAAGAATTCAAATTCATCCAAAGAAATTTTCCAAAATTTTTTCGGACCACCAAAATAATAAAAAAATACCTAATACATTTCTGTACTAGGTATTTTTATTTATATTAAAAATTAAAATTCTTTATATAAACTCAATCCTATAGTCGTTGGATCAAGCGCAACATTAAACTCCATTGGAGAAGCAATGTTAGTTATATGAGCTTTATTTTCAATATTCATTCTTCGAATATCTAAATTTATTCCATATCCCTCACTGATTTTTAAATCAAAACCTACTTGATAAGCAAACCCTGTTGAATTTCCTATTTTTAAATGACCACCAGCTAATCCACTAGTCGTTATAGTAATTTTGTCTTCGAGGAAAAAAGTATAGTTATATCCCACACCTATATAAGGTCTTAGACCAAACTCAGTTTCATCAAAGTAATACTGAGCTGTAAGTGTTGGGGGAAGGTGTGATCCTTCTCCAACTTTTACTCCACCAGCATTGATGTCATGATTGAACGGAAGACCAAGTAAGATCTCTACGCCAATTTTGTCAGTTACTAAATATGCAATTGTTGCAGTTGGATTCGTTTTTGAATCAACTGTTACAACTCCACCCGTATTATCTTGCGGTGCAACATTAGTTATTCCGCCTCTAACAATCCAATCTCCTTTTTGTATAGCAAAACTATTTGCTGATATAGCAATAAGTAAAGCCAAGAATATTGATTTTTTTAAGTTAAGCATTTCGCCTCCTCTTTAAGCAAGAGAAGATTTACTCTATGACGTTGCTTTGCAAACTATATTTGCATAAAGCCACATTATTTTGCCACCTTACCGTTTAAAGCAGGTTGGCGAGAGTTAATCTCTACTCTAAATGTAAAAAAAAACCTGTTAGCTAATTAGTTAACAGGTTTCAACAACCTATTTAGCATTTTTTATACACCTTGCAAGCTGGTTCAAATCGGTGTTTGTCTACTATAACAAAGATTATTTTTTAAATATATATATAATTCGATCACGGACTAATTAAATTAATTTCTATCTAATTTGTAATATGAAAAAAGTAATACTCGCTTATTCAGGAGGTTTGGATACTTCAGTTATTTTAAAATGGCTAATCGAAGAAAAAAATCTTGATGTAATTACTTATACAGCTGATATGGGTCAAGGCGATATTCCAGATGATCTAGAAGATCGCGCAAAAAGTTTTGGAGCCACTAAGGTTATCATTGATGATCTTTCTGAAGAGTTTGTTAAAGAATATGTATTTCCTATGTTCAGAGGTAATACATTATTTGAAGGTGAGTACTTACTGGGTACAGCAATTGCTAGACCATTAATTGCTAAAAGATTAGTTGAAACTGGTTTTTCTGAAGGTACTAATATCATTTGTCATGGAGCAACAGGAAAAGGCAATGATCAAATTCGTTTTGAAATGGGTGCGCATGCTCTGAACCCAAATATAGAAGTTATAGCACCTTGGCGTGAATGGGATATGACCTCTAGAACAGATTTAATGAATTATTGTCAAAAACACCAAATCCCTATGCCTGCTTCAAAGGCTGAAGAACCACCATTCTCCATGGATGAAAATTTATTACATATTTCTTATGAAGGAGGAGTTTTAGAGGATTTAAATAATCCACCCCCAGAATATATGTGGCTCAATGTTAAATCTCTGGAAAATTCTGCTGATATAGCTGAAGAAGTTAAAATTACTTTCGATCAAGGAAATCCTATATCAATTAATAATGAAGAATTGTCTCCAGCTAAATTATTATGCAGACTCAATGAGTATGGGAGTAAGCATGGTATCGGTCGAATTGATATTGTGGAGTCTAGAGTTACAGGAATGAAGTCCCGAGGTTGCTATGAGACTCCTGGAGGAACTATTCTTTTGAAAGCTCGAAGAGCGATAGAATCATTGTGTTTATCTGGTCTTGCCATTAAGACAAAAGATTCATTAATTCCTGATTATGCTGCTTTGATTTATGAAGGGTCTTGGTGGAGCGATGAACGTATAAGGCTTCAAAATTTAATTGATGCTAGTTCAAAATCTGTAACAGGATCAGTTTCTCTGAAACTCTACAAAGGAAATATCATTTATCTTGGTAAAGAAAGTCCCAACTCTTTGTATGATTCAAATAAAGCTAGTTTTGAAGAAGAGGGCGGTTTTAGTAATGCAGATATGAAGAATCATATTAAAAAGAATATTCTCCGCTTCACACCTAAAAGTTAACTACTATTCATGAAGATAGATCTATTTGCGCTTATAAATATAATCTTATACGCTGTATTAGTATTAAATTTATATGTAGTTTTAGAGAAGCCATCTCCTTCTTGGATAACTATTTTGATGGTTATAGTAACTTTGGTAATTAGGAAATTTGGGTCTGAAAGATGGATATAGTTTACTAAATATCTAAAAGACTTCTTTTTTCTATATCTTTAAGCTTTCGTGCCATGCTGATGATGGTTTTTTCTGGTCCTGCATCATAAATCTTTTTTAAATCATTTTTAATCAAATACTCTATGGACTCTCTCCATCTTACAGTGCTACAAAGCTGGCTAATTAAGGCTTCTTTAATTGCACTAGTATCGGTTGTCGGCAATGCTAAAACATTAGGTAATACTGGAATTTTAGGAGTACTAAAATCTATTTGATTCAATAACTTAGCAAGTTCTTCTTGAGCACTTTCTAGTAAAAAACAGTGAGAAGGAACAGACATTTTTATAAGTTGTGTTTTTACTCTTCTAAAATCACCATTTTCAATATAATTTATGCAGTTTTCGATTGCTGAATTAGTTCCAGCTAAAACTGATACGCCATCTGCATTATCAGTTGAAAAATCAATGATTTTGCCAAATTCATTTATTTTTTCTATCATGGTGGCAATTTCAGAAAGAGGCATATTCAAGATTACCAACATACCCGCAGTTCCTTCTGGAACTGCATTTTGCATCAATCTGCCTCTATTATTTACTAGCCTTATCGCATCTTTAAAATCAATGCATTCTGCGTAAACTAGAGCCGAATACTCACCTAATGAGAGCCCAGCAGTGAAAGATATTTTTTCTGTTATATCACTAGATCTAGCAATTGCTACGCTTGAAGCTAAAATTGCTGGTTGAGCATATTCAGTTAAATTAATTTTTTCCTCGGGACCGTTTGAAATAAGATCAAGTAGATCAAAATCCAACACCTCTGAAGTACTTATTATAAGATTTTTAACTTCAGGATTTGAAGCAATTAAAAAGTCTAACATCCCAACTTTTTGGACCCCTTGACCTGGAAATAGAAGAGCATTCATGGAGTTACTTATTAACTTTTAATTTCTCTTGAAGGCCTTTGTTAGATGTCGTATATCCAAATGGAACTCGCTCACCTGGATTGATTCTTTTGAAAGCCTCTTGAACAGCTAAGGTTGTTTCATGGAAGCCACATAGAATTAAATCTAACTTTCCTGGATAGTGATTGATATCTCCAACAGCAAAAATACCAGGTTTATTGGTTTCAAAGTTTGCGGTATTAACTTTAATTTTATTATTTTCTAAATCAACATTCCACTCAAGAATGGGTCCTAATTGTTTGTTTAATCCAAAAAAGAATAAAGCTTCATCACATTCAATAGTTTCAATTTCTTTGTTTTCAAAATGCATCAAGTCAACGCCTGTGAATTTATCTTCGCCAATTATGTCTTTGATTACGAATGGAACCTTTAAATCAATTAGTCCAGCTGAAACCAATTCACGCATTTTTTTTTCAGTGTGTTGCGCTCCTCTAAAATCATCGCGACGATGAACTAAAGAAATTTTCTTAGCAATTTTAGCTAACTCTACCGACCAATCTAAAGCGCTATCTCCACCACCGAAGATAACTATTTCTTTATCTTTATACTTAGAGATGTCTCTGACTGCATAATTAATACCTTTGTCTATAAATTTATCAGGTTCCATGACAGGAGGGCGTCTTGATTCAAAAGAACCAGCTCCAGCAGCTATAAAAATATTTTTAGTTTTAAATTCTTGGCCTTCACTAGTAACTAGTTTCCATGTGTTTTCAGCAGATTCAGAAATTTCGTTAACTCTTTGATTGAGATGGACTTTATAGTCAAATGGCTTTATTTGCTCTAAAAGAGCTTCAATATGTTCTTTTCCTGTCTGATTAGCTACTCCAGGAATGTCGTATATAGGTTTTTCAGGATAAAGCTCTATACATTGACCGCCAACTTTATCTAAGTTGTCGATAAGATGACAATTAAGCCCTAATAGTCCAGCTTCAAAGACTGTAAAAAGACCAACAGGTCCTGCGCCTATGACAACTATATCTGTTTCAATTTTACTCATTTATATCTCCTTAACTTACTTTCATCCCTGGTTCAGCTCCATCATCAGGATTCAAAATATAGACACCAGAATTTTCATTGCTAGCAGCTAAAATCATTCCTTCCGAAGTGCCAAATCTCATTTCTCTAGATTTTAAATTTGCTACACACACAACTAATTTACCGACTAAATTTTTAGGTTCGTAGAATTTCTTAATACCAGCAAAAACCTGTTTCTTTCCTTCGCTTCCAAGATCTAAGATTAATTTAATCAGTTTATCTGCATCTTCAACAGCTTCAGCTTCTTCAATTTTTGCTACTCTCAAATCTATCTTTAAAAAATCATTAATATCTATTTCATCCATTTTTACATGCCTCGATCAGTTTATTTATATCATCATCTTCAATTCTTGTAATTAAAGGGGAAAAAGTATTAATCTCGAAATCTCTTAAAAAGTTATCAATATTCTGAATAGTATCTTCACATCTAAGATACCGTTTAATTGTTGCAGAAGTTTGTGGAATTACGGGTTCTAAGTATAGATTCAAAATTCTAAATAAATTTAATGCAGTCGAAGCAATTTTGTGTACCTCATCCTTATTTTTTGAATCTTTATTTAGTATCCAGGGTTCATTTTTATCAACGTATTGATTTGCTTGATCTGCAAGCGACATAACTTCTTTTAAAGCTTTTGAATAATTCCTATCTTGGTAGTGGTTAAATATTTCTTCTTTTTTAAAAGCGAATAAATTTAATAAATCTTCATCTAAGGCGCTTGAAGTTTTGTTATCGAACTGTTTTAAAAACCCCTGACTTCTACTAGCTATATTTATAAATTTTCCAACCAAATCTGTATTTACTTTTTTTTGAAAATCTAATAGATCCAAATCCAAATCATCTATACCATTAGATAGTTTTGTAGCTAGAAAGTAACGCATGTAGTCTGGCTCAAGTAGATTAAGATAATCTTGTATTAATAAAAAATTATCTTTTGACTTGGACATTTTTTTCCCATTGAGAGTCATAAAACCATGAACAAATACGTTTTTAGGTTTTTTTAAATCTCCAGCATCCAGAAGGGCTGGCCAAAAAAGTGTGTGAAAATTTAAAATATCTTTTCCTATAAAGTGATAAATATCTACATCACTATTTTTATTCCAAATATCTTCAGCAGTAATATTTGAAGCTGAGTTTGTCAAAAAATTATCTAAACTTGCTATGTACCCAATAGGCGCATCAAGCCACACATAAAAATACTTATCTTCATAACCGGGGATATTAAAACCAAAATATGGTTTATCTCTACTTATATCCCATGGCCTTAAGCCCTCATCAAACCATTCTTTTAATTTATTTTTTACAGCAGTCTGCAAATTTGTATCTTTGATCCACTTAGAAATTTCTTTTTCAAGGAGAGATAAGTCAAAGAAGAGATGTTCGCTTTCTTTTATGGATGGAGTTTGCCCACTGAATGTTGATATTGGATTTTTCAATTCAGTAGCTTCATATTTAGCTCCACAGCTTTCACAATTATCCCCATATTGATTTTCACTACCGCAGGAAGGACAAGTACCCTGTACATATCTGTCAGATAAAAACAAACCTTTAGATTCATCAAAAAGTTGCTCTATAGTTTTTTTTAGAATTAATCCTTTTTTATCTGCTCTAGAAAAAATAAGTTCACTGTATTTTTTATTTTCTTCGCTATGTGTAGTGTGATAATTATCATGACTTATATAAAAACCTTCTAAAGACTTTTTATGATCTTTAGTTATCTTTTTAATTAGCTCTTCAGGCTCGATGCCTTCGTCTTCAGCTTTTAACATTACTGGAGTTCCATGCGCATCGCTAGCACAGACATAAGTACAATCATTTTCAAGAAGTTTATTTACTCTCACCCAAATATCAGTTTGCACATGTTCCAATAAATGGCCAAAATGCAAAGGTCCGTTTGCATACGGAAGAGCAGATGTTATAAGTAATTGTCTAGACATAATTTAGAAGGATATTGTAATGGGAAAAAGTTTAATTAGCAGAATTCGTTTTTATTTATTTTACATAATTTTGTGTAGCTTTTTTTTCAGTTGTGCAACTACTGAAATAAAAAATCCAGATCCTACCGATCCATGGGAAAGCTCTAATAGATCGGTGCATGAATTTAATAATTCTTTGGATCAATGGTTTTTAAAACCTGCTGCAAAGACTTATAATTTTGTTACTCCAGATTTTATACAAATTGGCATAACTAATGTCTTTAGCAATATTGGCTCTATTGGCTCTGCTATTAATAATCTTTTACAGGGAAAGTTATTAGGCTTTTCGTCAGAGTTATCTAGAGTAGTTATCAATAGCACAATTGGAATTTATGGAGTATTCGATGTTGCTAGTAGCATGGGAATAAATGCCAAAAGCGAGGATATGGGACAAACTTTAGGTTATTGGGGAGTAGGTTCTGGCCCTTACTTAGTCGTTCCTTTTTATGGTCCAACAACTGTAAGAGATTTTAGCTCTATTATTCCAGAGTTATATATTACTCCTAGTGTTCCGGATGACACTTCAGCTCGATTGGCTGCGGCATCTCTTAATGTCGTCAATATTAGATCAAGCTTATTAAGTGTTACTGATTTAAGTGGAAATGATCAATATAGTTTCTATAGAGATGCATACTTACAGAGAAGAGAATATATGATTTCTGATGGCAAATTTGACGAATCTTTATTCGAAGACGATTTTGATTAATCTATAAAGGCTCCATAAATCATGGTTTGCATCTGAGGTCTTAAAGGAAATGCATCACTAGGTATAAATTGGGTCATAAAAATTCCCAATAAGTCCTCTTTAGGGTCTACCCAAAAATAAGTAGATGCCATGCCGCCCCAATTAAAACTTCCTTTACTTAAAGGGTTTTGGCTAGCTGCTGGATCTGTCGTTACCGCCATGCTCAAACCATATCCCATGCCATGATATCTAACTTCACTGAATCCACCCGAAGAACCCATATCAGCCATTGTTTTGTTTTCTGGCAGATGATTAAGAGTCATGAGTTCTACTGTTTTACGAGAAAGAATTCTTGCTCCATTGTATTCTCCTCCGTTGAGAAGCATTTGAAGAAATTTATAATAATCAAAAGCAGTACTTATTAATCCGCTTCCACCGCCATTAAAGTCTCTGGGAGCAGAATATCTACTTTTAGAATCACCTGGATCATGAATGGTAATTTTTTTATTCATATCGCGGTAATAACAAACTGCCAAATCTTTGAGACTATCCTCTTTGACATAAAAGCCAGTATCGTTCATGCCTAAGGGTTTAAAAATATGATCATTAAAAAATTGATCAATTTTTTTTCCAGACATCACTTCAACTAATCTTGCGCATATATCTATGGAAACGCTATAAAGCCATTGCTCTCCTGGATTAAATTCAAGGGGCAGGGAGGCTACTCTCTTTGAAAACTCTTCAAGATCTATCTTTTCTTTTGATACAAGAGCTTTTGTAGGATCAGAAATTTTAAATATTTTTCTATAAGCTTCATCAACATGCGATCGATAGTTAATACTGTAGCTCAACCCAGAAGTATGAGTTAAAAGATCTCGAATTAGAATTTCACGTTTTAATGGCTCAGTTATAAACATTGGGTATGCGCCTGAAACATAAACACTTTGATTTTTAAACTCAGGAAGATATTTAGACACAGGATCTGATAATTGAAACAAACCTTGTTCAAATAATTGCATCAAAGCAACTCCAGTAACAGGTTTTGTCATTGAATAGATTCTAAAAAGAGTCTTTTCATCAACGGGCAAGTTATTTTCAATATCTCTTTTCCCCTGTGAATGAAAATGAGCAATTTGACCTTTTCTAGCTATCAGGGTTTGAGTTCCAGCTAGTTTATCTAAGCCAATATATTTATCCATTAACATTTTATCAAAAGAACCAAGACGTTCAGCAGATAGTCCAACTGACTCTGGTTTAACTATTTTCATTTTTAGCTCTTTGTTTTGATTTGATAAAGTCTTCATGCGATACATAAATCAAATCAGAAACTTTTCTGATGACATATTCCTCATATTTATCTATATTGCCATCTGCATAAGCAATTTCCCACATCGATGTAATAAGTTTTTCTTTGTTAGAAAAATCATATTCATCATTAATTTTTCTAGTAAATTCATATAGAGAAGTAGAAGATTCTTGATTCTTAGATCCGCTCTCTATGAGCTCATCAATTTTTAGTTCTGTAATATTGAATTTATCTAAAAGGACTTTTTTTAATTGATTGATTTCCGTCAAATCCATTATATTATCAGCAAGACTAACTTCTATCATCAAAGAAACAGCCGCTATCATGACTTCATTTTGATCATCATTAATTTCAATTTCTTCTGAATTCTTTTTAAAAATATTTTTTATAAAATTTATCATGCTACCTTGCTGTATTGATTATCTAAAAGGGAAATTATTTCCATTTTTGCTTTTTTAAAATAATTAAAATTGGATAAAAGAACCCTTATTCTTCTTGCATCTTTTAGTCCGCTATAAAGCCCATGCATATGAATCAAACCTCTTTTAATTTCGCTTTTGCTTTTAAGAGTATCAAAATAATCAAACATATTTTCAGTTATTTCTTTTAAAGGTTTTTTCATATCATTTGATTTGTAAAAAGTAGAATCAATTTTTCCTAAGATTCTAGGATTTGAATATGCTTCCCGTCCAATCATAATCCCATCTAAATCAGAAAATAAATCCTTGCCTTCAATAATGTCTTTAATACCTCCGTTGGCTATTATTTCAAGATCTTTAAAGTCTTTTTTTAACTGAAAAACTCTTTCGTAATTCAAAGGTGGAATCTCTCTATTATCTTTTGGACTAAGCTTTCCCAATATAGCTTTTCTAGCATGAACATAAAAAACATTCACGCCGGTTTCGGCAATAATAGAAACAAACTTATCTAATGATTCGAATATATTTTCATCGTTTATTCCTAATCTTATTTTTACAGAAATAGTTTTATTCGAACTTTCTGTCATTGCTGATAAGCAATCTTTTACAAGTTCTGGATGGGCCATAAGAGCGGCACCAAAATTGCCATTTTTTACTTTAGGACTGGGACAGCCTAGATTTAGATTGATTTCGTCATAATCAATTTCATTGCTGAGTAAGCATACTTTAGCCAGTGCTTCAGGCTCATTACCGCCTAATTGAAGGACTAAGGGAGATTGCTCCTCTGAATAGTCTAAAAACTTACTCTGATTACCACGCAAAATTGCATTCGTGTGAATCATTTCTGTAAACAGAACTGCCTTATTCGTCAGTTGCCTAGCTAAATATCGATATTGACTATCGGTTTTAGCCATCATGGGAGCTACACAAAATTTTCTATTCATAATTTATAAAATATATATAACTGATAGAAGTCCTACTATAGTTAAAGTTATCGTATAAGGAACAGCCATTTTTACCATTCTCATATAAGAAAGGCCTATCAAAGGTGCAATAGAAGAAGTCAATAGAAATAAAAACGCAGCTTGACCATTTGGAGTTGCTACGCTGGGCAAATTAGTTCCCGTATTGATAGCTATAGCTAATAAATCAAATTGCTCTCTAGATATTTGACCTAAATCTAAGGCTTCTTTAACTTCGCTTATATAGATAGTGGCAACAAAAACATTATCACTCATCATAGACAGAATGCCGTTAGCTAAGAAGAACATTGGAACTTGAAGCTCTGAACTTAAGGATAAAACATATGTAATAACTGGAGAAAATAAATGCTGATCATGAATTACTGCCACGATCACAAAGAAAACAACTAATAAAGCTGTGAACGGAAGGGCTTCTTCAAATGCTTTTCCAATTTTATGCTCCTCAATAATTCCATTAAAGGCGGTTAACAATACAATTACCATCAAACCAATCAGCCCAACAGAAGCAACATTCAAAGCCAAGGATACAATAAGAATTAAAATAACCAAAAATTGAACAAAAAGTTTTGTTTTTTGTTCAGAGGTTCTCTTTTTATCTTCTTCTAATCCATAATTTTCAATTATTGATCTTATGTTGTCTGAAAGTTCTGCGCCATAACCAAAAATTTTAAACTTTTCTATAAGATAACAAGTACCTAAACCAAAAATAAATACGGGTAATGAAATTGGCAGCATGCGCATAAAAAACTCAATAAAATCCCATCCAGCAATTGAACCAATTAAAAGATTTTGTGGCTCACCTACTATTGTGCTTACGCCCCCTAAAGCAGTTCCAACTGCTCCATGCATAAGCAAGTCTCTTAAAAAAGCCTGGAACTGAGCAGTTTCTGCAGAGCTCGATATGTCGTTTGCTTCAACTCTAAAATATTCCGGATTTAAATTTGTTTCTTGGTACAAGGCATAGAATCCTACAGCCACGGCGATTAAAACAGCGGTAACAGTAAGGGCATCTAAAAATGCAGAAAGAACAGCGGCACTGATTAAAAAAAGTAATGAAAGAGTTCTTTTATTTTTAACATTCACCAATAGCTTGGTAAAAATAAATAATAAAAAATCTTTCATAAAATATATTCCAGCAACCATGAATACAAGCAATAAAATTACTTTTAGATTTAACGCGACCTCATAATAAACATTTTTTGAATTAGTTAATCCCATCAAAACTGTTTCAATAGCTATCAAACCTCCTGGTTGCAATGGATAACATTTCAAAGCCATTGCTAAAGTTAGTATGAACTCTCCCAGAACTAGCCAGCCTAAAATAAATCCTGCGTCGTCACTAAAGGTATTTAAAAAGGTGTATATAATTGGGTTTAATACTAAAAATAAAATAATTAAATTTTTGTACCATTTGGGAGCCGTTCCTAAAAAATTGTTGTATAAATTTAAAATCATGGAGATATCGCTTTGATTAATTTTAAGCCTGCTAATTTTATTGAAAAAGAACCGGAAGAGTCAAAGTTTTTTGTAATAAATAATGATTCTTTACTTTCTTTCTCAAATGAACAATTTTTAAGGCCACTTTCCGCTGAAGAGCTTAAATGGTCAGGATTAGATGTCAATGAAAAACACTTTTTAGGTTATTTAAATGATGAGGCTTGTTATGTTGTTTCCGTTGAACAATCTGAAAGTATTCTTGAAAATTCAGAGTTTTTAAATCTTAGATCAGTTTTAGGCAGAATACCCGATAATTTATTTGAAGTTATTTCTAGAAGCATTCAAATTATAAATTGGTCTATCTCACATAAATACTGCGGATCTTGTGGAGCTGAAATGCAGCAAGATAAATTAGAAAGATCAATGATATGCAAACAATGTAACGCACATCCAGTTTACCCAAGAATATCTCCTTGTGTCATAACTTTAATTTATAGAAAAGATCAAATTCTTTTAGCTCATAATGTTAATTTCCCAGAAAATTTTTATAGCACTCTTGCGGGTTTTATTGAACCAGGTGAATCTGTGGAGGCAGCTCTTGAGAGAGAAGTTTATGAAGAGGTTGGGGTTAATGTAAAAAATATAGAGTACTTTGCTAGTCAAGCATGGCCTTTTCCCAGTCAGTTAATGCTTGGATATTATGCTGAATATGATTCTGGTGAGATAACGCCTGATAAGGAGGAAATAGATACAGCCGATTGGTTTAAGATTGATAACCTTCCAAATGTTCCACCCTATAATATTTCAATATCAGGAATGTTGATAGAAAATTATATCAAAAACTTTAAGTAGATTTATTTCTAGGATCATTTGAGGCTCTTTCAATTGAACTAGTCTCTTTTTTTTCAGGAATCTGCTTTGAATCTTCAACTCTTTTTTCAATGATTTCTTTTTTTGGCCTGCTTAGCTTTCTTGGCGTTACAGACTCTTCTATTGAAGATTGAGGTGTTTCAGATAATTTTTTCTTAAGAGAATCTTTTTTGGGAGCTACTTCCTTTGAAGTTTCTTTCTTTGGAGGGGACTTTTTAGGCAGTTTCTGTTCTATATTGCCATTTTTATCCTCAGTTTCTTTAGGTGCCTTAATGACAACATTTCCTTTTTGCTCATTATCTTTTTTGGGTCTAGATAATTTTCTTGGAGCTTTGATGGGAGTGTCTTTAGTCTTATCGTTGCCGGATTTTTTTGGCGGACTACTTTTCTTGAAGCTCTTTGAGGGTGACTTTAAATCCTTCTGATTAGACTTTTTAGGAGGATTAGTCTTATTTCTATTGTTGGGAGATGCTTTTTTTATATTTTTTTTGAAATTCTTAGGAGGACTTTTTACTTTAGATTTTTTCGGCTTAGAGCTTGTAAGGATTCCTACAAGTCTTGAGATAATTCCTTTTTTAGGTCTTGCAGAAGGCATTATTTTTACGGCCGGCTTTTCTTTAACAAGAATGTTTTTTGATTTTTTTTCAAATTGTTCTGCTGCCGAAATGGATGATCTGCTTTTATCTGGATCAACAACTTTTCCATCTTTTATTCTAAGTACTTCAAATCTTGAATCAGGTCTTGTTGCATCAGAAATTACAACAACCTTTATATTTGATCTGGCTTCAATATCATTTAATCTAATTCTTCTTTCATTCAACAAAAGAGACGACATATCTGGCGAAACTATGGCTCTTACTTCACTGGTGTTGGGCTTGCTAGTTTCTTCTTCAACTAACCTCAAAACAGAAGTGGATAGAGTATTAACGTCTTGAGTCCATCTCTCAGTAAGGGAAGACCTTAGTCTTTGTCTTGATAATTCTAAGAGACCAAATCTAGAAATTCTTCCAACTTGAACTCTGGCTCTATCATTGATTAGAGCTTTACGCATTTCTTCTTCGACAGCTCTTTTATTTTCTAACCTCATCATGTCGATGAAGTCTATAACTACTAGTCCGCCTATATCTCTCAATCTAAATTGTCTTGCGATTTCTCCACAAGCCTCTAAATTAGTATTCCTTGCTGTTTCTTCTATATCTTTTCCAGACGTAGATTTGGATGAATTTATATCTATTGCAACTAATGCCTCAGTATCATCTATTACGATTGCTCCACCAGACTCTAATCTAACTTCTCTTTGATAAGCAGTTTCTATCTGAGATTCAACTTGATACCTAGTAAATAAGGGAAGAGTGTTTTCGTATCTATTGAGCATTTTAATTTGATCAGGCATAACTCTTTCAACAAATTCATGAGCTTGATCGAACGCTTCTTTTGTATCAATCCAAATTTCTTCTATGTCCTCTTTAAGATAGTCTCTAAGAGTTCTGATAATAATGTCATCTTCTTTATAAATTAAAAATGGAGCTTGTTTAAGAGCATTAGCTTCCGTTATTGCATCCCAAACTGATAATAGATATTCAAGATCCCATTTTAATTCTTCTGGCTCTTTTCCTTCTCCAGCTGTTCTAACTATAACGCCCATTTCTTCTGGAGCACTCAAAGCTGCAACGGTAGCTTTTAGTTTTTCTCTTTCCGAAGGATCTAATCTTCTAGATATTCCAGAAGCTTTAGAATTGTTTGGCATCAGAACCAAAAATCTTCCAGCTAGGCTTATAACCGAGGTTAAAGCAGCGCCTTTATTGCCTCTTTCTTCTTTTTCTACTTGAATTATTATTTCCTGGTCTTTAGTAAGACAATCTTTAATAGAAATTCTTTCGTTATTTTTTTTATTTTTTGGTAGATATTGAGGTGCAATTTCTTTAAAAGGAAGAAATCCATGTCTTTCAGCGCCATAGTCTATGAAAGCAGCTCCTAAACTAGGCTCTATTCTGCTAACTTTGCCTTTATAAATATTACCTTTTCTTCTGTCTTCGGCTATATTTTCTATATCTAAATCGTAAAGATCATTGCCATCAGTAACGGCAATTCTTAATTCTTCTGGTTGTGTTGCGTTGATAAGCATCCTTTTCATGGGATATCTCCAAGTAATGCTTTATTTATATTAAAAAAGAGAGTGTAAATTCTCTAGAAGGGTTTCTTTTTAGGTTTTACGCCTTTGCTACCCAATTGAAACTATAAAATCTTATATATAAAGCTTGTTTTAATTAAGTCAGGATCGAGTAAAATGCGTCTTATTAATTTATTTAGCGCCTCAAAACTGACATTTAGTGTAGTTTATATGCCATAAACCCATAGAATTCAAATTTTTTCATAATTATTAATGCTAGAAAAAGTTCAAAAGATAGAAATTAAAGAAAGTCATGATGGACAGAGGCTGGATAATTTTTTAATTAATCTCCTTAAAGGAGTTCCCAAATCAAAAATTTATTCAATTATTCGAAAAGGGGAAGTCAGGGTTAATAGTTCCAGGAAACAAGCCAGATATAAATTAATTACAGACGATCTAATAAGAGTACCTCCCATAAGACTCTCGATCTCTAAAGAAAAATTTGCTCCAAAAAATATGATTGACCTTTTGAGGGAAAGCGTTATTTTTGAGGATAAGAATTACATAGCTATAAATAAACCAAAAGGAATTGCTTCACATGGCGGTAGTGGAATTTCAATTGGGCTTATAGAGGCTGTTAGAAATTTTGGTCCTGAATATAGAGATTGTAAATTAGTCCATAGGCTTGATAGAAGCACTTCAGGTTGCCAAATAATTTCAAAAAAACAGCAATTTCTAAAACAATGTAATGAGCTCATTCGAAATGGACATGCTAATAAATCATACATTGCTATTGTTAAGGGAAGTTGGCCTGAAGATAAAAAGAAAATAGTTAATAATTTATCAAAAGATATTTTAATTTCTGGAGAGAGAATGGTTAAAGAGACTGTAGATGGTAAAAATTCCATCACAGAATTTAGAATTATTGAAAAATCTAATCTCTTTACTAAACTTTCTTGTAATTTAATAACAGGTAGAACTCATCAGATTAGAGTGCATACATCAAATTTTGGATTTCCCATAGTCGGAGATGATAAATATGGAGATAAAGGAATGAATAAATCGTTAAAAGAAATAGGTCTTGATAGAATGTATTTACACTCAAAAAGTTTTAAAATATCTGAGTTAGAAATCAATTTAGAAGCTGAGGAGCCAAAAGAATTTAAAAAATTAATAAAAGTTAGTGATTCTGAACTCAATTTATCCTAGAATCCACATCATAATATTATGGCAGTACAAAAAAGTAAGGTATCAAGATCAAGAAGAGGGGCAAGAAGGTCGCATAACGCTCTCAAACTTCCAGCTCTTTCTACCGATCCAACAACAGGCGAGAGACATTTGCGCCATCACATGACTGATGATGGCTTCTATAAAGGTAAGAAAGTTATGGAAGTAAAAGTTAAAGAGAAAGCTCCTATAACCGATTAGTTTCGTGTCTCTTAAAAAAGTCCTCATTACCGGCGCTTCCAGAGGGATAGGCCAGTCTATTATCAAGCAATTCTATTCCAAAGAATTTCTTCCCATCGGAACAGCTACATCTGAAGAAGGAATTAATAAAATTTTAGAAAGTTTCTCGAATTCAAATGTCAAAGGAAAAGCATATCAATTGGATTTAAACAAAAATGAATCTATTGTAAATTTTTTTGAAGAACTAAAATCGGATGATATCAATCCTGATATTTTAGTAAATAATGCAGGCATTACTAAAGATAATTTAATGCTTAGAATGTCCGAGCAAGACTGGAACGATGTAATAAATATTCATCTAACAGGTCAATTCAAGCTAATGAAAAATTTTGTGAGAGGAATGCTTAAAAATCGTTGGGGTAGAATTATTAATATTTCATCTGCTGCTGCAGCTATTGGAAATAAAGGTCAGGCAAATTACGTAGCAGCTAAAGCTGGCATAGAAGCAATGTCTAAATCACTAGCTAGAGAAGTCGGCTCTAAAAATATTTGTGTGAACTGTATAGCTCCAGGTTTCATAGAGACAGATATGATTGAGAGTTTAGGAAAAGATTATCTTAATGAAATTTCATCAGAGATCCCTTTGCAAAGATTAGGAAATGCCGAAGAAGTCGCTAGTTTAGTAAAATTTATTTCTTCAGATGAGGCAAGTTATATAACTGGACAAACCATACATATTAATGGTGGGCTATATATGTAAAATATTAGAATCTAAAAGATTTTTTTTTAGATTCGTATATAATACTTTTGATAATTTTTATGGGGTTCTTATGAGCAGCACAGAAGATAGAGTTCGCAGAATTGTATGTGAGCAACTTGGAGTTGGAGAAGAAGAGGTAACTATTAGCGCATCTTTCATAGATGATCTAGGTGCTGATTCTTTAGATACGGTAGAGCTTGTAATGGCTTTTGAAGAGGAATTTGAAATAGAAATTCCTGATGAAGAAGCAGAAAAAATAGCTACTGTCAAAAACGCAGTCGATTATATCGATTCAGCATCTTAAGTTAAATTAGATTAAATGGCGCAAGGTAGGCGAGTAGTAATTACTGGCCTTGGGTCTGTTTGTCCCGTTGGAAATTCCGTAGCTGAATCCTGGGCAAACATTAAAGAAGGCGTTAGTGGTGCAGAGCTTATTTCTAAATTTGATACTCAAAATTATTCAACAAAATTTGGAGCAACAGTCAAAAATTTTGACTCTATAGAGTGTTTAGATAAAAAAGATATTAGAAGAACTGACCTTTTTATACAATTTGCTTTAGCTGCTTCCTTTGAGGCAGTAAATGATTCAGGGCTTTTATCTTCAGACTACGATTATGAAAGAATAGGGGTTTCAGTGAGTTCTGGGATAGGTGGTCTTGAGATGATTGAAGAAAATGCAATTATTTTGAAAGAAAAAGGCCCGAAACGAATTTCACCTTTTTTTGTTCCCGGATCTATTATAAATATGGCTTCTGGAAATATAGCAATCAAATATGGCTTTAGAGGTCCAAATCTTTCAATGGTCTCTGCTTGCTCAAGTGCTGGTCATAGTATCGGTCTATCTGCAAGAAGTATTGCCTATGGAGATGCTGATGTAATGATAGCGGGTGGAGCTGAAGCAGCTATGTCTCCTCTGGGAATGGCAGGATTCAATGCAGCGAAGGCTTTATCTACTAGAAACGAATCACCCAAAGAAGCAAGTCGACCATGGGATAAAGAAAGAGACGGATTTGTTTTAGGAGAGGGCGCAGGAGTTTTGGTCTTAGAAGAATTTGAATCCGCTAAAAAAAGATCAGCAAAAATCTATGGTGAAGTTATAGGGTTTGGGCAAAGCGGAGACGCTTTTCACATTACAGCTCCTGCTGAAGATGGTAGAGGAGCTAAATCTGCTATGAAAAATGCTCTAAAAGATAGCGAGGTAGATGCTTCTGAAATAGGACATATAAATGCACATGGAACTTCAACTCCTTTAGGAGATATTATTGAATCTCAAGCTATTAGAGAAGTATTTAAAAATAATGCCGACGATATTTTGGTTACCTCTACTAAATCTATGACAGGACATTTGTTAGGCGCTGCAGGAGCTGTTGAATCTATTTATAGTATTTTAGCCATGCAAGATAGTTTGATTCCTCCAACAATAAACTTAGAAAATCCAGACAATGAAGCTGGCTTGAACTTAGTTGCAAATATAGCAATGGATAAAAAAATTACCACAGTAATGAATAATACTTTTGGATTTGGCGGGACCAATGTATCGCTAATTTTTCGAAAGATTTAAGAGGTGCGATACTTAGCTGTATTATTTTTTCTTTATTTTTCTATATTTCTTTCGTTCTTTTTTTTAAAAGAAGTGAGCCTGAAAAATGACTTTTATTTTTTTATTGAAGATGGAGATTCTTTAACATCTATCAAAAATAAATTAGCTAATAGAAATATTCTTCTTCCATCAATCATTGATTTAACTTTTTTCTTAAGCGGAAAAGATGAGTTTCTTCGAAAGGGAGAATACAAAATTAATAGCACTGATAA
Organism: SAR86 cluster bacterium; assembly: GCA_028135785.1. Lineage (GTDB taxonomy): Bacteria > Pseudomonadota > Gammaproteobacteria > Magnimaribacterales > AG-339-G14 > CASICS01. The sequence goes on from JAOIHS010000010.1 coordinate 27,033, forward strand.
TTTGCTGTTAATTTTTTATAAACTTTTCTTCGGCAAGATTAATTTTAGGTCTTTTTATATACCTGAAGGCGCTGTTCTATCGAGTTACTTGAGCAAAGAAGAAATAAAAAACTTTTGTTTATTTAAAGGTTTTGAAAAATGTGAATTAGAAGGTTTGTTTCATCCAAATACGTATTTCTATGAATTAGGAGATGATATTAATATATTGTTGAATAAAGCTTTTAGCAGACAAATAGAGATTGCGACATCTAATTTTAATGATATTAATTTGTTACTGCCTCTAAAAAATATAAAAGAATTGATAACGGTAGCTTCAATCTTAGAAAAAGAATCATGTCTTGAAGAAAGACAAATTATATCCGGTGTAATCTATAATAGACTTAAAAAAGAAATGAAATTACAAATTGATTCGACAGTAATTTACGGAATAAAAGATTTTGATGGCGATCTCAAAAAGAAAGACTTAAAAAGAAATACACCTTTCAATTCTTACACAAACTTCGGCTTGCCGCCTCATCCAATTGCATCTGCTTCAGAGGGTTCAATCTATGCTGCGGCAAACCCTAGCAAACATAATTTCCTTTACTTTGTAAGCAAAGGCAACTGTGAGCATTATTTTTCTAAAAACTATAATGAGCATTTAGATGCTATAAAAAAATACCAATTAAATTAAAAAATGTTTATTACTCTAGAAGGCATTGAGGGATCAGGAAAATCAACCTTAATAAAAAATTTAAATAATTACTTATTAGATTTAGATATAGATGTTTTATTTACTCGAGAGCCAGGAGCTACAATTACGGGAAAAAATATCAGAAATTTATTACTATCGCCTAATACCGATTTAAGCTCAGAAGCAGAGCTCTTGTTGATTATGGCGGATCGAGTAGAGCACATCAAAAATATAATTGCACCCAATCTAAATTTAAATAAATTAGTCATTTCTGATAGATATATTGATTCCACAATTGCTTATCAAGGAGGCGGAAGGGGAATTAAAATAAAACTAATAGAATCATTAATAAAAAATTTAAAAATGCCCATTCCAGACTTAACCTTTTTAATAGATATTAATGTTGAAATAGGTTTAAAAAGAGCAAAAGATAGAGCTGAACTTGACCGTTTTGAAAAAGAAGAGATAAATTTTCATAAAAGAGTGAGAGATGCATATTTAAAAATTGCAAAAAAGGATCCAGAAAGGGTTATTAGAATAAATGGAAATCAAGAAGAAGAATCTGTATTCAATGATGTTAAGCATTATCTTGAAATAAAATTAGCGAAAAGATGAGTGATTCTTTTTTTCCTTGGTTTGAAAATTATTTAGATTTATTTAATAGCGATAATCTAGCTCACGCTCATCTAATTTCAGGAAAAAAAGGAATCGGAAAGCTTTCCTTCACTAAACTTTTAGCTAAATCTATATTGTGTTTATCTTCAGAACGGTTATTCAAACCATGCGAAAATTGCAATTCTTGCAAAACTATAGAATCAAAATCCAATCCAGATTTTTACGAAGTCTTTCCAGAAAATGAAGGCGGAATAATAAAAATAGGTCAATTACGAGGAGATTCAAAGAAGGATGGTGATGAAAAAGGAATAATAAAATTAGCCTTTCAATCGCCTTTGTTATGCAAAGCTAAAGTTATTATCATTAACCAAGCAGATTCTATGAATATGGAATCACAAAACTTAATTCTTAAGACACTTGAAGAACCACCTAAAAATACCTATATCTTTCTTATCTCCTCTAAACCATTCTCATTGAAAGCCACTTTATTAAGCAGATTAAATCATACGATAATTGCTGATCCTTCAATTCAATCTATAGAGAATTGGATTAAAAAGAATAGTATTGGTTTTAAAAATGAAGATATTCAAATTTTAAAATATCTCGATTTAAATGATATTTCAGAAGATTCCATTGCAGAAATCAAAAAGAGGATTAATAGCTTTTCTGAAGATCTGTCTAATTCTGTATCTTCAAAAGAGATAGAAAAAATAGCCAATGACTGGGACGATGAATTCCTTTCCAAAAGACTAACTTGGTTTTTAGAGATAATTCTAAGCTCTATTTATCTAAAGCTTGATGTTGATCACAGCAAACCAGAACATTTTTTAAAAAATATAAACTATTTAATCAAAGATAAATCTTTAATTGACCTTTTTGATTACAGTAAAAAAATAAATGATTATTTATCAGATTTATCAAAGGG
>JAOIHS010000011.1 GCA_028135785.1 SAR86 cluster bacterium
AGCATCCGCATCTTGGGAAGAGTCAACAGATCCGGGGTTGAGCGATCTTGGAAGAATTCAGGCAGAAGAATGCGCAAATCTACTATTAAAATTAAATAACATAGACTCTTTCGAATTGATCTCCAGCCCCTTATTAAGAGCTATGGAAACTGGAAAACCCTTGTCTGATAAATTAGGCAAAAGTATATTATCTAAATCGTTATTTGCTGAAATTCCTTCTCCTGGAATTAGCCTCAAAGAAAGAAAAACTTGGTTAAGAGCTATCTTTGATAAGAATTTGACAGATTTAGACTCTCCTCAGAAGAATTGGTATAAAGAAATCATCAATGAACTAGGTAAAATATCAAAGCCAACAATTATTTTTTCACACTTTATGGTTATCAACACAATAGTTAGTCATCTTTGTAAGAGTAAAAAAATCGTCAGTTTTTATCCTGATAATTGCTCAATAACAAAACTCAAAAAAACAAGTGATGAAATTGAATTAATAAATTTAGGAATGGAATTACAAACAATAGTTAATTAGAAAAATGGTAAGCAATGAAGAGAAAAAAACCTTAAAATACCAAGTCGGAATTGCTCTACGAAGGTACTTTAAAGAGCTTGATGGAAATAAAGCTTCAAATGTCTACCAAATGGTCCTAACTGAAGTAGAGGCTCCAATGCTTATAGAAGTTATGAAGCATTGCAATGGAAATCAATCTAAAGCTTGCAAGGTTCTTGGAATTAATAGAGGAACATTAAGAACAAAATTAAAACAACATAAACTTATTTAACTTATGACTGATAGATCTATAAAAATTAAAAGAGCATTACTAAGCGTTTCAGATAAAACTGGTTTGTTAGACCTTGCGAAGGCGCTTGAAGATTTAAATATAGAAATAATTTCTACTGGAGGAACTTTAAAAGCTCTCTCTGATGAAGGAATAGCAGCTAAAGATATTAGTGAATTTTCAGGATCGCCTGAAATGATGCAAGGAAGAGTGAAAACCTTACACCCCAAGGTCCACGGGGGTATTTTATCAAGAAGAGAATTGGATTCTGAAGAAGTTAAAAATAATAATATTCAAGAAATTGATCTTGTTGTGGTTAATCTTTATCCATTCGAAGAAACTATTAAGAAAAAAGATGTTTTGTTAAATGAAGCAATAGAAAATATCGATATAGGTGGCCCAACGATGATTAGAGCAGCAGCCAAAAACTTTCATCATGTAGCTGTAATTTCTTCTCCAAATTCCTACACAAAATTTTCTAAAGAGTTATTAGATACAAAAGAATGTTCTTTTCAGACTAGATTGGATCTTGCTATCGAAGCTTTTCAATTAATAACAAAATATGACCAAGCAATTTCAAATTACCTTGGAAATAATATTAATAACGACTTTCCCAACTCTCTTTTTGGAAAGTATCAAAAAACAGAGTCTCTAAGGTATGGTGAAAACCCTCATCAAGAAGCTGCTTTTTATAAAGAATTAAAAAAAGAAGTAGCTGGCATTTCATCTTCTGATCAACTTCAAGGAAAAGAACTTTCTTATAATAATATAGCTGACACAGATGCAGCTATAGAGTGCGTAAGTAATTTTGATGAGCCTACGTGTGTAATTGTTAAACACGCAAACCCTTGCGGAGTTGCAAGCTCTTCTTCACCTTTGGAAGCCTATAAAAAAGCATTCGCCTGTGATCCAACTTCTGCATTTGGCGGGATCATTTCCTTCAATACCAATGTCGATGAATCAACCGCGTCTTTTATGATTGATAATCAGTTTATAGAGGTTATTGCTGCCCCCAGTTATTCTGATAAAGCTCTTGAAGTATTAGCTTCAAAAAAAAATATAAGAGTCCTGAGGGTAGCTAACTTAAAAACATTATCCTCAGGAGTGAAACTGCACACTGTTAATAGCGGTCTTTTATTGCAAAGTATTGATGCAGGTTCGATCAAAGAAAGTGACCTAAAGGTAGTAACTGAAAAAAAAGCAAGCTCTGTAGAAATTAATAATTCATTATTTGCATGGAAAGTTTGTAAATATGTAAAATCAAATGCAATTATTTATGCTAACAATAATCAAACTCTAGGTATTGGTGCTGGTCAGATGAGCAGAATAGACAGCGCTGAAATTGCAGTAAAAAAAGCTACTAAAGCTGGTTTTTCTTTGAAAGGAGCCTGTATGGCATCTGATGCTTTTTTTCCTTTTAGAGATAGTATTGACGAGGCTGCAAAAAACGGAATTTCTTGCATAATCCAACCTGGAGGATCCATTCGAGATGATGAAGTTATTGAAGCGGCAAATGAAGCTAATATAATTATGATGTTCACTGGAATGAGGCATTTCCGTCATTAGAAATGAGAATATTAGTAGTTGGTTCTGGAGGGAGAGAGCATGCGCTCGCTTGGAAACTTGCCCAAAGTCCTTTAGCAACAAAAATTTTTGTTGCACCAGGAAATGCAGGTACTGCTTTAGAAGATAAAATTGAAAATATTTCAATTTCATCAGATGACATTAAAGGTCTAATTGATTTTGCTCTGAATGAGCAAATAAAATTAACTATTATCGGCCCCGAAGATCCTTTGGTGAATGGAATTGTAGATCAATTTGAAGAGAATGATTTGCTTTGCTTGGGGCCTAGTTCATTGGCTGCACAGCTTGAAGGTTCTAAAGCTTTTATGAAAGAAATTTTAGTAAGCGCAGGAGTTCCTACTGCAGATTATCAAGTTTTTAGTGATCCTGAATTAGCCTTAGAACACTTAAATAATGTTGAGACTCCAATAGTGATTAAAGCAGATGGCTTGGCTGCAGGTAAAGGAGTAGTGGTTGCTCATGATAAAAAAACTGCAGAGGATGCAATAAATTCTATTATGAAGAATAAAAAGGTAGGCGACGCTGGAAAATCAATAGTTATCGAAGAATTTCTTACAGGCCAAGAAGCTAGCTTTATTGTCTTAACTGATGGAAAAAATGTTGTTCCTTTTGCAACTTCTCAAGATCACAAACAACGCGACGAAGGTGATAAAGGTCCTAATACAGGGGGTATGGGAGCATACTCGCCCACTCCTTTAGTGACTAAAGAAATGCACAAAGAAGTTATGGAAAATATTATTGCTCCTACTCTTAGCGAACTCAAAAATAGAGGCATTGAATATAAAGGATTTTTATACGCAGGGTTAATGATAGATGATAATGAAATTAAAGTTCTTGAGTACAACTGTAGATTTGGTGATCCAGAAACACAGCCTATTTTAATGAGAATGAATAGTGACTTTGCTGATCTTTGTTTAAAAGCTTGTGAATATAAATTAGAAGATTTTGAAATAGATTGGGATGAAAGAAGTTCTATTGGAGTAGTTATGGCTTCTGGTGGTTATCCAGAATCTTATGTTAAAGGTTTGGAAATCAATGGTATTCCTGAAGAAGAAGATAATCTTAAAGTTTTTCATTGTGGAACAATACAAGACAAGGGTCTTTTAAAAAGCAATGGGGGAAGAGTTCTCTGCGTAACCGCTTTAGGAAAAGATTTATCTGAAGCAATAGATGAAGCTTATAAGGCTACAAATAAGATTAACTGGGATGGATGTTTTTTTAGAGCAGATATTGGTCAGAGAGATATTAGTTCCAATAAATCTTGACCTGGACTTTCTGCGCGCATAAATTTTTCTCCTATTAAAAATCCATAAATTCCGGCCGACGAAAGGTTCTTTAAATCTGGCTGCTTCAAAATTCCACTTTCAGAAATTACAGTTATATCGGATGGGATTTTTTTCATTAGGTCTATGGAGTTTTGAATATCAACTTCGAAGCTAGATAAATTTCTATTATTTATACCTAGAAGTTCTGGAGATATCTTTAATGCTCTTTCTAATTCTTCTAAGTTATGGATTTCTATTAAAACATCTAGATCAATAGCTTTAGATTGATCATAAAAATCTTTCAGTTCATGATCGTCTAAAGCGGCAACTATTAATAAAATACAATCTGCTCCTTTGGCTTTAGTTTCGGTGACTTGAAAACTATCGATAATAAAATCTTTTCTTAAAATAGGAATTTTCACAATGTTTCTAGCTCTTTCGAGATATTCAATATTACCTCCGAAGAAAGGTTCGTCAGTCAGAATGCTTAAACAGGTAGCTCCATTATCTGCATAGTCTCTAGCTATATCTTCAAGAATAAAATTTTCTCTTATGACCCCCTTGCTGGGTGAAGATCTCTTTATTTCTGCAATCACTGCAATTTCCTTTAAAGAAGTTTTTCTTTTCAGAGTTTCTATAAAGCATCTTTTAGAGAATTCATTGATACGATCTTCTAAGCCAGCTATGGATATAGTCTTCTTCAATTGAGTAACTGATTTTCTAGTTTCTAATAAGATTTTATCTAGATGATTCATTGTTTTACCGATTCATTAGAAAACGAAATCAAATCTTTTAATTTTTGAAAACCTCTACCACTTTTAATTACTTCTTCAGCCAATAAAAAACCTTCCTCAATACTTTTTTTCATTCCAGATGTATAAATTACTGCTGCTGCATTTAATTTAACTATAGCTTCTCCTTCATCAAAACTACCTTTAAGAGTTTCTTGAACCTTTTCATAACTTTCGCTTGGAGATTCCACTTTAAGAGCATCAAGATTCTTATAACTTAGATCAAATTGTTTTGGATCAATCTCCAGCTCACTAATTTTATTATTTCTTAGTTCAGCCATATAGGTTTTATCAGCAATACTTATTTCATCTAATCCATCATACGAATGAAAAATTAAAGCTCTTTCAGTCCCTAGTTTTTGAAGAACTTCTGCTATAGGAATAACCCATTTAGAGTCAAATACTCCAATTGCCTGTTTAGAAGCATCAGCAGGATTTGTCAAAGGGCCTAAAAGATTAAATATTGTCTTTTTTCCTATCTTTTTTCTTGCTGACATCACAAATTTCATTCCAGGGTGGTGATTTTGCGCAAACATAAAGCCCATTCCGATTTTTTCTATGCATTTTGATATGGCCTCGGGAGACAGATCTAAATTCACGCCAGCAGCTTCAAGCAAATCTGCACTTCCGGAAGTTCCGGTTGCACTTCTGTTTCCGTGTTTAGCAACTTTTACATCACATGCAGCTGCAACTAAGGCTGAAGTTGTTGAAACATTCATCATGCTCTTGCCTAAGCCTCCGGTTCCACAGCAGTCTATTAAATCTGAAAAAGGAGCTTTAACTTTTACGGAAAAATTTCTCATAGCTTTAACAGCACCTATCAATTCCGAAATAGACTCTCCTTTGAGTGTAAGTTCTTCTAAAAATAAAATTATTTGGTCTTCTGTGCATTCTCCAGAAAAAATACCAGTCATAAGGTTTGCCATATCTTCAATAGTCATATCATTTTGACTCTTTATAAATTGAGAGGCTTCTTGGATATTCATTTTGAATTTAAAAAATTTTGTAAGAGTTTTTTGCCTTGTTTTGTCATTATAGATTCTGGATGAAATTGAACCCCAGAAATATTTAAAGTTTTATGTTGGATGGCCATGATAATGCCATCTTCGGTACGCGCATTAACTATAAAATCATCCGATAAAGAACTTGGCTCTATTACTAACGAATGATACCTAGTAACAGAAAGATTTTTTTCTAAATCCTTAAACAAGTAATCTCCATCATGATTTATAACTGAAATTTTTCCATGCATCGGATAATTAGCTTTCACGATATTAGCGCCAAACGCTTCCGCAATTGCTTGATGTCCCAGGCAAACTCCCAAAATTGGTAACTTCCCTTTTAGCTCTTTAATCAGTTCTAATGATATGCCTGCTTCCTTAGGAAAGCATGGACCGGGCGAGATGACTAGATAGTCTGGGTTCATATCCTGAATTTTTTCCAAAGAGACTTTATCGTTTCTAAAAACTTTTACTTTCTCGCCTAGTTCTCCAAAATATTGAACTAGGTTATATGTAAAAGAGTCATAATTATCAATCATTACTAACATCAGGACATGTCCTCCATAGCTTTTATTATTGATTGAGCTTTATTCATTGACTCTTGATACTCTGCTTCTGGATCGGAATCATAAACCACTCCTCCTCCTGCTCTTACGCTGAGTATTTGATTTTGTATAACTGCCGTTCTTATTGCGATTGCTAAGTCCATATTTCCAGTCCAAGATAAATATCCAACTGCTCCGCCATATATTCCCCTTCTATCTGGCTCTAGTTCATCAATAATTTCCATAGCTCTTACTTTCGGAGCCCCTGATAGAGTTCCAGCTGGTAAAGTAGCTTTCAATACATCTATAGGAGAGAATTCGTCTTCCAAATCTCCGATAACATTTGAGACTAAGTGCATGACATGAGAGTACTTTTCAATTTTCATTTTTTCAGTTGTTTCTACTGATCCAATTTTTGCAATTCTACCCACGTCATTTCTTCCTAAATCAATAAGCATTAAATGCTCTGCAATTTCTTTAGGATCACTTTTTAATTTATTAGCTAACTCATCATCTTCTTGCTCAGTAGAGCCTCTCTTTATCGTTCCAGCAATTGGTCTAACAGTTACTTCATTGTTTTGCAGCCTTACAAGAACTTCTGGTGATGCTCCAACGATATGCAGATCATCTATCTTAAGAAAATACATATAAGGTGAGGGGTTAAGTTTTCTTAAAGATTTATAAAGCTCAACTGCAGAACCCTCAAAAGGAGTAGTTAATTCCTGCCCATATACCACCTGCATTACATCGCCTTCAACGATATAGTCTTTAATTTTTTGGATTGATTTTAGATAATCTTCCTTTTTAACTGAGGAAGTAAGTGAAATATTATTTTTATGAGGTATTTTTTTACTTTCAACTGGCTCTAATATTTTTTGATGAATTTGTTCTATCCTTTCTAAGCAATGTGTCTCATTGATAGAAGCTCCATTCACGATAATAAATAGAGATTTTTTTAAATTATCATAAATAATAACTTCATCCGAAATCATTAACGAAATGTCTGGATAATTTAATTTAGGTTTTGAAGAATTTGCTAATTTATCTTCTATATATCTAATAGTATCGTATCCAAAATAACCAACTAATCCGCCATGAAAATCTGGCAAATTTTCATCTTTTTTAGATTTATTTTTATTAAGAAAATTATTTATATCGTCAAGGGGGTCGTTGCCTAAAGAAATTTTATTGTCTGTAGGCAGCCCTATGATTGAATATCTAGCCCATTTCTCTCCACCTTCAACACTTTCAAAAAAATATGAGTTTTTTTCATCATAAAATTTAAGATATATATCCAAAGGCGAATCAAGATTGCCAAATATTTCTTTATAGAAAGGTTTTTTATCTAACATTTTTTAGTAAGACGCCATATTCATTAGGGTTATCTACAAGCTCTCCTCTATTTGCTTCTGTTACTACTTTTGCCCTATGACAAATTCTTTTTTTTGAAAAAGGCACTCCTTTTTCTACAACAATCGTTTTCAAAGCTGGGTCATAAAACTGAATATCTAATGGAATTGATGTATTTTTCATCCACATACAGATTTTTTTTGTTTGTTTCCATTGAAAAATAACTCTATGTCCATGAGGTAAATTTTTTTCAAACATTAAACCTTTTTGCCGTTCCTTATCATTCTTTAGTAATTTTAGACAATGTCCCAAATCATTAAGTTCATAACCGTAAATACATTCGAGAGAATCATGCTCATTAGAAGCGATAGTACTTAATGAAAGCAAACTAACTAAAATTACTTTTAAGATTTTGAATTGCATCGCTATAATTTGATTTATTAAATATTGCTGAGCCAGCTACGAAGGTATCCGCTCCCGCAGCAGAAATCTCTCCAATGTTATCTTCTTTCACGCCACCATCAATTTCTAAGCGAATATTTTTTTCAAGATTATCTATGGTTTTTCTTAATTCAGATATTTTTTTTGTTACCTCAGGAATATATACCTGACCTCCAAAACCTGGAAACACACTCATTAATAAAACCATATAAAGATCAGCAAGATAAGGATCCAAAACATCTAAAGACACATCGGGATTAATAACTAGTCCTGGCTTACACCCTAAATCCGTTATTAGTTGCAATGATTTTTCAACATCATTGCTGGTTTCTGGGTGAAAAGTTATGGAGGTAGCACCCGCATCAGCAAACATTTTAATAAGATCATCTACTGGTTGAACCATTAAGTGAACATCTATAGGTTTAGTTATACCAAAATCCACTAAAGCCTTACAAACCATAGGTCCAATTGTTAAATTGGGTACAAAATGATTGTCCATGACATCAAAATGTATCCATTCGGCTCCAGCTAAAATTACTTCTTTTACCTCTTTTCCCAAAATAGCAAAGTTAGCGGACAGAATAGACGGAGCAATAATATTGGATTGTTTGGACATTTAGTCAGTTTACCTTTCGCTAATTGCTGAGTCTAATCCATCAAGGTCATTCCTCGAGTTAATATTTAAACAAGCGCCATTAAAAATTTCTCCTGAAATAAGTCCTTTAGATGCAAGAGGCATCAACAAATGCTTCCAAAGATCAATTTTTTTTATTTCTTTATTGAGAATAATTTTTGGGTTAATTTTTGCAATTCCAGAATAGGTAAACTCTTTTAGATCTCTGTCAAGAATTAGACTATTTTTTTCTAAATCTACATCACCCTTCTCTCGACGATCATCCCTAGTTAAAACCATATGAGCGAGGCCAGATACATTTAAGTCAATTAGTCTTCTAAAAGGATAATTAGTCCATAAATCTCCGCTAAGAAGTAAAAAATCTTCAGATCCAATTAAATCTGCAGCATTTAGAATTGCTCCGCCAGTTCCTAATATTTTTGATTCTCGCGAATATTTAATTTTTAAATTATATTTCTTTCCGTCGCGAAGTTCGTTTTCTATTTTTTCTCCTAAGTGATGAGTATTTATTATTATTTCTTCGAAACCAGCATCTTTTAATTTTAATAAATTCCACTCTATTAAAGACTTTCCCTTAACCTTGAGTAACGGTTTTGGGGTATCTTCAGTCAATGGCCTCAATCTGCTTCCTAAGCCAGCAGCAAGAATAAATGCTTTCATATTAATTCATCCACTTTTTTATTAAATAAAATTAACAAAGGACTTATCAAAGAATCTATTTCATCAAGTTCTGAATATTTTCGTGATGTTTTTTTTAAATATTCCATGAGGATAGGGAAATCTTTTAATCGATTAGTTCTGCCTAATTGGAAATATACTTCCGATAATTTGCCTAATATTCTAAATTGTCTCTGCAAACTGCAATAGTCAATAACTTTAGTCAAGCTTCTAAGAGTAATGTCGTTCTCTTTTGCTATCGGTGAATTATCTAAAAAATATTGATACCAATTATTTATTTTTTCATCTGACCAAAAAAAATATAAATCTTTAAACAGAGAAGAAAGATCTAGGCCTATTGATCCAATCATTGCATCTTGAAAATCTAAAACTCCTGTTTCACCTGAATCAAGAAAAATTAGATTTCTACATTCAAAGTCATAGTGACAAATTACTTTGACCTGACTATTTAATTCCTTGCATATTAAGTTATATTTATTTTTTAGCTTCAAATTGATCTCCGATGAAGGCTTAATTCCTAACAAATCATTTAAAAAAGAATTTTCAAACATAGACCAATTTTGAACCATAATGATTTCGTCAAAACTCTTAAAAACCTTTGAATCCAAATCCAAATCTTGAATTCTGATTAATTGATCTATTGCTGATTTATATAATTCATCTGAGTTCTCTTCAGAAAGATTAAATTGAAATAATTTATCTCCGAAATCTTCAACAATCAGAAGGCATAAATTATCATTTCTTGCTAAGACTTTAGGGACTTTTACATCACTGGCTAAAAAAAACTCTGATTTATTAGAAAAGGCGTCTATGCTTTCTTCTATTCCGCTGGGAACATCCATTAAGATATAGTTTTTCTTATTTTCACAAAAAATTCTGTAGAATTTTCTTTGACTAGATTCAATTCTCAGCTTTGAAATTTCTTTTAGTGAAGAGTCTTCTAGTATATCTATAGCCTCAAAGACCCATTGTCTTTGATCAAATGAAAGCTCTTCAGTGGCCAAAACAATTTAACTATTTATAGCTTCTTCTGGTGGCAAAATATCATCTGGAACAAAAAAATCAGGTGCAAGTTCAGCAAAAGGAACTGAAGCATATATAGAAAAGTCCGTTACTCCGTTTTCCGCTAATAAATTATCATCTATGCAAAAATTACCGGTAAATTCTTTTGATGGCTTAGTCAAAATGACATGAGCTGCATCTGCCATTATCTCTGGCGTTCTAGATATTTTGCTTAGTTCATCTCCACCTAAAACATTTTGAACTGCTGCTGTGGCAATTGCAGTTCTCGGCCATAATGCATTTACTGCCACACCATGTTCTTTGAACTCTTCAGCCATTCCTAAAACACATAAACTCATACCATATTTAGCAATGGTATAGGCAACGTGATTTGCAAACCATTTTGGGCTCATATCTAGAGGAGGAGAAAGATTCATGATGTGAGGGTTTTCAGCTTTTAATAAATAAGGTAAACATTTTTTTGAGGTTAAGAAAGTTCCTCTTGTATTAATCTGATTCATTAAATCGTATCTTTTCATATCAGTCTGCAAGGTATTTGTTAACTGAATTGCACTTGCATTATTGATACAAATATCGATTCCGCCAAAATGTTGTGCTCCTTTTTCAACGCATTCCTCTACTCGCTCTTCAGATCTAATATCGCAAATTAGTGGTAAAGCTTTACCGCCAGCTTCTTCTATTTCATCAGCGGCTGTGTAAATAGTTCCAGGTAATTTTGGGTGAGGTTCAGCTGTTTTTGCGGCCAATATAATATTAGCTCCATCTCTTGCTGCTTTTTTTGCAATAGCCAAACCGATGCCTCTACTTGCTCCTGAAACAAAAAGAGTTTTGTTAGATAAACTGCTCATAATTTTCTCCTTAAATCCTTTAATTAAATAAAGAACTATTTTAACCCCCAAATGCATCTATTATCATTAGAATGGTTACAATTAAAAAAAATGCTATGCAAAGATCTATTTTATTAAGCATTAACTTTATTCTTATTAGATTTATTCTATTTCTTTTAGCTGTCTCAGCGAATTTAATTATTTCCCAAGATTTTAGCTACAGCTCAGGTAAGGCAAGTACAAATAGTAAAACAGGATCTTTAGTATTTGAAGAGAACGTAGAGGTAAAATATGAAGAATTAATAATCAAGGCCGATAAAGCGATTATTGATAAAAAGAGTAAAAATTTAATTTCAGAAAATATTACATTTCGAGTCAGGGATCAGTTAATTTGGGGCAAAGCTCAAAAAGTCATTGCTTCTAAAGACAATACTAAATTCGAAGTAGCAGAGTTTTCTCTTTGCCCCTGTTTAGAAAAAATTTGGTGGGTTGAGGCTAAGGAGGTAAATCTCGATACGAAAAATAAAAATATAGATTTTAAAAATGCTAAATTATTAGTTAAAGATACTCCCATTTTTTACTTTCCTAAAGGTTCATTTCCTGCTGCAGCGGGACGAAGAAGCGGGTTTTTATTGCCAGAAATATCTATTTCAAATAAGTCTGGAACTGACATATCAATTCCTTATTATTTAAATTTAGCAAAAAATTATGATTTAACTTTTGAGCCTAGACTGATTTCGAAAAGAGGTAATGGCCTTTCGTCTGAATTTAGATATCTAACTAATGAGTTTGATGGTTTCATAAAGGCTTCTTTTTTAAGTGATGACAGAGAGTATTACGATCAATATCGCCAAGGTTCATTCAGATGGTCTTTTAATGCCTTTCATAATGCTGAGATTTTTTCTAATACGTTTCTTAAAATAAATTATACAAATGTTGGTGATGATTTGTTTTTGAGAGATTTTGGAGGTGGCTTTAATGGCGAATCTGAGTCTTTATTCATTCCTCAAGTTTTAAAAATTTCTAATTTTGGAAAAAATCATCGACTTAATATCAAAATAAATTCCTTCAAAATTATAAACCCTATTGGATTGAACCAATTTCAAGAAATTCCTGAGATAGACTTTAACTGGTTTAAAAATATTAGTGATTTTCAATACGATTTAGGTTTTAAATTTCAATCTTTTAGAAAAGGAGGGTCTTTTTCTGACAACTCAAAGCAAAAACTGGAAAAAATGCAATTTAGTCCTCAAATTAAATTTGATAAGTATTTTTCTAATTTTTATTCTCAAATAAAATTTAATTATATTTATGATATTTTTTATTTGAATGATTCTGAAATTTCCAGAATAATTCCTAGTCTAGAGACCCTAATTTCAACCAAATTTTATAAAAAAAATAAGTATCATATTCAAGTAATTAAGCCTTTTATTTCTTTTATTTACTCTAAAGAAAGAGACCAATCTAATCTGCCAATTATAAATTCTGGCGTATTTAGTGACTCTATTAATTTTTCAAAAAAAATGATCTCCGGCGATGGATTTATTCCTATGAGAAATGATTTTTTGATAGGAACAGATTTTAATCTTTCCAAAAATAATGGAGGGAATCATGTATTTAAAATTTCTAAGCTGATAGGCATGAAAAAAAGATTTTTGAAGATACCGCAAGCCACCTTCATATTGCCTGAGCCTTATCAAGCGAAATGGTCTTATAAAGATAAAAATAAATTATTTCTGTCTGCTGGATTTAATAAAGATACTAATAAAAATTATGACTCATTTAATTTTAAATTAGGTAAGGATTTTTTAAATTTGAATAAGTTTAGATTATATTTGGATTAAAGATATCAATTCCTATTTCCTCGATAAAGAAACATCAAGGAAAATAAATTATTTAGAAATTAAAGAGCAATTTTTTTTCAACGAAAGAACCTCCTTTCAATCAAAAATTAATTATGATCTGAAGAATTCTAATTTAACAAATATTGTAGTTGGTGTTGAATATGAAAATCCTGGTTTAAAATTAGGCCTGGCTTTAATCAGATCTAAAGGATTAGATTGGCTCAAAGTAGTTAATGAAAATAAATTTGATGAATATAATCAAGAAAGCTTTAGAATCTACTTTGAACTAAAAGGTTTGGGATCATTGGGTCGCCCACTCGAACATTACACTAATAATAAAGAATTAAATTAATGAAAAACATCTTTTGCACAATATCTGCTTCGGTCGTGATTACTTTATCTTTGTATTCTTACTCAGAGAAAGTAGTTTTAGATAAAATTGTAGCCATTGCCGGCGATGGCATTGTTCTTGAATCGCAGTTAAATGAGCAATATGATTTATATTTGATTAATTTTAAAAATAATAATCCAAATTTAGCTTTGCCCCCTAAAAATTTAGTTAAAGAACAATTACTTGAAAGAGAAATACTCATAGAACTTCAACTTCAAAGGGCTAAAAGGGCTGGTGTTAGAATAAGTGATCAGGAACTAGCGCAATCAATCGCAAGAATTGCTTCAAAAAACAACACAAGTCTAGAAGATTTTATAAAAAAAATTGAGCTCGATAGGTCTTTTGATAGTTTTAGAAGAGATATTAGGCAGCAATTAATTTTATCTAGAGTTCAAAGAGGTCTAGTTGGTCCTAAAGTTTTCATTTCAGATCAAGAGCTTTTAAACTTTATTGCTTCTTCCGAAGGGCAAAATTTAATCTTAGTTGAATACAAAATTAAGGAGATTCTAGTTAACTCTGAAATTACAGCAAATTCTATCAAGGAAAAAATTGATAAAAATATAGATTTCTCTTCTTTGTCGAGCGAATACAACGAAGGCGAAAAGGTTATTGAAACTCCTTGGGTAAAATTAAATCAACTTCCTTCTTTATTTGCTGATGAAGTGAAAGATATGACAGTTGGCTCAATAAGAGGGCCAATAAAGAGCGGTGCTGGATATCACTTTTTAAAAGTAGAAAATAAGAGAGGAGATACGGTAAGAATTGAAGATCAGTCTCTTGCTAGGCATATTTTGATTCAAACTTCAGAGATTAGAAATGAAAAACAAGCTTTGACTTTAATAAATGAAATAAAAGATAGGATTTCTAAAGGAGAGGAATTTTCTGTAATGGCTAGACTATATTCCGATGATCCTGGAACTAAATTAGATGGTGGAGAACTAGGCTGGTCTATATCTGATGTTTTTGATCCAGAATTTAAAAGAGTTTTGGATGCATCCAAATTAAATATTATAAGCGAGCCCTTTAAAAGTTCTTTTGGATTCCATATTTTAGAAGTTTTGGATAGAAGAAATGAGGATGTTTCGGGAGAGTTACTTAAAAATAAAGCTTATCAAATTATTTATGAAAGGAAGTTTAATGAGCAATTGGATAAAACTCTCCAAGAACTTAGAGCAGAAGCTTTTGTAGAAATTAAATTAAATTCATGAAAAGAATTGCTCTTAGTCCGGGCGATCCAGCTGGAATAGGGCCTGAAGTTTGTTTAAAGTCATTATTAAAAAATAAATCAGAGATTTCAAAATATGAGCTTTTGGGAGATATTGAATTTTACAGAGAACTTTCTAGAAAATTGAAATTGGATTTATCTTTTGAAGAATTATCTAAAAAAAAAGACTGCATTCAGGTT
Organism: SAR86 cluster bacterium; assembly: GCA_028135785.1. GTDB lineage: Bacteria > Pseudomonadota > Gammaproteobacteria > Magnimaribacterales > AG-339-G14 > CASICS01. The sequence goes on from JAOIHS010000011.1 coordinate 14,553, forward strand.
AAAAATATTCCTCTGATTGAAGAAGTGAACTTGGGATTACCTGATGTGGCTAATTCTAAATATATTTTAGACATTTTAACGACTGGCGCTTTAGGCTGTTTAAGTAAAAATTATTCTGGATTAGTAACGGGTCCAATTAATAAAAAAATTATTAATGATTTTGGTTTTGAATTCTCCGGTCATACTGAGTTCTTAGCAGATATATCTAATTCAAAAAATGTAGTGATGCTTTTAGCCAATAAAAAATTGAAGGTTGCTTTGTTAACAACACACCTTCCATTGAGCTTAGTGCCTGAATCAGTGACAATTGAAAAAATCATAGAAATGTCTCTTATAATTAATAAAAGTTTAGAGAATTTATGGAAAATTAAGAATCCAAAAATATGCGTACTGGGGTTAAATCCACATGCTGGAGAAGGTGGTTTTATTGGCACTGAAGAAGTTGATGTAATAGAGCCAGCCATAAAAGAATTAACTAGTAAGGGTATTGGTGTTTTTGGACCCATTTCAGCTGATACCGCATTTACAGAAGAAAAATTAAATCACTATGATGCATACCTAGCTATGTTTCATGACCAAGGATTGCCAGTCTTAAAATCTATGGGCTTTGGAAATTCGATTAATATTACTTTAGGATTGCCCTTTTTAAGAGTTTCTGTTGATCACGGAACTGCTTACGAACTGGCAGGCAAAAATATAGCAAATCCCTCTAGCTTTAATGAAGCAATGAAACTGACAAGTTTTTTTGCTGAAAAGAATAGTGAATAAAAATCTTTCTGCAAAGAAAAGATTTGGTCAAAATTTTCTAACTGATCCTCTTCTGCTCGATCAATTGGCAAAATATATCAATCCTTTGAGTTCCCAAAATTTTCTTGAAATTGGCCCTGGTATTGGTGCTCTTACTGAACATATTATTAGCGAACCAAGAAAATATACTGCAGTAGAATTAGACAGAGACTTGATATCAATATTAGAAGATAAATTTTTTTCTAAAAATAATTTTCAAATAATAAATAAAAGCATTCTAGATTTAGATTTAAGTAATTATGCCGATAGACATAATAAAATTAGGCTTGTTGGAAATCTTCCATACAATCTATCTAGCCCAATTCTTGAATGGTGCTTTGATCAAGTAGAGCTTATAGAAGATATGCATTTTATGTTTCAAAAAGAATTTGCAGAACGATGCGCTGGTGATGAAAATACAAATTCATACGGAAAGTTGAGCGTTATGTGCAAGTATCTTTGTGATGTATCTATTTTGTGCGAAGTAGATCGAAATTATTTTGATCCAGTGCCGAAAGTCGATAGTTCTTTCGTTAAATTTGCACCCAGAGAAAGGCCAAATAAAAAAGAAGAATTAAATAATTTAAAATTTATTCTTCCAAAGTTATTTAATAAAAAGCGGAAGAAAATTTCTAAGACCTTAAAAGATTTTTTTTCAGAAGATGATTTAAATACAATAAATTTAGATTTAAATTTGAGACCAGATCAAATGAATATTGATCAGTTTTTAGATCTGATAAAGTTAAAACGAAAAGATGGCTAATTATGCTTTGGGAGATATTCAGGGATGCTTTGAAGAATTCAAGGCAGCTTTAATTAAAGTTAAATTTAATTCAAAGAAAGACTTTTTGTGGCTTGCTGGTGATTTGATAAACAGAGGGCCTGATTCTTTAGAGCTCTTACAATACATATATAAAATTAAGGATAGAGTTCACATAGTACTTGGTAACCATGATTTACATTTTTTAGCATGTTTTTATTCGGATAGAGAAGCTTCTAAAAATGATACTCTGACAAAACTTTTTGCTTCTAAGGATTGCAAAACTTATGCAGACTTTCTAGTTAATCAACCTTTACTTTTTTTAAAAGAAATAAAGAGTGCAAATGGAATAAAAGAGGTCCTGATGGTTCATGCGGGAATTCCGCCAAACCTTGGTTTTGATGAGTGCATAGAATTAAATGACTTTTTTCAAAGATCTTTGATAAAAAATCCAAAAAAGACTTTAAAAAAGGTTTTTAGCAAGAGCCCAGCTATTTTGAAAGCTAACTTTGAAAAGAGTGAAAAATTAAGTTACTTTTCAAATGCTCTTACAAGGATTCGTATCTGCAAAGAGAATGGAAAAATTAAATATTCTCATAAAGGCGGTTTAGAAAATCTTCCAAAGGATTATGATGCATGGTTTAACTTTCCATCAAAATTTTTATTTAAAAAAACAGAGCTTATTTTTGGACATTGGGCTGCTTTGGATGGAAAAACAAATCTTGAGAACATAATTGGTTTAGATACAGGTTGTGCATGGGGAAGAAAATTAACCATAATGAGGTTAGAAGATAATAAAAAATACTATATAAAAAAAATAAAAAAATGAAAGTCTATTTGGTAGGTGGAGCCGTAAGAGATCAGTTACTTGGCTTGCCGGTAAAAGAAAAAGATTGGGTGGTAGTTGGTGAAACAGATGAATCTATGAAAAAAATGGGTTTTAAATCTGTAGGAAAAGATTTTCCAGTTTATCTTCATCCAACCTCTAAAGAAGAATATGCTCTAGCAAGAAAAGAAAAGAAAGTTTCACCTGGTCACAAAGGCTTTAGCTTTGAAACTCAAAAAAACGTGACTCTTGAAGAAGACTTGTATCGGAGAGATATTACAATAAACGCTATAGCCCAAGATGCAGAAGGTAATTTAATAGACCCTTTCGATGGTCAAAAGGATATAAAAGAAAAAAGAATAAAACATGTTTCAGATGCTTTTGCCGAAGACCCTTTAAGAATTTTTAGAGTTGCTAGATTTGCAACTAAATTGAAATCTCTAGATTTTATAATTGAAGATCCTACAGAAAAATTGATGATGTCTATTTCTGATTCAGAAGTTGAAGAGTTATCCTTTGAAAGAATTTGGCAAGAGACCGAAAAAAGCTTGAATTACAAAGACTCGAGTTATTATTTTAGTATTTTAAAGCGAGTCAACGCCCTTTCGCCGTTTCCTAAAATGATAGATGATTTTGAAGCTTCTTTGGAACGCTTAAAAGATATTGAAAAAGTTTCTGATAAAAAAGAATTTAAATGGGCAGCTTTAAATTTTAAAAATAAAAATTTGGATGGACTATCAATGCCCAAAAAATTTAAAAACTTCTTAAAGTGCGCTCAAGTCTTTAAGGAAACCTTGGATAAAGAAATTTCTGCAAAAAACTTATTGGAAGGCTTGATGAAAATAAATACTTTCAGAAATTCAGATTATGCTCTCGAAGTTATTAGCTTTCTTTTAAAATTAGGTGTAAATCTAGAAGTAGAAATCAATTGGAATTCTCTGGTGAAAGAACTAGAAAAAATCAAACCTCAAATAAATGAACAAGATAGTGGAGAAAATATTAAAGAAAAAGTTTATAAAGAACGCTTAACCCTAATAGACAAATATTTAAAATGAATAAAACTGTAATTGTGACTGGCGGTGCAAAAAGAATTGGAAAGGCAATTTGTAAAACTTTTCATGACAAAGGATTTGATATCATTTGTCACTATAATTCTTCAAATGAAGAAGCTGAAGCATTGGGAGAAGAGTTCAATAATTCAAGAGAGGATTCATGTAAATTAATTAAATTCGATTTGAATGAAATCAATAATTACAAAAATTTTACCGATAAATTAATTTCTCTTTCTAGCTCAATAGATGTTTTGATAAATAATGCCTCTGCTTTTTATGCCACCTCTTTAGGCGAAAGCAAGGAAGCTGATTGGGAGGCCCTGCATAACTCTAATTTGAGGGGTCCCTATTTAATTTCTGAACTGCTTAAAGAAAATTTAATAAAATCTTCAGGAAATATAATCAACATTACCGATGCGATGGTTATCAGAGGTATGAAAAATTATACTATTTACTCAACAGCCAAGGGAGGCTTAGAAACTTTAACTAAATCATTAGCAAAAGAACTTGCTCCTAAAGTTAGAGTCAATGGAGTAGCGCCTGGTGCTATTTTACTTCCGTCAGATGGCTCTTCTAATGAAGAACTCCTTCTTAGTCAGATTCCACTTGGAAGACTTGGAACGGAACAAGATATTGCTTCGGCTGCTTTTCATCTTTGTCAAAATACATATATAACTGGACAAATTTTAAGAGTTGATGGTGGCAGATCTCTAAGTTAAGACAAAAAAAACTATCTCTTTATAATTTACTCAGTAAATTAATATAGACTAAAACCTGAGGGGGAAAATGATAAAAAAATTTGAAAGTGATTTTAACGGTACCAAGGAAATGGCTGAGAAGCATTTCATTGATTCTGATATATTAACTCCCTATCTAAGAGAACACATTTCTGATTTTGAAGGGCCATTAACAATAGAAGAGTTTGTTGGTGGGCAGTCAAATCCCACTTATTTTTTAAAAACAAATACCAAGTCTTATGTCCTAAGAAAAAAGCCTCCGGGGATGCTTCTTAAGACTGCTCATGCAGTTGATAGAGAATTTAAAGTTATCTCAGCATTGAACAAGACCAATGTTCCAGTACCCAAAGCTTATTTACATTGCAAAGATGATTCAATTTTAGGAACTGAGTTTTTTGTTATGGAATATATAGAAGGTTCTGTAATTTGGGAGTCGCACATTCCACATGGAACCAAAAATGATAGATTTGAAATATACTCGTCTATGAATAAAACAATTTCAAAACTGCATGCAGTTGATCCTTCTTCAATAGGATTAGAAGATTTCGGTAAGCCCGGTAATTACGTGGCTCGCCAAGTTTCGAGGTGGACTAAGCAATATAGGGATTCCGAAACAACTGACATACCTTCTATGAATAATTTAATTGATTGGTTACCAAACAATCTTCCAAGCGAAAAACCAACTAGGCTTGTTCATGGTGATTTCAGTCTTTCGAACGTAATTATCAATAATGAAAATAACGAAGTTGCTTCTATCCTAGATTGGGAATTATCTACTTTGGGAGATCCTGTTGCTGACTTCAGTTATCACTGTTTGCAATATTTTATGAACCCTATTTTAACTGACGAAAATAAATGCGAAGAACTAAATATTCCAAATCTAAAGGAATACGTAGCTTTGTATATGAAAAATTCAGAATTTGATATTAGCGATGACGAATGGAATACGTATATGGGTTTTAGCATGTTTAAGCTTGCGGCTATATGTCAAGGCATTACAGGAAGAGTAAGAGATGGAACGGCTGCAGGAAAAGATGCGGAAAAGTTTATGGATCAAACTATTGGTTTATCAAATTTTGGATGGACTTTAATTCAACAATAAATATTCACACTAAGGGAGAAAAGATGAGCAAAAAAAGTATGCCTATTGAGAAAGGTCACATCATGATGTTTGCTAGAGCTATTGGAGATAAAAACTCAATATATTATGACGACGACTATGCTTCTCAAAATAATAAAAACATTATCGCGCCTCCAACATTTACTCAATCAAGTGCTCAATTTGATCCTGATTATTTTTTAAGACCAAAAATTGACGAGCCGTGGTTCGGTTCAGGAAAAAATCCTACAGGATTGGTTAAATCTGAAGAAAAAGCTAATGATGAATCATCTAGTAATAATATTCTCCATGCTGAGCAGCATTTTGAATATCATCAACCCGTTTGTCCTGGTGATATTTTAACTCCAACGTCTATTCCTGGAGAAAAATGGGAAAAAGAAAGTAAAAGAGCTGGTCTATTGAAGTTTAGTGAATCTATTACTGAATATAGAAATGAAAAAGATGAACTTGTTATTACTGCTAGATCTGTAGGAGTGGTAACGGAAAAAACGGTAGAAAATTAAGAGGTCATTTATGTTAAATTTAAATAAAGTGCAGGTAGGAGATAATTTTTCTGAAAAAGTTGTTGATAATCTTACAAGAACTCAAATTGTTCAATACGCTGGAGTTTCAGGAGATTATAACCCTATTCACACCGATGAGGTCTTTGCTAAAGAGGTTGTAGGTTATCCTTCTGTATTTGCTCATGGAATGTTAACTATGGGCCTTACTGGAAAAATGCTTACTAATCTTTTGGGAGATGGAAATTTAAAAAAATTCGGTGTTAGATTTACTAATCAAGTATGGCCCGGGGACTCTCTTATAACTAGAGCAACAGTAACTGAAATTAAAAAAGGTTCCGATAAAACTATAATTTCTTTAGAAGTAACCACTGAAAATCAAAATAAAATTATAGTTTTAACTGGCAGCGCTACTGCTTCAATTTCTTAAATAAATATGAATACTGAATTCAAACCAAAGCTTGATAGTCCTTATTCTTTTTATGTTCTATCTTTGTTGCTAGTTGTTTATATTTTTAACTTTCTAGATAGGCAGATTATCGCTATCTTGGCTCCTGATATTCAATCAGATTTAGGTATTTCTTTGAGTGATTTGGGATTTCTTTATGGAACAGCATTTGCTATTTTCTATGCCATCATGGGTATTCCTTTAGCTAAGTTAGCTGACTCTTGGAATAGAACCAAACTTATATCTATTGGCGTTGGTTTGTGGAGTCTAATGACGGCTGCTTCTGGACTTGCCAAAGGATTTGTAGGTTTAGCAGTTTGCCGAATTGGAGTTGGTGTTGGTGAATCAAGTGCTAGTCCAGCTGCCTATTCATTATTAGCAGACTATTTTTCAGATAAAGTTAGAACTACGGTTTACTCTATTTATGCTAGTGGTATTTATATTGGCGGAGGGATAGGCATATTTCTTGGAGGTTGGATCGCAGACTCTTGGAACGGAGCTTATCCGATTAGAGAGCTTGCTCCTTTTTCTTTGGCTGGATGGCAAATGGCATTTATATCGGTTGGTCTTCCTGGGTTATTAGTTGCTTTATTGGTTTTGACTATAAAAGAGCCAAAGAGAGGTCATACTGAAGAAGTCTCTATCAAAAAAGAAGAAAAGCCATTCAAGGAGGCAGCTATTTTGTTAGCAGGAATAGTTCCTATAGCTTCAATCATAAATTTAATAAGAAATAAATCTGATTCAAAAGAAATATATATACAAATATTATTCAAATTAGGAATTCTGGGATTAATTGTAGTTATGGGGCTTTTAACATCTGATTGGCTGCAGTGGTCAGCATTTGGTTTGGGAATGTACGCACTTTTTAGCTGGATTCAAACTGTAAAAATTAAAGATCCGGTTTCTTATCAAATAGTCTTTAAATCAAAGGCAATGGTGTTAATAATGATAGCTTTCCCTCTCATTAGTTTTATTGGCTATGCAACTAGTGCTTTCTTACCTACTTATTTCATGGATACATTTGATGTTACAAAAACAGTAGCTGGAAGAAATCTTGGCTTGCAAAGTGCGATAGCAGGATTTTTAGGATTATTATTTGGAGGAGTCCTGTCAGATTATTTAAGAAAATTTTTTACTAATGGAAGATTATTCGTGGGCATGATTTGTATAGTTTGCGCTCCAGTATCGCTAATATTGACTCTTCAAGCTGAGACTTTATTAATATTCTACATCTATCATATTGTCTGGTCTTTTGTATCTACTTTTTATGTTGGTCTATGTGTAGCTACAGCTGTAGATCTTGTATTACCTAGAATGAGAGGAATGGCTTCCGCCTTTTTTATTTTAATGGCATCTGTTGTTGGCTTAGCTTTAGGACCCTATACTGCAGGAAAAATTGCAGACCTTTTTGTTTTACAAGGAAGCACAACTGCTGAAGCTTTAGGTTTGTCATTGCAAATTCTTTGCTCTGTCTTTGTTTTGAGTCTTATTCTTTTGATGATAGCAATGAAATATCTTCCTGAAGAAGAAACAAGCAAATATGAAAAGGCTAGGGCCTTGGGTGAAGATTGTTAATCTAACTTACTGACTTTATCAAAAAAGCCTACTTTGGATTTTAACAGTTGTTTGAAACTAATATTTAAATTTGGATGAATGTTATCTGGGCTTATTTCACATAAAGGAACTAACACAAAGGCGTACTCTTCAATATCTTTGTGAGGCACTTCTTTATCTATTTTGTTTATTGTCTCGTTGCCGTAAGTAAGCAAATCTAAATCTATTAGACGATTAGAAAATTTTTCATTATTTTTTTTCCTACCCAAAACTTTCTCAATATCTTTCAATGCTTTAATCGACTCCTCAAAAGAGAGTTTTGTATCACAAGCAATAACTTGGTTAATAAAAGAATTTCCTACAAAACCTTCTGCATTACTTGAATACAAACTAGAAGATTTAAGAATATTGAATTTATTTGATATGAGTTTTTGTGCTTTTTTTATGTTTAACAAAGGCTCAATATTACTTCCTAAACTAATTGAAATTTCCATATTTAATTCTTTCTAAAAATTTTGACTCCTACAGATTTCGAACCTCTTAAAGCACCAGGCTTTGATGCTATAACCATTACAGAGTCCACTTGTTTATTTTTTAAAACTAAAGTGGCTATTTCTTCAGCCATTTTTTCCACCAAAAAAAAGGAAGATTTTTCTAGTAAATTTATAACAGCCTTACCTATTTTTTTATAGTCTAATGCATCTTTGATATCATCAGACTCAGATGCTTTGCTGATATCGAATTCCATCTCCAAGCTTATATTAACTTCCTGTTTTACTTTTCTCTCCCAGCCGAATATCCCAATAATGGTCTCGACCTTTAAATCTTCTATAAAAACTTTATCTTTCATTTAA
>JAOIHS010000012.1 GCA_028135785.1 SAR86 cluster bacterium
TTAAGCTTTCCAATGGAAGGAACAACGTTAACAATGGATTTTCCTTATCAAGAAAATAAAGTAAATAAGTTATTTTCTGAATTTAGCTTAATAGTAAGTAAATTTAATGGAAAAATTTATCCAGCAAAAGATATAAACATAGACAAACAAAATTTTAAAAAATATTTTAAGGATATAGATATGTTGAGTAAATTTAAAGACCCCAATATTGATTCAGATTTTTGGAAAAGAGTCTCATGAACAAAAATATTCTAGTTATCGGAGCAACATCTGAAATAGGAAACGAGGTGAATAAGCTTTTCGCTTTGCAAGGTTCAAGGTTTGTTTTGATTGGTAGGGATAGTATAAAAATTGAAGAGCATAAAAATGAATTACTGAGTTTGGGTTCAAAAGACGTTGAAGGGTTAGTAGATGATTTAGTATTAACTGAAAATAAAGAAGGCCTATTTAATAAAGCATTAATTTTTCTTAATTATAAGATTGATATAGTTTTTATAAATTATGCATCTTTAGAAAATCAAGATTTATTAGAAAATAGAATTTTAGAGGCAGTAAAAAACTTAAATACTAATTTTGTTAGCGCTGCTGAATGGAGCTTAATAACAGGGAATTATTTTGATAAAAGTGACGGGAAATTAATATTTCTGAGTTCTGTAGCAGCAGAGAGAGGCAGAAGATCAAATTATATATATGGAGCTTCAAAAAGTGGTATGAATATACTTATTGAGGGCCTCTCTAATAGATTTGCATATAAAAATTCATTTTTTGTAAGCTTAAAGCTTGGAGTAGTAAAAACTAAGATGAGCTCTGATATAGAAGGATTAAGTAAATTATTAGCTGTAGATCCAAGTACCATTGCCAAGAAAATATACAAGATAGCAAATTTAAAAAAACCTAAAACATTCTATTTATTACCAAAAATTTGGATTATCATAATTTTTTTGATTAAGCTCCTTCCAAATAAAGTGCTCTTTAATATTAAATAATGAAAACAATCTTGATAACTGGGGGAGCAGGCCTCCTTGGATTCAATCTTTGTTCAATTTTAAATAGTAGCGAAGAATTTAAAATAAAGGTAATAGACAAAAATATAGAAAATATTGATCAATTTAAAAAACTATTTCCAAACATTAAAGCTATTAAAGCAGATTTATCTGAAGGAGGAGGTTCATGGAAAGCTGAATTAGCTGATATTAATTTCCTTATAATCTGTCACGCACAGATTACTTCTCTTTATGAGAAAGATTTCATCAAAAATAATATAGAGGCAACAGAAAATTTATTAAAAGAAGCAAAACGTTACAAGATTGAAAAATGTATTCACATTAGCAGCTCTGTAATTAAGTCCAAAGCTGATGATTTCTATACTCAAACAAAGAAAACTCAAGAAAAATTAGTAATGGATTCGGGTTTAAACTGCATAACTCTTCGCCCAACACTTATGTTTGGATGGTTTGATAGAAAACATTTAGGGTGGCTGTCACGATTTATGATTAAAACCCCAATATTTCCAATACCAGGAAATGGAAAATATATTCGTCAACCTCTCTATGTAAAAGATTTTTGTAATATTATTATTTCCGCTCTAAGAAATAACTATGAAAATAAAATTTATGATATCAGTGGGCTTAAAAAAATTTTTTATATAGACATTATTAAAATAATAAAAGAAAAAACTAAGTCTAAATCACTAATTTTAAAGGTACCTTATGGTTTCTTTTTTACTTTAATTAAATTCTATTCCTTCTTTGATAAAAACCCTCCTTTTACTACAAAGCAACTAAAAGCATTGACTATCGCGGAAACCTTTAAAATAATTGACTGGGAAAATATTTTTTCAGTAAAAGGAACAAACTTTGAAGACGCAATTGAAGAGACATTTAATGACAAAAAATATTCAAACATCATATTGAAAAGATAATGAAAAAAGAAATAGCTATATTAGGAGCAGGCCCAATGGGTTTGGCATGCGCTTTCTATGCTATCAAAAAAGGTTATAAAGTAACGATTTTTGAAGCAGCCCCTTTTGCTGGAGGAATGGCTGCACATTTTGATTTTAATGGCTTATCCATAGAAAAGTATTATCACTTTATGTGTAAGTCTGATTTTGATACTTTCCAGTTATTAGATGAATTAAAAATATCTAAAAAATTAAAATGGAGAAATACTTCTATGGGATATTACATTGATGGAGACCTCTATAAATGGGGCGATCCTTTTTCTCTTTTATTTTTTAAAAAATTTAATTTTCTATCAAAGATTAGATATGGAATTAATGCTTTTCTAACCGGTAAAAGGAAAAACTTTGATTCTTTAGAGGGGATAAGTGCAGAAGAATGGCTAAAAAAATGGATAGGTGAAGAGGCTTATGCGCTAACTTGGGAAAAAATAATGCATTATAAATTTTATGAGTACGCTCCTAAGATTTCTGCGTCTTGGATAGCCACCAGAATGAAAAGAGTAGCAAATTCAAGAAAATCTATTTTTCAAGAAGAACTGGGATATCTAGAAGGAGGTTCCAAAACACTAATCGATGCAATGGTTATTTGGATAAAAAAAAATGGAGGAGAAATAAAGCTAGCTGAAGCAGTAACAAAAATAGAAATTTTTCAAGGGACTGCAAAAGGATTGCTAACATCTGAAAAAAGTTATGATTTTGATCAAATAATATCAACCATTCCAACACCTTACTTAAAAGATATTCTTAAAGAAGCGCCTACTGATATGATAATTGAGTATTCTCAAATAGAAAATATCGGCGTTGTTTGTGTTATTTATAAGCTAAGAAAAAGTTTAAGCCCTCATTTTTGGTTGAATATTAACGATTCAAGGTTTGAAATACCGGGGATTATAGAATTTTCAAATTTAAGAAAAATGGATAATGATGAAAAAATTATTTATTTACCTTTTTATATGCCTTTAAGTAATCCTAAGTTTCAAAAAGATAAAGATTTTTTCTTTAGAGAAACCTTTGCTTATCTAAAAATAATTAATCCAGATATATCTGAAGAAGATATATTAGATTTTTCAATAAATAAGCTTAAATATGCACAACCTATTTGTGACGTTGACTTTAAGAAACGGATACCGGAAATAAAAACAAGAATAAATAATCTTTATATAGCAGATACATGTTTTTATTATCCTGAAGATAGAGGAATTTCAGAAAGCACTAAACTGGCAAAAGAAATTGTTCAAAATATTATCAAATAAAGAATTTATACTTTTTATGTTAACTGGCGGAATAGCTGCATTAGCAAACTTAGTTGCAAGATTTATTTTAAATTTTTATATATCTTTTGAGATAGCAGTAATTTTTGCCTATTTTATAGGAGTTTTAGTTGCTTATTTTTTAACAAGAATTTATGTATTTATTCCTAAAAAGGGAGCTTCATCAAATGAATTTTTTAGATTTGTTCAAGTTAATATTTTATCAGCGATAATTGTATGGAGTGTAAGTGTTTTTCTTCAAAATATTTTTTTCCCTTATATAAGTTATAGTTTATATTCGAAAGAAATATCACATCTAATAGGGGTTTTAAGCCCTATACTTTTTAGTTTCTTTGCTCATAAATTTTACACTTTTAAATAAATATGAATTTAATAATTGGCTCAAATAGTTTGATATCAAAAGCTTTACAAAAAGACTGGGATAAAAAAAATATTAAATATCATCTTACAACTAGGACAAAAAAAAATTATACAAAAAATATTTATTTAGATTTATCTAAATTAAATAAGGTTGAACTTTCAAAAGAATATTCAACAGTAATAATATGCGCCTCATGCACCGATTTAGATGTTTGTGAAAATTATCCTAAAAAGACTCACTTAGTGAATGTTGAATCTATAAAAAAAATTATTAATTTTTATAAAGACTCAAAGACACAAATAATATTGTTTTCATCAAACCAGGTTTTTGACGGAGAAAAGCCTTTCAGAGAAATAAATGATGAAAGAAATCCTTTAACCGAATATGGAAAACAAAAAAAAGAAATCGAAGATTTTGCTCTTAAATTTAAAAACATAAGCATTGTTAGATTAACAAAAGTTTTTAGTTATCAAGATAGTTTATTTAAAAGTTGGAAAGAAAATCTTTTAAAAGGAAAAAAAATAAAAGTTTTTAGTGATTACTGTATTTCTCCTCTTCACATAGATATTTTTATTAAGAAAATTAATAATTTAATTGTTAAAAGGAAGCCTGGGATATCTCATTTTCATGGAGGTTACCCAGATATTTCATATTATGATTTTGCAGTATCTGTAGCTAATGAATTACAATGTTCTCAAGATTTAATACAAAAAGCTTCTTACAAAGATGCAAATTTTATATATAAGCTTCCTAGGTTTACAAGTCTGTCTGAAGATTAAAATAAGGAATAAAAATGGATAATATTTTTTTAAAACAGTACCTAAATGATTTTACTAGTTGTTTAAATCAAGACGAAGGTAATTTAGACAAACTCGTAGAATTAAAGAATAGAATCTTAGAAACAAACTCTAATTCTGGGAAGGTTATAATAGTCGGGAATGGAGGAAGCGCAGCAATCTCTTCCCATTTCAGCGTCGATCTGACTAAAAATGCCAATGTTAGAGCTTTAAATTTTAATGAGGCAGACCTCATAACTTGTTTTTCAAATGATTATGGTTTTGAAAATTGGATTTCAAAAGCCATAGAGTTCTATTCTGATCCAGAGGATTTAATAATATTAATCTCTTCTAGTGGAAAATCACTAAATATGATAAACGCAGCGGATACGGCAAAAGGATTAGGTATAAAAAATATAGTAACTTTTACAGGTTTTTTAAAAGATAATCCTTTAAGCAATAAAGGAAACATAAACTTTTGGGTAAATAGTAAGGCTTATAATTTTATAGAAAATATCCATCAAATATGGCTTCTATCAATTGTTGATTTAATAATTGGAGATAAATATTACAAAGCATAAATATTCATTCGCCTTCACTACAAATCTTTTATTAAAAATATTGCCGCTAATAGGGAAAGTTTTACTTTCCTTCATTTTTTTACCACTTCTTATTCTTACAAGAATCTTAAGACCCATTATTCTTATAAGGTTTGGATATTTTCACATACAAAGAATAGGGCATTTTGCTTTTGATTTAGAGTTTTATTTAGCTGAAAAGGAATTAAATAATCATAAAAATAGTTATGATATTTTTTTTCTGAGTGGAAAGCCATGTAATGATTTTTTATACAAGATCTGTCGAAGACAAATAATATGTATAAATAGATTTTCCTTCATTCTTTATTTAAATAAATTACTACCCTTTTCTAAGGCTCATGAATATATTCCAGCAATAGATAGATCATCATCAAGGGACGTTGAGGGTGTTTTTAAAAAAACGTCAAATAAATTAATTTTTTTAAAGGAGGAGCAAAATGCAGGAAATAATTTTCTTAAATCTCTTGGGCTAAATAAAAAAACTAAGTTTGTATGCTTAGCCATAAGAGATTCAGCATATCTTAAAGAAGAATTTCCCGGTAAAGAATTTTCTGACCATAATTATAGAGATTCAAAAATAGAGAATTATATTGATTCAATTAAATATTTAAATAACAGAGGTTATTTTGTATTTCGTATGGGTAAAATAGTTTCAGAAAAATTAGAATTAAATTCTGATTTATTTTTAGATTATGCTAACTCAAGTGTAAAAAGCGATTTTCTTGATATTTGGCTTATGGCAAATTGTCATTTTGCTATATCAACGGGAACAGGAATTGACGAAGTGAGTAATATTTTTAGAAAACCGATTTGTTATTTAAATTATTCTCCAATAACTATTTTTAATTCTTACAATCCGAAAGCAATTACAACGCCAAAAAAAATACATGATGGAGTCTCTAAATATATTTCATTGAGACAGCAAATAAAGGACGAACTTACTGATATAGGTAGCTTTCAAACTATTAAATATCTTCTCGAGGAAAATTCTAAAGATGAGATTTTAGATTCAATAAAAGAAATTGAACAAAAAATTAAAAACGGATGGATAAGATCAGATGAAGAGATAAAATTACAAGAAAATTTTTGGAAGATCATTTACTCTTGGAAAATGTTTAAGAAATATCATCATGAGGATAGTCACATTAATTCAGGAACGATAAGCGATGCTTACCTAAAGAAGAATAAAGAATGGCTTTTGTAATTAATAATTTATTTAAAAATAAAAATGGCTTAGTTATAAGAATGATTTCTATATCTCCTTCTTTATTTTTATTATTGCTAGGCTTAATAACTCTTCAAACAGTTGCAAACTTATTTTCAGTCATTTCAATAGCCCCTGTGCTAGATGTTTTATTAGAAAAAGAAATTAAAGATTTTTCTGAAATATCTATTTATCTAATGAATTTTTTAAATATAAAAATTTTAAATCTAGGTATAGTTTTTTCTTCTTTTATTTTTTTTCTCTTAACAGCAAACCTGACATCACTGATAGTTCAATACGCAATCTTAAAAATAAAATATAGGGTTGTTAAACACTTTATGGTGGATATCCATGAAAAATTTTTTAATGCTAAGTATTCTTTTTTCTCAGAATCTAACTCAGGCCAGTTAATTAATTCTTTTCAAAAAGAAGCGGAAAAGTTAGGAGATATATTCGGAGCATTGGGAAGGGCAATATCAAATACCTGTCAATTCCTTATATATATGTTGGTGCCTTTATTAATTTCTATAGAACTTTCTTTAATTTTCTTAGTATTAGTCTTTTTATTCACCGGTCCTCTCCTTTACTTGAATAAGATAATTTATCCTCTAGGTGTTAAGAATACTACCACTGCCAATAATTATGTCTCTTATCTTCAACAAACATTTGATGCAGCAAAACTTATAATTAGTAATGCCAGACAAAAAGAATCTCTAAAATCTTTTAAAATTAAATTTGATGAGCATGCTGATGTAAGCGTTCCATTTCAAACTTACTTATTCGCAATTAATCTTTTATTTATGCCTTTAGGACTCTCAGCCGCTTTGATTACAGTCTATTGGGGTTTTGATTCTGGACTGTCTCTGTCCTTAATAACTATGATTCTTTTTTCTTTTTTTAGAATGATGCCTTTAATAAGTGCTATTTATTCAGCAAGGTCTGAAATATCTGGATTTACTCCTGCTTACGAACAAATTTCACTTTTAGGGAAAATGGCAGATGATAATAAATTAATTTTTGGGTTAAAAGAATTTGATTCTTTCAACAGTTTAGAAATAAGAGATGTATCCTTTTCTTATGATTTAAAAAAAAATAATCTAGAAAATATAAATCTAAATATTAAGAAAGGTCAGACGATTGCGATAATAGGAGAGTCTGGCTCTGGAAAAACAACATTAATAGATTTGATCTTAAACTTATATTTCCCCTCTTCAGGAAAAATTTTATTAAATAATCACCCCATTAAAGATTTCAATTTAAATTTCTTTAAAGAAAAGATAGCGTTAGTATCTCAAGAATCTTTTTTATTCAATGAAAGTATTAAAGAGAATATGCTTTGGTCAAAGCCTAATTGTAGTGAAGAGGAAATGTGGGCAGCTTTCAAGCTTGCGAACATAGATAAATTCATAAAAGATCTTCCCAACGGTTTAAATTCAATTGTTGGTGACAGAGGCTCAAGAATGTCCGGCGGACAAAGGCAGCGCATTTCGTTGGCAAGAGCTCTTTTAAAAAATCCTAGTTTAATAATTTTAGATGAAGCAACAAGTGCTTTAGATGCAGAGTCGGAAGAATTAATTCAAGAAACAATTTTTAGTTTGACTAATAAATATACAGTAATAATAGTTGCTCACAGAATTTCTACAATAAAAAATGTAGATTATCTTTATGTAATGAATAAAGGAAAAATTATTGAAGAAGGTTCTTATTTTTCATTAAAAACACAAAATAACTCCTATTTGAATAAAATGATTAAATTACAAAATAATTAATTAATATAATTTAATTATGAAAAATAAAAAAACATTAATTTTAGGTGCTTCAAGTTTTCTAGGTGAATATTTCTTAAAAAGTAATTATCTAAATAAATTTTTTGGAACTTACAATAACCATGAAGTAAATTCTTCTATAAAATTTAATAGTCTTTCAGATGATATCTCAGAATTAGATCTTGATTGGAATGATTTTAGCCACGCAGTAATATTGATTGGCGATACAGACCCTGATAGCTGCTATGAGAATCCTGAAAGTTCTAATCTTACTAATGTAGTGTCGATAAAAAAAATTATTGATTTTCTTGTCCTAAAAAATATATTTATTATATTTACTTCATCAGAATTTGTTTTTGATGGTCAAAAAGGACCATATAAAGAATTAGATAAAGCAATTCCTATTCTTTTATATGGGCATCAAAAACTAGAAATAGAGACATATCTTAAGAGCATCCAAAGAAGTTGTATCTTACGTTTAGCAAAAATGTATGGCAATTTTGATAATGATAGAACTCTTTTTACTAACTGGGTAAAAGATATAGATGCAAAGAAAAAAATAATCTGTGCAAATGATCAATATTTTTCTCCAGTATATGTTGAGGATGTAGTGAAAATTATAAACTTAGTAATTAGAAATAATATTAGCGGTGTCTTTCATGTCTCGTGTGGAAAAAAATATAGAAGAGACTTTCTTCTGGATGCCCTTTGTGAAGCTAAAAGAATAAGACCTGAAATAAAATTTTGTAGCATCAATGACTTTGATTTAGCCGAGAATAGGCCTTTAGATGTTTCTATGGATTCTTCAAAAATAACCAAGTTATTAAATTTTAAATTTACAAATACTGAAGATTTTATAAAAAATAGATTTAGCGTTTAATAAAATCTTTAAACTTAATTGATTTTGAAAAAAAAATATTTATGATTAATACGTGAGCTTAAAAATAAACGAGTTAAGGATATCCAATTCAACCATCCAGGAAGATGTTAATGCGAAAAGTGTTTCTTTTTTTGCAAAGGATGAACCGCATTTTTTCTCAGAAAAATTAGTATCAGAAGTTATCAAAATAGGACAAGAAAGAAATAATAACTCTAGAGTTTGCTTGCACCCTGATACTGATTCAAAAATGCACGAAATGTTAATTTATCAAACTGAAAAAAATTTTTTCCCCCCAAAAAAACAACTAACTTTAGAGAAATCTTTCTTTATTATTAAAGGAAGAATTGCTATTTGTGTATTTGAAGAAACCGGCCAACTTAAGGACTTTATAATTTTAGGAGATTCTTCGAATATATTTTGTCGAATTCCTCCAGGAGTTATTCATATGGATTTAACAATTTCCGAATTCTCAGTTCATCTAGAAGGAGTTCCAGGGCCATACAAAAAAGATGATTGTATTTTCCCTGACTGGTTTGATGGAAGTAATAGAAAAGATTTTTTATCATCTATCAAAGCTAAATTAAAATAGTATTTTTATATTTGAGATATTCCTATAGCAAATAAATAATGAGCCATTTTTGAAAAACCTGTGTGAACTACTTCATCATTCATAGAAAAAATAAGAACATGTTTAAAATAATCAGACATAGCTTTTTTAAGTTCGTCTCCAGATTTGCAGTTTATATGACCATCTTTACTTGCAGCAGATGCGTATTGTTGAGACTCAATACTCGGCATTCCTATAATTAAAATACCATTTTCATTTAGCGATGAACATGAGTTTTTTAAGAAAATATTCTCTAATTCATGAGGTATATGTTCTAGAACGTCTAGTGAGTAAATGGCATCAAACCGATCGTTAAATGGTCCTTTTAAAATATCGTGAGAAATTGCATTTGTCGGCCATCCTTTTTTAGCGTTAGCTTTAAAATCATCGATAAATAATTCATCATAATCACTTATAGTTAGATTTTGAACTTCTTGCTGAACAATTCTTGACCCAAATCCGTCTCCACAACCTATTTCAGCCACATCTTTTTTTCCCGAAAGCATTTTAGAAACAAATTTGTACCTAGATAAAGTAAATATGAGTCTTTTGGGATCTTCATACCAGACAGAATTATTCATTAATCCTAATTTTTGTGTACCTATTTCTTCTTCTAAATCTACTAAATTTTGATTAACAGGATCTTTTGTTTTCTTCATAATTTCATTTGATAGAACTATATTTTAATCTATTTATAGTTTTAATCTAACTTATAAATAATATGAGTGTTATCTATATAAGCAGTCGGAAAATCTAACTTGTTTTGCATATTATTGGTAATGAAATAATTACTATTACTTTTATTTTTTAGATCAATTATTTCATTTTTATTTAAGTTATAAAATTTGTTATAAATATTCTGTTTGTCATAAAGATCGAACCAACCATGTGTTTTCTTTTTTGAAATTTTCCAATAATCAAGAATTTCATTGCTAAAATTTTCTGCTTGAGCATTCTGGCTTCTATATACCTCTGGTATAAATGGAAAAGGCCTGAAAGTGGATCTATTAGAAATTCCATTTACTTGTATATGATAATCAATAGTTATAAATCTAGATTCAGGGGGTGTTTTTTCATTCATCCACTTTAATAAAGTTACAAATTCTCTATCTTTTTCATTTGCATAAACAGATCCATAAAAGAAATTAAATGATTCAAGAGTTATAAACCCTGAAAAAAGTATGGCTAAAAAAGAAATTGAAAGATTTTTAACTTTTA
>JAOIHS010000013.1 GCA_028135785.1 SAR86 cluster bacterium
TTTATATTCTTTGGCCTTCTGAATCAATTTCAAAAGATATAACTAGAAAAAAAAGAATCTTAAGTCCTTCTGATTATGGATTTCATAACTCCCTAGAAGATAGTAAAAATATGGTCCATTTTCTAGATTTTGATTATTTTGGTTGGGATGATCCAGTTAAATTAGTAGCAGATTTTTATTGGCACCCTGGTATGAATTTAAATAAATCAACTAAAGAGAGATGGTTAAAAGAAATGAAACTTCTTTTTAGAACTACTGATGATAACTTCTTACAGAGACTAGAATCAGCATTACCAATATATGGTTTAAGATGGATTTTAATTATTTTAAATATTTATAATCCAAAAGTTATAGAGAGAAGAATGCATGCATCTGGAGGACTAAGACAAAACATCTCTCAAATAAAGAAATTGCAGTTGATTAAAGCTGATAAACTTGCCGCTGAAATAATGAAGTATCTCAACAAATAACTCTATAAAAAATGCAAGAAAATATTTCTAACTCAAATATGGACGAAAGATCTATTTATCTAAGAAGTCTTGTAATAAGAGCTTTAAAAGGAGGGCAAAGAGGCCATATAGGATCCTCGATGTCTTTGATAGAAGTCTTAAGGGTGCTTTATGATGACTTTTTGAAGTACGACTCTCAAAATCCTAACTGGGAAGAAAGAGATAGGTTTATTTTGAGCAAAGGACATGGATGCCTGGCCTTATATGCTTTGTTAGCAGATAAAAATTTTTTTGATGCAAAAGAACTAGATTTTTTTTGCCATAACGAAGGAATGTTGGGTGGTCATCCAGAAAGAGGAAAAATTCCAGGAGTAGAAGCTTCTACAGGTGCTTTAGGGCATGGTCTTTCTATTGGAGTAGGAATTAGCTTAGCTGCAAAAATAAAAAAGAAGGATTACAAAACTATTGTAGTTGTAGGTGATGGAGAAATAAATGAAGGTTCTGTTTGGGAAGCTGCGATGTGTGCAGGAAATCATAACCTGAAAGATTTAATAGTCTTGATTGATTATAATAAAATTCAATCTTATGGATTTACTAAAGAAGTGGCAGATCTAGAGCCTCTTAAAGATAAATGGGAGTCTTTTGGGTTTAGAGTTTTTGAAGTAGATGGACATGATATAGATGATCTTAAGACCACTCTTCAAGAAACAAGAAATATTAAAGATAAGCCTTCCATATTGATTTGTCATACTGTCAAGGGAAAAGGAATAGATTTTGCAGAAAATAATCCAAATTGGCATCACAAATCTAGTTTAAAAGAAGAGGATTTTGAAAAAATGACCAATAGCCTAAATCTCAGAAAATAATTTTATTTTAATGAGGCCTACTAGTTTAAATTGTGTCTATGACCTAGCTCTTAAGGATGAAAGGGTGGTTTTCATTGGCTCAGATTTAGGCCCTGGAGTGCTAGATGACTTCAAACATAATATTCCTGATAGATTTTTTATGGAGGGAGTAGCAGAGCAGCATATAGTAGGAATGGCTGCTGGATTAGCTTTAGAAGGCTTTATTCCTTACGTAAACACAATAGCAACTTTTTTAACTAGAAGGTGTTTTGAGCAAAATGTAATTGATTTGGGCTTACACAAAGCTAATGTGCGTTTGATCTCAAACGGCGGAGGTACAGTTTATGCCCCTCTAGGACCAACTCACCTAGCCATTGAGGATATTGCGATAATGAGAACAATTCCAAATATGACAATAGTATCTCCAGCAGATGCAGATGAAATGAAACGCTTTATGATGCAGACAGTTGACTACGAAGGTCCTATATATATTAGATTGGGTAAAGGTTATGATCCGATTGTTAGTAGAGACGATATTCCCTTCAAAATAGGTAAAGCAATTTCCATGAAAGAAGGAACTGATGTAGCTTTAGTAACGACTGGTATTTCTCTTGCCTTAGTTCTAGAAGCGGCAGAGTCTTTAGAAAAAAAAGGAATAAGTTGCTCTGTATTGCATATGCACACAATAAAACCATTCGATAAAGAATCGTTATTAAATTCATGTGAGAAAGTATCAGCCATTTTAACCGTAGAAGAGCACACAATAATCGGAGGTTTAGGAAGCGCGTGTGCAGAGGTTCTTTTAGAAGAAGGAATGGGTAATAAGAAGTTTAAGAGAATAGGAATTAATGACGTATTTCCCTCAGGTTATGGATCTCAAAAAGAAATGATGATTAGAAATGGCATATCAGTTGAGAATATAGTTAAAACAATAGAAAAAATCTTACAATAGAGGTAAATATGGGAAAACTAGTTAATTTTGTTACTCCGCTTCATCAAGCCACATCTAGAGATTACTTAGCTAGAATGATCGATGAAAAGATTAAATGTATGCATAAAGCAAAAGAATATGAATACGATTATTGGGATGGAGATAGAAGGTTTGGTTATGGAGGATATAAATTTCTTCCAGGAAGATGGAAGCCTGTAGCTCAGTCTCTAATTAAAGAATATGGATTAACTAATACATCAAATATTCTTGATGTTGGTTGTGGTAAAGCTTTTCTTTTATATGAATTAAAACTTTTGCTTCCAGAGTTAAAAATAAAAGGCTTTGATATATCAAACCATGGATTAAGTGAAGCAAAAGAAGAAATAAAAAAAGATTTATTTATTCATAAAGCTCAGGATAAATATCCATTTGAAGATAAAGAATTTGATCTAGTTATATCTTTAGGGTGTCTTCACAATTTAAGAATTTTCGAACTTGAAAGTGCGCTAGGAGAAATTCAAAGAGTAGGCAAGCAAGGCTATGTAATGTTAGAAAGTTATAGAAGTGAAGAAGAACAATTTAATTTGCAATGTTGGGCTTTAACTTGTGAATCATTTTTTGATAAAAAAGAATGGGAATGGATTTATAATCATTTCGGTTATGAAGGAGATTTTGAATTTATATATTTTGAATAATGAAAGCTGCAATTCTAGTTGAAAGTAAAAAACCTTTAGTAATAGACGATGTCTCTCTACCAGAACGATTAAGCTATGGTCAAGTTCACGTTAAATTAAACTATACAAGTATTTGCGGAGCGCAAATAAACGAAATAGATGCGGTAAAAGGGAAGGATAATTATTTACCTCACTTATTGGGCCACGAAGCATCTGGAGAGGTCTTAGAGATAGGAGAAGGTGTTTCAACTATTGAAGTAGGTGATCATGTCGTTTTGCATTGGCGTCCGAGTAAAGGGATACAAAGTCAGACTCCTGAATATAAATGGAATAATAAAAAAGTTAATGCAGGCTGGGTTACTACATTTAATAATGAAGCTTTCATATCAGAAAATAGACTTACTTCAATACCTAAAGATTTTAATACAAAATTAGCTCCTTTATTCGGTTGCGCAGTCACCACAGCTTTTGGAGTAGTAAATAATGATGCTCAAATCAAAGTAGGACAATCTTTAATAGTATTTGGATTAGGAGGAGTAGGCTTAAATATTATTCAAGCAGCCTCTATGGTTTCAGCAAATCCTATCATTGGAGTAGATTTATTAGAAAATAAAATAGAAATGGCAAAGAACTTTGGGCTCACACACGGAATAAATTCATCAAATCTGAATTTAGAAGAAGAAATAAAAAGAATATTGAAAGGTAATTCTGCTGATGTTGTAATTGAGACAACCGGATTATCAAAAGTAATAGAGTCAGCTTATAAAAATACAAACAAAGATGGAAAAACAATTTTAGTAGGTGTCCCTAAAAAAGGAGATAATATTTCTATATATAGCTTGCCATTACATTTTAATAAAATTTTAAAAGGATCAGAAGGAGGCCAGTCTAAGCCAGATGAAGATATTCCTAGATTAATAAATCTTATGGATAATGACAAAATGACTTTGGATGGAATTATTACAAATGAATTTGAATTAGAAGATATTAATAAAGCTTTAGATTTATTTAGAGAAGGGTCAGCAGGAAGAATACTTATAAAACTTAGCTAAATTATAATGTAAATTCATTATGAAGATAAATACCTTAATTGTTGACTTAGACGGTACCTTGGTCAAAACTGATTGCTCTTTAGAAACTTTATGGTTGTCTGTAAGCATGAACCCATTAAATGCTCTTAGAGCCCTTAGATGGTTCTTTAAAGGCAAGCCTTATCTAAAAGACAAACTATTCGAATCAACAAATTTAGATACGAATTCTCTGCCTTTTAATCAGGATGTTATTTCTATTATCTTAGAGTTTAAAAAAAAGGGAAGCAAAGTTTATTTAATGACAGGCTCCTCACAAAAGATTGCAAGTAAAATTCAAGAACATTTTAATTTTTTTGATGATGTTTTCGGATCCTCAGAAAAAATAAATCTAATAGGAAAAAATAAGCTTGAAAAGATAAGAGAGATCATAGGAAATAATCCTTTTTCATACATAGGAGATTCAAGTCAGGATATTCCTATATGGGAAGAAGCTGACGAAGTTTTAATAGTCTCCAACAACAATAATCTTGAAAAGAAAATTATAAAAAAAGAAAAAAAAATAACATATATTCATAAAGATGAATTGCTAAAAAATATATTTAAAGTAATTAGGCCTTATCAGTGGCTTAAAAACTGTTTGGTTTTTGTTCCTTTTCTTATTTATGAAAATTCAGGATACGAAGAGTTTGTTTTATCTTCACTTGGCTTTATATCTTTTTGTTTTATTGCTTCATCTGTATATGTCTTAAATGATTTGCTGGATATTAAATCGGATAGAGATCATTTAACTAAAAAAAATAGACCTTTTGCTGCTGGCTCTTTAGCTCTAATCAATGGATTTTGGCTAGTTCCTTTATTATTAGTGAGTGGCTTAATCATAGCTTCATTTTTAGGTACTGGAACTTTCTTAATATTATTAACTTATCTCATTATTACTTTATTTTATTCTTTAAGCTTTAAAAAGAAATTAATTTTGGATGTATGTATTTTAGCTTGTTTGTATACTCTAAGATTAATCGGGGGTGCAGTTGTCATTCAATCCGACCTTTCTCCCTGGTTAATAAACTTTTCTATATTTTTCTTTTTCTTTTTAGCTTGCATTAAGAGGGAATCAGAACTGATAGTTGGAGTAAATGCTGATAACTCAGCATCTAGAAGATCTTATATAGAGGAAGATAAAAAAGGTCTTTCGACATTAGCAATTGGATCAGGTCTGCTATCAGTGCTTATTCTTTTGCTATATGCAGATAGCGCCTCTTCTTTAGATGCCTTTTCTTCTCCTATTTTTTTATGGTTTTTGAGTCCTATATTTTTATACTGGATTTCTAGATTAAGCTTACTTAGTTCAAGAGGTTATATTAAAGAAGATCCTCTCTTGTTTGCTTTGAAAGATAGACTTAGTTTTTTTGTCGGATTTGGAGTAATAGTCGTTATTATACTAGCTAAATTTATAAATTTAGATTTCTAATTATTAAAAATGATTAATAAAAAATTTTTTATTTTTAGCTTCAGTATTCTTTGGTTATCTGTATTTTTTTTATCTTATATTTTTTGGACTAATATAACCCCTTCTTTATTCAGTGATCATGAAAATTGGGAATATTGGAAGGGCTTCTGGATCAATGATTTTTATCTCCTTCCTTTTGTAATAAATCCCTTGCAAGGAATGTTTGGCTACTCCCTGCCAGTTAATTCTTCATTTGATTTAATTTTTTGGTTAGCTGAGCTTTTTCCTTATAGAGACAAATTTTTTATCTCAAAATATTTAATTTTAATTTTTGAAAGTTTATCTTTGTTTTTTTTATGCAAACAACTCAAGATGAATGACTTAGGCGTTTTAATTGTATTCGTTTTAAATTTTTTTCTTTTTAATTCT
>JAOIHS010000014.1 GCA_028135785.1 SAR86 cluster bacterium
GACTGCAAAACAATCGATGAAATTAAAGAAAAACAACAATTCGGTTAGTATTTGATTTTTTTGTATGACTAAAAAACTAGATAAAGTTTTTATAGGATTAGGAACAAATCAAGGAAATAAAATTAAGAATTTAGAAACATCTAGACTACATCTTCAGAACTTTCCAAACACAAAAATTATTAATGTGTCTTCAATTTACCGTTCTGTATTCTATGGTCATGTAAAACAGCCTATTTTTTTGAATCAAGTTGTTGAGCTGAATACTAAGTTAAGTCCGGAACTATTCCTTAAGAAGTGCTTAGAAACAGAAAAGAAAATGGGCAGAAAAAGAACAAAGAAAGGAGCTTCTAGGAATATAGATATAGACATAATATTTTTTGGAGAAAAGAATATTTCTAAGCCTTTAATCAAGGTACCTCATCATGACTGGGAAAATAGACTTTTTTTTGTGAGACCTTTGGTTGAAATAAATCCCAGTTACATTAAAAATAGACCAGTGGAAGTTGAAAAAAATAGAATTCATAAACTAACTTAACTATGACAGAAAAGATTTTTGCAGTATCAGAAGAAATTAAAAAGGAAGCTATTATTTCTGAAGCTGAATTTAAAGAAATGTATAAGTTATCGATTAGTTCACCTGAAGAGTTTTGGTCGTCTCAAGCGAAAAAATATTTAGACTGGTTTTCAGGCTGGGATAAAGTCTATTCAGCTAATCTAAGTAAAGGCGAAGTTAAATGGTTTGAAGGAGCTAAGTTGAATGCTGCATATAACTGCATCGACAGGCATCTAGATTCAAAGGCAAATGAAACGGCAATAATTTGGGAAGGTGACAATCCAGAAGATGAAAGAAAGATTACATACCAAAGTCTTCATGATGAAGTCTGTAAGTTTTCTAATCTACTAAAGTCTAGAAAAGTTAAAAAAGGAGATAGAGTTTGTATTTATATGCCAATGATTCCTGAAGCTGCTTTTGCAATGTTAGCGTGCGCAAGAATCGGTGCAGTTCATTCTGTTGTTTTTGGTGGGTTTTCTATTGAGTCTCTTAAAGATAGGATTTTAGATTCTGATTGCCAAACTATAATTACAGCTAATGAGGGTATAAGAGGAGGAAAATCTGTATCTTTAAAAGCTAATGTAGATGAAGCTTTAAAAAAATGTCCAAATGTTCATTCAGTCGTGGTTGTCAAAAGAACTGATAATGAGATAAATTTCAATTCGGATATAGATATTGATTATTTATTAGAAAAAGAGAATTTTGCATCTGAGTGTAAGTGTGAGGAAATGGATGCTGAAGACCCTCTTTTTATTCTTTATACATCTGGATCAACTGGAAAACCTAAAGGGGTTCTTCATACAACTGGTGGATATATGCTTGGGGCTGCTATATCTCATAAATTAATTTTTAATTATAAAGATGGAGATATCTATTGGTGCACAGCGGATGTAGGTTGGGTCACTGGTCATTCTTACATCGTATATGGTCCTTTAGCTAATGGCGCTACTACATTGATGTTTGAAGGAATACCTACATATCCTGATGTATCCAGATTTTGGAATGTCATTGATAAGCATAAGGTAAATATTTTTTATACAGCGCCTACTGCAATTAGAGCGTTAATGGCTCATGGCACAAAACCATTAGAAAGCTCATCAAGAAATTCCCTAAAAGTAATTGGGACTGTTGGAGAGCCAATAAATCCCGAAGCTTGGGAATGGTATTTCAGAGAAGTCGGAAATCAAAACTGTCCCGTTGTTGATACTTGGTGGCAAACTGAAACGGGCAGTATTTTAATTTCTGGTTTAGCTGGATTTACAAAACAAAAACCGGGAAGTGCTTCTACTCCTTTTTTAGGAGTGGCTCCAATATTGCTGGATGAAAAAGGTAAAGAGATTGTAGGTTCTGGATCTGGAAATTTAGCGATTAAAAATACCTGGCCATCTCAAATAAGAACTGTTTATGGAGATCATGAGAGATGTGTAAATACTTATTATTCTTCTTATCCTGGCTACTATTTTACTGGTGATGGGGCTAGAAGAGATGATGATGGTTACTATTGGATCACCGGAAGAGTGGATGATGTTTTAAACGTTTCGGGACATAGATTAGGAACTGCAGAGATAGAAAGCGCTTTGGTTCTGCATAATGAAGTCGCAGAAGCAGCGGTCGTTGGATACGACCATGCTATTAAAGGTCAAGGAATATATTGTTATGTTAGTTTAATGAAGGAGTCCTCTCCCTCTGATTTTTTACAAAAAGAATTGATAAACTTAATAATCAAAGAAATAGGTCCAATCGCTAAACCAGATTTGGTTCAATTTACTTTTGATTTACCAAAGACTAGATCTGGAAAAATTATGCGAAGAATTTTAAGAAAAATAGCTAGCAATGAAATTGAGGACTTGGGAGACATATCTACGTTAGCAGACCCTTCAATTGTGGAAACTTTAATCAACGAGAGAGTAAATAAATAATGAGTATATTTTCTTTTAGAAATAAATCAGAACTTATAGAAAAGGCAGACGCTTTGCCAGGAAGAGAAGAACCAATTTTTATTCCGGATTTGCATTATGTAAATGGCAATTCTTTGGAAGAAATCAAAAATAGGGATCTCGATAGCATAATTTTTGGTATGGGTTGTTTTTGGGGAGCAGAAAAATTTTTTTGGGAGCTAAAGGGGATAGAGTATACATCTGTTGGTTATATCTCTGGCTATACGGCTAATGCAACATATGAAGAAGTTTGTTCAGGGATGACCGGTCATAATGAAGTTGTGGAAGTAATCTATTCGCCCGCTGAAATATCATTAGAAATGATTTTAAAAACCTTTTGGGAAAACCATGATCCTACGCAAGGCATGAGACAAGGTAACGATATTGGAACTCAATATAGATCAGGAATTTATTTTCTTAATGAGCCTAATTTGATAACAATCGAAGAATCAAAAAATAAATATCAAAAAAAATTGACCGAAAAAAATCATGGTCTAATTTCTACAGAAATAATTCCTGCCACTACTTACTATTATGCAGAGGAATATCATCAACAATATTTAGCTAAGAATCCTAATGGTTATTGTGGTCATGGTGGATGTGGAATTTCTTTAGACGACTAACCTTTCCAGAAATAATTTTTATCTTCTAAGGTCACTCGCTCTTCCTCAATTAACTTATTTAAGTGGGCTTCTAAAGAGTATTTAGCAATCACAAGTAAATGTTCATCTATATCATCGTAAACAGCTTTAATTAGTTCATCTAGAGTAGCTTTTGAAGCTTCAGTAATAGCATCTATTACTTTTTTTTCTCTATACATTCTATGGCTAACAATCCAATCTACGACACTGTATGGATTTTCCATTAAGTTCCCGTGGCCTGGAGCTAATAATTTTAAATCAATATTTTTTAGATCTTCTAATGCATCTATATATTGCTTCATGTTTCCATCTGGAGGAGCAATAACCACCGTTGAGCCTTCCATGATGTGATCTCCAGTAAATATTAAATTTTCTTCTTCTAGCAGAAAACAGAGATGATTAGATGCATGTCCCGGTGTGTGAATTACTTTAAGTGAATACTCAGCCTCATTAATTTCATCACCATGTTTTAAAATTCGATTTGCTTTAAAAGTAGGATCCTGCATTTCTTTGTGGAGAGCATACATTCCCATAACTGGTGCAGCTGTTCTTTGATGAAGAAGCTTTGCTCCCGGAGAGTGATCATTATGCGTATGAGTGACCAAGATTTGTTTTATATCTTCGCCACAAATCTTTACTATATTTTCTATGTGTTCTTTAGAGGCTGGCCCAGGATCAATTACAGTTATTTCTTGGTGACCTATGAGATAAGTATTTGTTCCCGCACCTGTAAATACTCCACCATTGTCCGCGGTTATTCTTCTAACTAATGGAGATAATTCAGTGATCTTCATAGCCAATATCACCAGGCAGAAGCCCTACTAACTTTCCATCTTTCATAAAAAATTTAGGCTCTATACAAGATACTTCGTTCTGATAATCAACCTTGGTTTTAAGCAAACTATGCGTATCAGTGAACCCAACAATAGATTCTAGGTTTTTAATAGTAGGTAAAATAATTGGGAAGTCACCTTCGTCTCCTTTTTTTAATGCTTCTTCTGGAGAAATCCAAATACTCTCTACCCCTTCACTACCATCGTGAATTGCATCTTGGTCCTCTGGAGCTATGGCTATAAAAAATCTGGTACTGTATCTTCTCATTTCCATTTTTGGAGTTACCCAGTGAGAAACATAAGCTAACCTATCAACTGCTAACTTTATATTTAATTTCTTACAAAGCTCTAATAAAACTGGCTCTCCTTTATTCAGTCTATCTTGATAAGCATTTAAAACGTCCATTTCATCATCGTCAGATGCTCCAAAGAAATCTCCATTTTCACGATAGGCTAGGAGGACTCCACATTCTTCAAAACATTCTCTTATGCAAGCTATCCAAT
>JAOIHS010000015.1 GCA_028135785.1 SAR86 cluster bacterium
TGAGCATGTCTAAACATGATAAAATTTATTTTCATTTTTTATAAGGGAGATATATGAAAGCATACGTATGTAGAGAGTTTGGTCCGGTAGATTCGCATAAAGTAGAAGAAATAGAAGATCCTCGTGCGGAAGCTGGGCAAGTTATTGTTGATGTTAAAGCTGCTGGAGTAAGCTTCCCAGACGTCTTAATTGTTCAGGGCAAATATCAATTCCAGCCCCCATTTCCTTTTTCTCCAGGCGGAGAAATTGCTGGAATTATTAGTGAAGTCGGAGAAGGTGTTGTTGATTGGAAAGTAGGAGATAGAGTCATGGCTATGACAGGAAATGGTGGTATAGCCGAAAAGGTATTAGCATTTGAGATGACCTTGATGCCTCTTCCAGATTCAATGGATTTCAAAGACGGTGCTGCTTTCCCTTTAAATTATGGAACTACTTATTATGCACTTAAACAACGCGGTCAGTTACAAGCAGGTGAAACTTTATTGGTTACTGGTGCAGGTGGTGGTGTCGGAACAACTGCAATTGAAATTGGTAAAGCCATGGGGGCACGAGTTATAGCTGCTGCAAGTAGCGAAGAAAAATTAGAAATTGCTAAAAACTTAGGCGCAGATGAAGTTATTAATTATAGTGATGGTGAGCTCAAGGAAAAAGTTAAAGCTCTTACTGAAGGGTTGGGTGCTGATGTAATTTACGATCCAATTGGTGGAGATATCTTCATGCAATGTATGAGATGTATTAATTGGAAAGGAAGAGTTCTTGTCATTGGTTTTGCTAGCGGTCCTATTCCAGAAGTTCCAACTAACTTAGCCTTGTTAAAAGGATGTTCTATAGTGGGTGTATTCTGGGGTAGATTTACCGGCGCCGAGCCTGAAGAAAACTCTCAAAACTTCGATGAATTATTTGCTCTTCATGCTGAAGGAAAACTAAAACCACAGATTACAAAAAGTTATTCTTTAAACGATGCAGCTGAAGCAATAGCTTCTTTGGAAAATAGAAAGGCTACAGGCAAGGTTGTTATAGAAATGTAACTACTAAGAATCAAAAAAGGGAGCGTATGCTCCCTTTTTTTATTTCACAAAACTCTTAGGCTTCGCTTTATAGGTTATTTACCTCTTGGTCCCCAGATCAGGCCTATTATCATAATAGTAATAGTCAGCAGGAATGCCATGCCCATGATGGATGGCATGCCGCTAGGTTCCGTTGTGCCAACAAAATCTATAAATCCCTGGGCAAATTCAGGATTACTCATATTATCTACACCAAGTGCTGTTATATTATTTGCTGCAATAGCCCAACCATTTGCTGCAATTCCAAATGATTGCCAAGTTCCGGCTACAATTATTAAACCAAAAACTGTTGAAAGTATTTTCCCAAATAAGTTTGTATCAGGATTTTCTCCAGACATGTTTGCAGTTCTTAAAGCTAACCAAATAGCTATTATTGATCCAATAAAGCTTAAAGAAGCTACCATTCTTCCCTGATTAAAAAATTCCCAAATTAATTGTTCTGACATTTCCATGCTTTTCTCCTTGAAATTAAGTTATTGAGAACTATTCTCAATAACTTAATTTAAAATGTTTATAGAAAAAAGTAAAGAAAAATCGATTATGTATAGTTTTTTAATAAATTTATTTAGAAAACTTAATTACACTTTCTAGAACTTCTGCCATCGACTCTGACTTATGAGGTGTTTTAAAGAACCCAAAGTATTTTCCATCTGGATCTATCAAGGCAAGGTTCATGCTGTGATCCATGTCATAATTTTTTTCTTCAGAGTTAATTATTGGAGTAAATGGAAGAGTCAAATTCAGTGAAAGCTGATAAATATCTTTTATACCGCCTGAAAGACCAATAAAATTTGGATTAAAAGCTTCAGCATATTCACTCATTATTTTGGAATTATCTCTATCCGGATCGATTGAAAGAATAATAAAATTTAATCTTTCTAAAATATCAGGCTTTTCTTTTAATATATCTGCCGCCATTGCCATTTTCTTCATTGTCATTGGGCACATGTCTGGACATGATGCAAAACCAAGAAAAACTAAGTCCCATTTCCCTTTTAAATCATCTTGAGTAAAAGGTTTATCATTATTGAAAATACTAAAAGGAGCAAGCTCTCTTTTTGTATTCAGTTGGTAAAATTTAAGAAGTTTGTACTGATCATTGGTAAGTTCCTTTTCAGCTACTGTGCTGTAGACAAAAAGACCAACCACCATTGAGATGATTGCCAAACATGAGATTACTGTATACGTTATTCCTTTGTTATTAGTCATAGTGGGTAGATTATCCTATCCATTATCATGGATACAAAAAGTAAAGTTAAGTAAATTATAGAATATAAGAAAAACGGTATCGCGCCTTTATTGTCTTCATCTGACATTAACTTAGCTGCCAAGAAAATAAATACTAAACCCAAGCTGCTTGATGCAATGAAATAAAGCAAACCTAAACTACCTATGGCAAACGGTAAAAGAGAACAAGCCAAAAGTAGAAATGCGTAAAGAAGAATTTGAATTTTTGTATATTCAATACCCATTACAACAGGCATCATCGGAACCCCTGCTTCTTTGTAATCCTCAACTCGATCTATTGCTAAAGCCCAAAAATGCGGTGGCGTCCAAACAAAAATTATCAATACAAGCAAAAGTGGTAGAGGAGCCAATGATCCAGTTAAAGCAACCCATCCTAATATTGGGGGCATGGCTCCAGCTAGACCTCCGATAACTATGTTTTGAGGTCCTGCGTATTTTAAAATGCGAGTATATAGAAATGCATAGAAAATCCACGTTCCTACTGTTAAAGCCCAAGAAAAAAAGTTATTGAATGTTAAAAGAAGAAAGGATCCTGCTATAAATAAAATTGCAGCAAAAATAATAGCGTTCATCATAGGAATGCTTCCTTGCACTAAAGGCCTGTTCTCAGTACGTTTCATTTTTCCATCTATTTTGATATCTAATATTTGATTGATAGCTGCGCTAGATGCAGCAATAAGACCGATACCAAAAATTCCACTGATGACCTGCTTCATATTGACTTCAAAGCCATTTACTAAAAACATTGAGGTTGCTGCGGTTAACACGAGCAAATATATAATTGATGGCTTCGTTAGTTGAATATAAGCCTTCAAGCTAAAACTTTTTTTTTC
>JAOIHS010000016.1 GCA_028135785.1 SAR86 cluster bacterium
ATTTTAATGCTAACCTAGCTTGCTTTGTCTATAGCTTGATTTATATCAGCGATGATATCGTCAATATGCTCAATTCCAATAGAAAGCCTGACATATCCCGGTGTAACTCCTGCAGAGAGTTGCTCTTCAGAAGACAATTGGCTATGTGTTGTTGTTGCTGGATGAATTGCTAGTGATCTTGCATCACCAATATTGGCAACATGATAAAGAAGTTCTAGAGAGTTAATAAATTTACTACCTGCTTCTTTCCCACCAGGTAACTCAAAACCTATTAAAGCTCCATATCCTCCACTCATATACTTATCTGCTTTCTCTTTTTGAGCGCCTTCCGTAAGACCAGGATATGTGACTGATTGAACTTTGCTATTACTAGCTAAGAACTCTGCTACAGCTTGTGCATTCTTTGCATGCTCGCGCATTCTTAGAGGCAATGTTTCCATGCCTTGAATAAACATCCAAGCACTTTGAGGGCTCATAGCTCCACCTAAATCTCTCAGAATAGTTGTTCTTAATTTCATAATATATGCAATTGGGCCCATATTTGGAGTAATCGCTTCGTCCCAAACAATACCGTTATAACAAGGATCGGGGGTATTTAAGCTAGGTTGACGGTCAGCTCCTGCAGCGCCCCAATCAAAATTTCCACCATCAATTATTGCACCACCAATTGTAGTTCCATGCCCGCCAATATACTTAGTAGTTGAATAGGTACATATTGCAGCGCCGTGTTCAAAAGGTTTGCATAAAAGAGGTGCAGAAGTATTATCCATAATAAGCGGAATGCCATGTTTCCTTCCAATTTCCGCTACTTCGCCAATAGGAAAGACTTCTAATTTTGGATTAGGAAGTGTTTCTCCAAAATAAGCTCTTGTTTTATCATCAGTTGCTTTTTCAAAGTTTGAAGGATCAGATGGGTCAACAAATCTGACTTCGATACCCATCTCATGCATATTATTTTTGAACTGGTTATAGGTTCCACCATATAAGTGAGAAGAAGAAACAATATTATCTCCGTTTCTAGCTAAATTCTGAACCGAATAAGCTGATGCAGTTTGACCTGAAGCAACAGCAAGTCCGGCTACTCCTCCAGTTAAAGCAGCTAGTCTCGTTTCAAATACAGCTGTAGTTGGATTCATTATTCTTGTATAAATATTTCCAAGTTCAGCTAAAGAAAATAATGAAGCTGCATGCTCAGTATCATTAAATTGATAACTTGTTGTTTGATGGATGGGAACGGCAACTGAGCCAGTAGTTTCATCCGCTCTCCAGCCTGTATGTAGCGCAATTGTTTCTGAATTTTTTCCTTCGTAAGACATTGTATCTCCTTGTTTATAAAAATTGTAAAAAAAAACCTGTTAGCGTAGGCTAAACAGGTCAAAATCGTCTTGTTTAGCAAAATTTATATAGCGTTTGCAAGTTAGTTTAAATGAACGCTTCATCTATTATATAAACAAATTAAATTACAATTAGCAACATATATATGAATACATACAAAGAAATAAAAACTGAGATCAAAGAAAAATCGTTAATTATTTATTTATCTAGACAAGAAAAGATGAATACTTTCACCAAAAATATGCAAGAAGAAATAGTCAATGCGCTCGATGCTGCTGAAGAAAATGACGAAATTAGATCAATTATTTTTACTGGAGATGGTAAAGCTTTTTGTGCTGGAGCCGATTTATCTTCTGGAGGTGACACCTTTGATTCATCAAAAGCTGTAGATAAATCAGTTAATGCGATCAGGGACTCAGGAGGCTTGCTAACTTTAAGATTATTTAAATCTACTAAACCTTTAATAGGAGCTATAAATGGAGTCGCAGTAGGCATTGGTGCGACAATGCTTCTCCCAATGGATGTAAGAATATGCTCAAATATGGCTAGATTTGGATTTGTTTTTACTAAGCGAGGTATTGTTCCTGAAGCAGCATCAAGCTGGTTCTTACCTAGATTAATTGGAATAGAGAATGCTCTTAAATTATGTTATTCCGGAAAAGTAATTTCAGCTGAAGAAGCTAAAGACTATAAGTTAGTTTCTGAAATAGTCAGTGGAGATAATTTAATTGATAGAGCCTTAGAAATTGCAAAAGAATTTACTGCTGAGAGTTCACAAATCTCGATAGCTTTAACTAGACAGCTACTATGGAGAATGCTGGGTGCTGATGACCCCATGGAAGCACACAAAATAGACTCAAGGGCGGTTTTTGAATTAGGCAAATCAGGAGAAGCTATGGAGGGTGTAATGTCATTTCTTGAAAAAAGACCACCAGAATTTCCAGGAAAGATCTCTAAAGATATGCCAAGTTTTTATCCATGGTGGATAGAAAAAGAGTTTGAATAATCATGTCTTGGAAAAAAGAAGTTAGTGAAATAGGCATTAGAAAAAAAGCTGCAAAAGCTCAAGGTGGAAAAAAAGCTATTGATATCCATCATCAGAAGGGAAGGTTCACTTTAAGAGAAAGAATTAAAATTTTTTTAGATAAAAATACGTTTGATGAAATAGGTGAGTTAGCTGGAGGTGTCGAAAAAGATTCGGATGGAAATTTTGAATCAATGACACCAGCAAATTTTATCCTAGGATTTGGAAAAGTTAATAATCGTCAATTAATTGTTGGAGGAGAAGATTTTACTGTTAAAGGAGGCTCGCCTAATTCAGCAGGATTAAGAAAAAGTATTTACACAGAAGAACTAGCTGTTCAATATAAAATGCCCTTAGTAAGGCTGCATGAAGGCGGAGGTGGATCTGTTGCAGGACCAAAAAGTGGTTCCGGAGGAGATCCTGTATTTTTAAAATCTAGATTCAAATCTGTTGCAGATTCTCTAAGAACAATCCCTGTTGTAAGTGCTGCTCTAGGTCCTGTAGCTGGATTGCCAGCTTCTAGATTTGTAGCTTCACATTTTCGAATAATGACAAAATCTACCTCACAAATTTTAGTAGCAGGACCTGCAGTTGTTTCTAGAGCTTTCGGAAAAGATTTTACAAAAAACGAGCTAGGAGGATCGGAAATCCATAAAAAAAATGGGGTCGTTGATAATGTTGCCGAATCAGAAGAAGATGCTTTAAGTCAAATTAAAACTTTTTTATCTTATTTTCCTCAAAGTATTCATGAATTAACTCCCTACG
>JAOIHS010000017.1 GCA_028135785.1 SAR86 cluster bacterium
TAGTAATTTTTATGCCGGATCAATGACAGCAGATAATGCAAAAAAAACTACTAGATTTGTTAAATTATGTGAAACATTTCATTTACCAATATTAACTTTTGTTGATGAACCTGGTTTTCTAATAGGTCCTGAAGCTGAAAAAGAGGGAACTATTCTGCATGGAACTGAAGCAGTTCTAGCTGTAGCAGAAACTACTGTGCCATGGGCTACAATTTTAGTAAGAAAAACCTTCGGAGTTGCTGCTGCCGCACATTTTGGCTCTGATCCATATGTCTTATCCTGGCCGTCTTCAGAATCTGGCGCCCTTCCACTCGAAGGGGGAGTTGCAATTGCATTTGCAAAAGAAATTGCTAACTCAGATGATCCTGACAAAAAAAGGAAAGAAATAGAAACTGAATTAGCTAAAGATCAGAACCCTTTTTCTCGTGCAGAATCTTTTTCTGTGCATGAAATTATTGACCCGAGCGAAACTAGAAAGTATCTTTGCAAGTGGATTGAAAGAATTCAACCGCAATTGAAGACAAGACTAAACAAATAAAGGAAGGATCTATGAAAAATTATGAAAAATTTTATATCAATGGAGAGTGGGTTAACCCAGTCAATACTCTTAAAACTTTAGACGTGATTAACCCTGCTACTGAAGAATCTATTGGAACTATCGCAATGGGCGACAGAGATGATGTAGATTTAGCGGTGAAAGCAGCTGAAAATGCCTTTGTAACCTTTAGTCAAACTTCAGTTGAAGAGAGAGTGGCTTTATTGCAAAAGATTGTAGAAATTTATATGAGTCGTTCTGTAGAAATAGCTGAAATAATTTCATTAGAAAATGGAGCTCCTATAACTTTATCTAAAAATGCTCAGGCTGCTTCAGGAATTGGTCATTTCGCAACTGCTCTAGCAACTTTACAAAATTATCAATTCGAAGAAATTAGAGGAGAAACCCTAATAAGGAAAGAGCCTATCGGAGTAGTTGGAATGATAACTCCATGGAACTGGCCAATAAATCAAATTACCTGCAAAGTAGGGCCTGCTATTGCAGCTGGTTGCACTATGATTCTAAAACCAACTGAAATAGCGCCTTTAAATGCTATTTTACTTGCGGAAGTTCTTCACGAAGCTGGTTTGCCAAAAGGTGTATTTAATTTAATAAATGGAGATGGCCCAACAGTTGGAGAAGCTATGTCTTGTCACCGTGGCATAGATATGATGTCATTTACTGGCTCTACCAGAGCTGGAATAGCTGTTGCAAAAGGTTCTGCTGATACCGTCAAAAGAGTGCATCAAGAATTAGGAGGTAAATCTGCAAATATAATTTTAGACGATGCTGACTTTTCGAAAGCTGTCGCTAGAGGAACTAAACATATGTTTAACAACACCGGACAATCATGTAATGCCCCATCGAGAATGTTGGTGCCCGCTTCTAGACAGGATGAAGCCAAAGCTGCAGCAAAAAAAGTAGCAGACGAATTAATTGTTGGTAATCCTGCCTCCGAAGAAACTGTCATGGGTCCGGTTGTCAGTGATCTGCAATTTAATAAAATTCAAGGTTTGATTGAAAAAGGTATTGAAGAAGGTGCTGAGGTTGTTGTCGGTGGATTAGGTAAGCCGGAAGGGTTAAATCAAGGTTATTTTGTTAAACCGACAGTTTTTGCAAATGTTTCTAATAATATGACAATTGCAAGAGAAGAAATTTTTGGACCTGTTCTTTGTATCCTTCCTTATAAGGACGAAGAGGATGCGATAAATATTGCTAACGATACGCCATACGGTTTATCTGGGTATATTTCATCAGAAGATCCAGAACATGCATTAAAAGTAGCTAGAAAAATAAGAAGCGGAAATATACACATCAATAATGCTCCAACAGGAATAAACGATCCTTTTGGTGGCTTTAAGCAATCTGGTAATGGACGCGAATGGGGAGTATTTGGTTTTGAGGAATTCTTAGAGATTAAAGCAGTTATGGGATATAAGCCTGACGAAATAGATTAATTTATTTAATTAATATTTTGCTTGAGCCTTTTGAGATACTAATTGTGTCTTCATCTTGTGCTAGTAAAAAATCATAAGGAACATCAGAAAATAAGTCATTAATATATCTATTGCCTAAAGGATTCTTTGGTGGAACCAAGTGATTGATTATTAAAAGTCCTAAATTTTTATCAATAAGATTTTCTTTTATTGCAATGACATCAGCGTGATAATCAAGAATGTCATGAAAAGCTATTTGCAATCTACTACCAGCTTCAATAGCTGCTTTTTCCATCAATAAAACATGATCCTTAATCATGCCGTCATGAATTAAAATATCAGTTCCATTTACTAGAGAAAAAACATTGTTAGTAATCTCTGTATCTCCAGAAATTATAATAGTTTTATCTCCAAAAGTAATTCTAAAGCCAATAGCTTCTTTAACTGGAAAATGATCGACTAAAAAAGATTCCACCATGATATTTTCATCGACAAAAATAATTTGAGGTTCGTTAGTGGGCTGGTGAACATTGGGAATCATGAATCTACCTTTCCTGTTAACAAAATCTTCTCCGTGATGGTCAACACGATAATTTTCATCATTTTGGTATGCAAGATTAATACCTTCTACTACGTTTATTATTTCTGAGCTTCCGTAAACGTTCA
>JAOIHS010000018.1 GCA_028135785.1 SAR86 cluster bacterium
ATTTCCATCTTTATTTTATTATTTGCTCTTGTGTATTTTATTTTTTCTGGAATTTCAGCGAGAAATATTTTTGGTAATGAAATTGTTACGGAAGTTCAAACTTTAGACTATCTAAATACTATATTTTTTAGAAATTCACCTTATTCACTTTTGTTATCTTTCTTAATTGCAATCTCTTCAATTAGTCTGATTTTTAGAGAAAAAAATGATGAAGGGGCTGAGTATAAAGCCTACGGTATTTCTTCTTTATTCATACTGGCTGTTCTTTTATTAATGGGAATCTTTTATACATTTTCTGGAATAGTTTGGAAGTATCCCTCTCCAGTATATTTCGAGCAAACTATCTATCCTTGCTTAATATGCTCTATTGGTCTGGCGACAAATAAAAGAAATTTATTCTTAACTCTTTCTTTAATTTTCTTATCCATTTTATTGGTCTATAAAGTTTCAAAGCCAAGACAGGAAGATGTTAAATTGCTTCTTTATCAGGAACCGCAAAAACAGATAGAACTTAATAAAAATAATGATTTAATTACTTTTTTTAAAACTAACATCTCTTTAGATGAAAGCTTTAGAGGAACGATTGCTCAGGTATTTCCACTAAACGGAGATAGTTATCTGGGCAAAAATTTAGAATCTGAGCTTCAGAAGACGAAAGCGTACACA
This sequence comes from SAR86 cluster bacterium, assembly GCA_028135785.1. Lineage (GTDB taxonomy): Bacteria > Pseudomonadota > Gammaproteobacteria > Magnimaribacterales > AG-339-G14 > CASICS01. The sequence continues at coordinate 667 of JAOIHS010000018.1, forward strand.
AGAATAAAGCCATATAAATTACTTGAAATTATAGAGGAGCCAATTAATCTTGCGACTTTATGGAAAAATAACATCCCAACTCTTGAAGATAATAATCATCTTATATCTCCATACAAATATTATTTTTTTTCAAGATATTTATCTAAGCCAGAAGATTTTCAACAAAGGAATTTTCTATTTTCATCAAAAACTGACGATAATATTTTAAAAATGTTAGGTGTCAAATTTTTATTAACAGATGAAAAAAAATCACTCAGAGTTTTAAAAAAATATTCTAAAGATTTATTAGATATTTATCTTTATGAATACGAGGATACAAACCTAGCCAATTTTTACTTTGAAAAAATTAAATTATTTGAAAATGCAGAAGATCTTGAAAAATTAATTCTGAAAGAGGGTATAGATTTCAAAAACTTTCTTTATATACATAAGGAAGATATTTTTAAAGAACAAGTAGATTTAGTTAAAGGGATTACAACTAAATTTATTATCAAAAAAGATAGAATAATAATTAAAGCATCTTCCAAGGGGCATTCAATGCTTTTATTGCCAGTAGAATATAGAAATGCATATAAAATTTATGGGACATCAGCAAAATTGTTTAGAGCAAATATATTTATGACTGGAGTTTTCTTTGATAAAGATCTTGATATAGAAATAATGTTTTACCCAAGTTCATTGCAGGTTTTATCGGGAATTCTTGATGATATTAAGGACTTAAAGAAGTTTAATTTCAATTCTGGCCTAGTTAATTACCCTTTGGAGTATCAGCCAAACAAAATTTTATATCTGCAGTAAAATTTGTTGCAAAAGGCTTTTAAATTTTTAATAAACTATAGTATAAAATTAAGAGAGTTAACTAAACAGTTATCAATAAAATATTTTTTATGAATACAACTAACCACAAACGTCTCTCGTGGGGGAGATCAAAACATCAAATTTCAAAAGTATTTAAACCAAATAATAAGAATGAAATCATTGATTTTCTATCTAAAAGAAAAGAAAAGTCTTTTCTGTCAATTGGCTTAATGAGATCTTACGGAGATAGTTGTTTAAATAAAAATGGTTCTTTAATTGATATGTCGAACATTAATCAAGTTAAAGAATTCGATAAAAAGAATGGAATTATTAGAGTTCAATCAGGTATTTCATTAGATGATCTCTTAAAATTTATAGTGCCTCATGGTTGGTATATACAAACATCTCCTGGCACAAAATTCGTCACTGTAGCAGGAGCTATTTGTAATGACATTCATGGGAAGAATCATCATAAATTTGGATCTTTTTGTAATTCCATAAATAAAATTATGATTTTAAGATCAAGTGGTGAAGTTATAGATATAACAGAAAAAGAAGATCCATTATTTAAAGCAACATCAGGAGGCCTGGGATTAACAGGAATAATTTTAGAGGTTGAAATTCAATTGACTAAAATCTCAAGTTCGTACTTAGATGTAGAAACAATTCCTTTTAATAATTTAGAAGAATTTTTTAAGTTAGAAAGAGAAAGCGTAAATGATTATGAATTTACAGTTTCCTGGATTGATCTGACCAATAAAGGGACATCTTTTTCAAAAGGAATTTTTCAAAGAGCTAATTGGAAAAAAGACTCAATTTTTAAAAAACATACTTCTTCAATGCTTAAA
>JAOIHS010000019.1 GCA_028135785.1 SAR86 cluster bacterium
GAATTCATCTGGAATAAATCCTGCCATAAACTTATAAATTTTCCCTTAAAAACGAGTCTACAATTAACTTCGCAGCCAATCCATGATTTTCGTTATTTATAAATTCTGATTTTTTATTTTGTTCTTTCAAAATGGATTTAGCTTCAAGAGTAGTCAATCTTTCATCAACTAAATTAACCTTTATATTAAATGTATTTCTCAGTAATGCAGAGAATTTTCTCACCTCTTCACTCATTTCGCTTTCGCTTTCATCCATATTAAGAGGCAAACCGATAGCCATTGAGTTGATATCCCATTCTTCTATGAGATTTTTAATGAGGGTGATTAATTCGTTTTTATTTTTATAAGACTTAGAAAAAAAGGTCGTTGATTCTCCTATAATACTGTTTCCAATTGCAAATCCTACATTTTTTTTCCCGTAATCTATCCCTAAAATTTGCATTCTAGTTATCCTGATTTCCAAATTGCCAATCTCGGATAATTGTAATCTCAGAAAAATTTGCCATCTCTTCTGGAAAATTTTTAAAAGGGAAAGCCAATTCAATTATTTGAATTGCTGCGCTGTCTAATTTGTTATCTCCAGAAGACTTTATTAAGGCATAGTCCAAAAGAGAACCATCATTTCCTATTGTCACTGATAAGGTTAACTTTGAGCTAAACTCTCTACTTTTTAAAAAACTCGGATAATTTAAATTTCCAATGGTTTCAACTTTTCTTTGCCAAGAGCTAACATAATTTCCAGCAACTGAAGGGGTAATATTTTTGGTATCTAATTTTTTTGAATACTTATTCTTTGTTCCGTATTTTTTTTCTTGAAGAAATGTACTGGGATCAATTTCTTGATCAAACCTTTGAAAGTTTGAAAATTTGAGATTAATACTTTGTACATACTTATTATTTAGATCTTTTTTTTCAGTGACATAAGAAACAAAGATAATTACAAATAAATGCAAAGCAAAGGAAATTGATAAAAATAGGTTAAATCTGAAACTCATACCTTGAGACTTTCAACATAATCAAAAAAATTAGAGGCTAAATTAATTCCTTGTTGGTCTTGCAGCTCTCTAAAACATGTAGGACAAGTTATATTGATTTCAGTAAGATATCCTCCAACTATATCTATGCCAGCTATTGATACTCCCCTTTTGATCAAATCAGAACTTAAACTTTTTGCTATGAATTTATCACGATCATTCAAAATTTCTGTAGTTGCAATTCCTCCTGCTGCTAAATTTCCTCTAAATTCTCCATCTGATGGAGTTCTTACAACTGCAAATTGTGAAGGCATGCCATCAATAATTAAAATTCTTCTATCGCCTTCATAAACTTTATCTATAAATGTCTGAACCATAACTTTTTGTTTATGATTCTCCGTGGCATTCGATATATTATCTTGCAGATTTTTATCATTGTTATCCAGTTTTATAACGCCCTGCCCTCCCATCAGGTTTAAAGGCTTCAACACAACTTTTTTATTTTTTTTTATGAAATTAGTGATTATATTTCTATTGGAAGAAACTATAGTCTCTGTACAAAATTCTAAATATTCTAAAATTGAAATTTTTTCATTAAAGCTTCTCAATGTTGAGGGTTTATTTATTACATGAACCCCTTCTTGTTCGGCAGCTTCTAAAATATAGGTATTAACTACATACTCCATATCAAACGGAGGATCTTGTCTCATCAATACTACATCTACATCTTTTATAGAGATTTCTCTTTCATTTTCGAGAGCAAACCAATTTTCAGGGTTCATTTTTACCGAAATATCACTACATATCGCACTTGGAATATCTCCCTTAAAAAATAAATCTTGGGGTTCAATATAAAACAGCTGATGATTTCTTTTTTGTGCCTCGTTTAGTAACAGCAAAGTAGAATCCTTTTTATAATTTATTTTTGAAATAGGATCCATTACAACTGCAATTTTCATTTTCTATATATCTCCAAATAATGCTCTGACCATTGATAATACTACTATAGGCATTGTTTCTGTTTTAAATGTTAAATTGCCACAAGATATGTTTTGAAAATTATTCGCCTGAAATAAATCTATCTCATCGCTCGAAAACCCTCCCTCAGGACCAATCGCCAGATCAAATGATTTTGATTTTTTTACATCGCTCAATTTAATTGAGCTTTTCGGATTAAGGACTATTTTATTTTTAGATTCTGAAGCATTAATCCATTCATCAACTGAAATAACTAAAATTTTTGGTTTCCAA
>JAOIHS010000002.1 GCA_028135785.1 SAR86 cluster bacterium
GCTGGTTTTAACGATGCCAGATAAGCCATTTGGAAGGGGAAAGAAAATTCAAGAAGGCCCTATAAAAAAATTTGCTAAGAGTAAAAATTTATCTATATTTCAGCCAGCCAATCTAAAAGACAAAGAAACTCAAAGTTTTATTAATCAGCTTGCGCCTGATTTAGTGGTAGTTTTTGCATATGGAATGCTCTTACCGGAAGAAGTTTTATCAATACCTAAATTTGGTTGTTTAAATATTCATACATCTCTGTTGCCGGCATATCGCGGAGCTGCTCCAATACAAAGGTCTATAATTAATGGGGAAAAAGAAACGGGTATAAGTTTTATGAAAATGGCCAAAGAATTAGATACTGGACCCATTTATGAATCTCAAAAAATTGCTATAGATGAGGTGGAAACTTCCGAAACATTATCTTTAAAAATGATTAAAGCTTCCTCTAGCAAAATACTAAAAGTTATTGATAATATTGAAAATAATAATTTTAATTTAACAATTCAAAAAAACTCTGAGGCTAGCTATGCAAATAAACTAAGCAAGGACGAGGCTTTAATAAATTGGGATCAAAACGCGGAAATTATTAAAAATAAAATAAATGGATTTTGTCCTAATCCATGTGCCTTTACCTTTAAAGGAAGTGAACGCTTAACTTTATTTAAAGCTAAATTTTCTGATCGCCCTGCTTCTATTCCAGGTCAAGTAATAGAGTGCACTAAATCGAAATTAGTAATAAGTGCTGCAGATTACGCTGTTGAGATTATAGAATTATCTAGAGAAGGAAAAAAAAGAATGTCTTTTGAAGATTTTAAAAATGGCTCTCAAGATTTTTTCAATGAAGAAATTATTCTTTCATAAATTACATAAATAAATTTCTAAGAGTATAATTTTTAATAGGCAAATAACTTGAATATTTTAATCCTTGGCGCTGGACAAGTTGGGTCAGAATTATCTGAAATTCTGGCTGAAGGTCATGATGTAACTTTAATAGATACAGACCAAGAAAAACTTCGAAAGATTTCTGATCATCACGACCTAAGAACTATTTGCGGTAACGGCTGTTTTCCCAAAACTTTAGAGCAAGCTGAAATTGAAACTGTAGATTTAGCAGTTGCAATGACTCAATGGGATGAAGTAAATATGGTTGCTTGCCAAATGATTAAGCACATGAATAAGAAAACCAAGACAATGGCACGCATTAGAGCAACTCAATATCTCGGAGGCCGCGGAAGTGAAATATTTGAAGCGGGAGAATATTCTATAGATGTCGTAATAAGTCCTGAAAATTTAATCACAAATTACATTACAAAATTAATAAAGCTTCCTGGCGCTATGCAAGTTCTAGATTTTGGTAATGGATTGGCTTCGATGGTTCAAGTTAAAGCAACTTTAGGAGCTCCGATAACTGGTCACAAAATTTCTGAATTAAAAGATCATATTCCAAATGCTGACACAAGAGTTGCTGCTATATATAGAGATAATTCTTTAATCATTCCTACTGGTGAAGATTATATAAATCATCAAGATGAAGTCTTTTTTATTACTGCTAAGTCAAATTTGAAAAAAGTAATGTTAGAAATTAGAGAAGTGGATTCGAAATATAAACACATCATGATTGCTGGTGGGGGAAGAATTGGTAGGAGAATTGCGAATGCCTTGGAAGAAAAATTTAGAGTCAAGATAATTGAAAGAAACAAAGAAAGATGTATTTATCTTTCAGAGAAATTATCTAATTCTTTGGTTTTAAATGGAGACACTTCTGATGCCGAGCTTTTAGAAGAAGAAAATATTGATCAGGTGGATATGTTTTGTGCTGTTACTGATAATGATGAGGCAAATGTGATGTCATCTTTATTAGCGAAAAAACTTGGAGCAAAAAATGTTTTAACTCTGGTTAATAAGAAAAAATATATAGAGCTAATAAAAAGTGAAGACGTTGAGATTTCGATTGCTCCAACTCAAATAACTATTGGAGACGTTCTTAAAAACGTAAATGGATCTAATCTTGCTAATGCTTACTCGTTTAAAGGAGGTAAAGCCGAAGCACTTGAAATAATTGTAGACAAAGAAAAAAACAATGGAATTATTAATAAAACAATAGAAGAGATAAAAATGCCAGAAGGATGTACTTTAGGCGCTGTATTAACAGGAAATGAAGTTAAAATTGCCCACCATGACGTTAAAATACAAGAAAATGATCATTTAATAATATTTTTATCGGATAAGAACAACTTTGAAAAATTAGAGAAATTAATTAGGTGATTTTGAAGAATTTAAAGTATTTTAAAAGATTTTAATGAGATATAGACTTATTTCAAAGATACTAGGCGTGGGTCTTGTACTTTTTTCTGTTTTTCAGCTTCTACCTGTTATAGTTTCTTTGGTCTATAACGAGAATTCTGAAAGAATTTTCATAGATTCTTTCCTGATAACATTTTTTTCAGGTCTTTTTTTAATAAGCGTTAACTATTCTAAAGAATATCAGGATCTCAAGATAAGAGATGGATTTTTATTGACGGTTTTATTGTGGTTTGTATTCTCGATTTTTGCCTCAATCCCTTTATATCTAAGTAAAGCTTCGGATTTATCCATAGTGAACGCTTACTTTGAAGCAGTATCAGGATTAACCACCACAGGTGCTAGTGTTATAACTGATTTAGAGAGTCAATTGAAGTCAATTCTATTTTATAGATCGCTTCTTCAATGGATTGGTGGATTAGGGATTATCGTACTTGCATTGGCTTTATTTCCTCTTCTAGGCATAGGTGGAATGCAATTGTATCGAGGAGAAGGTAAAGGATCGATTAATAGTAATAAATTAAGGCCCAAAATGGCGGAAACAGGTAAATCGCTTTGGTATATTTACCTTATTTTGACTATGAGCTGCTGTATTTGTTACTTTTTTTCTGGAATGGAAGCTTTTGACGCGATAACTCATTCTTTTTCGACAGTTGCAATTGGCGGCTTTTCAAATTACGAAGCTAGCTTTGGTCACTTTGATAACAATTATCTTTATTTTTTTGGATCTGTCTTTATGTTCTTATCTGGCATAAGTTTTTCTTTGCATTTCCTAGCTTTGAAAAAGAGAACTTTAAGGAACTACTTATCTGATCCAGAATTAAAATTTTATGCATCTTCTGCCTTGTTAGCATTTTTATTTGTATTTATTACCCTAATAGCTACTTCGGGTCAGAATGATTTAGACCTATTGCTTAGATCTCTATTTCAAACTATTTCATTCATTACCACCACAGGGTTTACTTCTGAAGATCATAGTTTGATGCCTTTATATATTCCTTATATTTTAATTGGTTTAGCTGCTATGGGCGCATGCGCCGGATCAACCGGTGGGGGTATAAAAGTAATTAGAGTATTGATATTTTTTAAACAAGGGTTTAAAGAATTAAAGAAATTAGTTCATCCAAATTCAGTATTACCTTTGAAGGTTGGAGACAAGATTATAGAGAAAGAAATTACTGATTCTGTTTGGGGATTTTTATCAGTCTACATAATGACTATGCTGCTTGGAATAGTTCTTCTTTTGGGAACTGGGCTTTCTATAGATACTGCTTTTTCTGCAGTATTCTCATGCCTAAATAATCTGGGTCCCGCTCTTGGAGATGCGACATTAAACTACTCTTCTTTGAACGACGCTAGTAAACTATTTTTGTCTTTCGCAATGATCTTAGGTAGGCTAGAAATTTATACATTATTAGTATTATTTACATCTTTCTTCTGGAGAAATTAGTGAGTGCTTACTATTAGTTTTAAACAATAAAAATATAGATTTTAAAAAAAAGGATATCAAATTGACGGCAAAAACAATGGAAGAATTGGTAGCTCTTTGTAAAAGAAGAGGCTTCATATTTCAGTCAAGTGAAATATATGGGGGACTTCAAGGCTTATATGATTATGGTCCATTAGGTGTTGAATTAAAAAATAATTTAAAACAATCTTGGTGGGCTTCAATGGTCTATGACAGAGATGATATAGAGGGTTTAGATGCTTCAATTTTAACTCATCCAGATGTTCTTAAATATTCAGGCCATGAAGATACTTTTTCAGATCCAATGGTCGATTGTAAATCTTGCGGGGAAAGGTTTAGAGAAGATCAAGTGCCTGACTATTGTAAGGAAGAAGATTTAACAGAGCCCCGACAATTTAATCTGATGTTTAAAACAAATGTTGGTCCTGTTGATGATGGTACAAATTTTGCCTATTTAAGACCTGAAACTGCTCAACAAATTTTTATAAATTTTAAAAATATAGTGGATTCAACTTCAAGAACTTTGCCATTTGGAATAGCTCAAATAGGAAAAGCATTTAGAAACGAGATTACTCCAAGAAACTTTATCTTCAGGGTAAGAGAGTTTGAACAAATGGAATTAGAGTTTTTTGTTCATCCAGGATCTGATGAAGATTGGCATAAAAAATGGGTCGAAAATAGATTGAATTGGTGGGAAAGACAGGGTGTACCTAAAGAGAAATTGGAATTGCTTCATGTGACTGGGGAAGATTTAGCACATTATTCAAAGGCAACCGTAGATATTATGTATAAATTTCCTCATGGCTTAGAAGAATTAGAGGGAATTGCTAACAGAACTGACTTTGATCTAGGCTCTCACAGTAAAAATCAAGAAGATTTAGGTATTACTGCTAAGACAGCTAAAAATAACTCTTCAAATGCAAAATTAGCTATTCAGGACCTAAAAACGAATAAGTGGGTTGTTCCATATGTAATAGAGCCTTCTGCAGGGGTGGAAAGGGGGTTTTTAGCTATCTTGAATGAATCTTACAAAGTAGAAAAGCTTGAAAATGGTAAAGAAAGAGTAGTTTTATCCTTAAAACCTCATCTATCGCCTATTAAAGCTGCAATTATTCCTTTAAAAAAGAATAATGTAGAACTTGTTGATTTAGCTTATAAACTTAAAAATAAGCTTCAAAACTTAAGATTAGGAAGGGTTGTAGTCGAAAATACTGGAAATATTGGAAAAAGCTACCGAAAACACGATGAAATAGGCACTCCTCTTTGCATAACTGTTGATTTTGATACTATTGAAAAAGATAAAGTTACCGTTCGAGATAGAGATACAATGGATCAGAAAACTATTAACGTTTCTGAAGCATCAGATTTTTTTAGAGATTATTTAATAGGTTAATGCGAAATAATTATATCGTTCTGGATAGAGACGGCGTTATTAATGTTGATCTTTTTGACTATGTACTTGAAAATAAAACTTTTGAATTTGAAAAAGGAAGCAAAGAGGCTATTGCGAAGCTTGCTCAAAAAAACTTTAAAATTATTATTGCTACGAATCAAGCTTGCATAAATTTAGGCTTAATTTCTGCCGAAGGTATTAAAGATATAAATAATTTTTGGATTAATAAAGTAAGAGAAAATAATGGTGAGATTTTACATGTAGAAGTCTGTCCCCATAAAAAAGGTGAAGATTGTAATTGCCGAAAACCCAAAACTGGTCTTCTAGAATCTGCTGAAAAAAAATTAAATATTAGCTTAAAAAATTGTTTTTTTATTGGAGATAAGCTTTCTGATTTAGAGTGTGCCGTTTCTCATGGATGCAAGCCTATTTTGGTTAGAACAGGTTATGGAGCTATGACAGAGGCAGATCCATTTCCTAATGAAACCAAAGTGTTTGATAACTTAAAAGGAGCGGTTGATTGGATTGTAGATTAAATATCTATATTACCTACTAAACTAACATTTGATTCTATAAATTCTCTTCTGCTTTCGACATTATCTCCCATCAACTGCTCAAAGAGATCATTAGCATCATCTGCATCATCAACTTTGACTTGGGCCAATCTTCTTCCTAGTGGATCCATTGTGGTTTCCCAAAGTTGCTCAGGATTCATTTCTCCTAAACCTTTATATCTTTGAATACTCAATCCTTTTCTAGCATCTTCTAAAAACTCGTTTAAAGAAATAAACAAATTATTAATTATAAAATTATCTTCATTTTTAGAAATGCTACTCGTGCCAAGCTTTATATCTTTAGAAGCATTTTTAAAATTTAAAATCAATTTATAACTTTTAGATTTAAAAAAGGAAAGAGGAACAATATTTGCTATGGAGTTACCGTGTTCGTATCTTTCAAAAATTATATTTTTAGTTTTTTCATCTATCTTCGCTGTATTTTTATAATTATTAAATAACGCTAATTTTTTGTTTAAGTTCTTTGTCCAAAGGATTACATTTTTTTCTATGGTTTTAGTTGGGAAATCTTCTTCGCTAACTAAGCATTTCAAAACATCTTCATGAATATTTAAATCTGCTACGGCTGTTAATTCTACAAAGTCACTATAAGTCTTGAGCAATGTTTTAAAGTTATCTGGTGACATTTTTTTTGTTTTTGAAAGATTCAAGGTTTGAGTATCAGATACTTTTTCTAATAAGAATTCATTGAGAGCAGTGTCGTCTTTTAGATAAATATCTTTTTTTCCTTTTTTAACTTTATATAGTGGGGGTTGAGCTATATAAATAAATCCCTTATCGATTAATTCTTTGTACTGCCTATTAAAAAAAGTTAACAATAGTGTTCTAATATGAGAACCATCTACATCAGCATCGGTCATTATAATTATTGAGTGGTATCTCAGCTTTTCGATATTAAATTCTTCGTTTACACCGCAGCCCATTGCCGTAATTAAATTTATAATTTCTTCGGATCCTAAAACCTTATCTATTCTTGCTCTTTGGGTGTTTAAAATCTTTCCTTTTAAAGGCAAGATTGCCTGGTTTTGTCTATTCCTTCCTTGTTTTGCCGAGCCTCCTGCTGATTCACCCTCAACCAAATAAAGTTCGCTTAGCATTGGATCTTTTTCCTGACAGTCTGCTAATTTACCAGGAAGCCCCATACCATCTAATAACCCTTTCCTACGAGTCATCTCTCTTGCTTTTCTAGCTGCTTCTCTCGCTCTAGAAGCGTCTATTATTTTTGCGGTTATCGCTTTAGCATCGTTTGGATTTTCTAATAAATACTCAGTAAGAAATTTATACGTCTCTTTTTCTACAATCGGCTGAATCTCAGAAGAAACTAGTTTGTCTTTTGTTTGAGATGAAAATTTTGGATCAGGTAATTTAGCGGATACAATTGCTGTAAGACCTTCTCGAGCATCTTCACCAGATGGAGCAGCTCCTTCATTTTTTAAGAGCCCTTCTTTATCCATAAATGTATTTAGAGTTCTCGTTAACGCTGTCCTAAATCCAACCAAGTGACTTCCTCCATCCTTTTGAGGAATATTATTTGTAAAACATTGAATATTTTCTTGATATGTATCGTTCCATTGCAAAGCGACCTCTATAGACATTCCATCTTTTGTTTCTTGAATAAATCTAAAGGGTTTATTAAGGGTAATTTTATTTTTATTTTTATATTCAACAAATTCTATTAGTCCGCCGGTTGATTTAAACTTATCAGTTTTATTAGTTCTCTCATCCATGAGAACTATTGAAACACCTGAATTTAGAAAAGAGAGTTCTCTTAATTTTTTAATTAAAATTTCATAATCAAAAGTTGTGTTTTCTCCAAAAGTAGATTTGGAAGGGATTATTTTTATTTCAGTTCCTTGTTCTTTCGTAGATCCAGTTGATTTTATTTTGCTTTTTGGGGCCCCGTCTTTATATATTTGCTCCCAAACCTTTCCATCTCTTTTGATTTTTAGTTCCAAATGCTCAGATAAAGCATTTACGACAGAAATGCCTACTCCATGCAACCCTCCAGAAACTTTATAAGAATTATCATCAAATTTTCCACCTGCGTGCAATTTAGTCAAGATAACTTCTGCGGCTGACATTCCCTCTTCTTTATGAAAATCAACTGGGATCCCCCTTCCATTATCTTTTACGGTGACGAGACTATCTTCATGAATTATTACTGAGATTTCGTCGCAGTGACCAGCTAAAGCCTCATCAATTGAGTTATCAACTATTTCAAAAATCATGTGATGAAGACCAGTTCCATCATCGGTATCGCCAATATACATTCCTGGTCTTTTTTTAACTGCTTCTAGTCCTTTTAGGACTTTAATATTTGAGGAGTCGTATGTAGTTTTTTTGTCTTTTTTAGCAGGCTTTTTAATTGTCTTTTTTGGCATCCGATATTATAAATCAATAACGGAATCAAATTTGATATTTTCTATTTTTTTTACTGAAGTTATTATCTTTTGTTGGTTTACTTTTTTTAATGCATTTAAAGCAAGTGATAAATTTTCTTCATCTAATTCAGAGGGCAGATCGTCGATGAGATATATAGATTCTTTATCTTCAAGGCTAGAAAAGAAATTACCAAATGATAAAAAGACCAATAAAATCAGTAGTTTTTGCTCTCCTCTAGATAATATATTGCCGCTATTCGTTTCAAAAATCTTTATATCTAAATCAAATTTTTGAGGTCCTATAGTTGTATATCCTTTTTCTAGATCTACCAAATAAGACTCTCTAAGTGCCTCTACTAAGCTTACCCCTTTCCACCCTTTGATAAATTCAAAAGACAAATTAGATGATATTTCTTTCCATTTAACATTTAAAGGAAGTTCGTTTAAAAAGACCGGAATGGAAGGTATTATTTTATTGAATATTTTCTCTCTTTCTTGTGTGATTAATTCCGATTGCTCAGTTAATAATTTTGTCCATAAAACTATCTGATCTTCATTCCTGTTTTTTAATGCTATATTCCTAGATCTTAAGATTTTTTTAAATTTTTTATGTTCTGCTAGATAGTCATGTTTCACGTGAAACATAAAATAATCCAAAAAATCTCTTCTTGTATCTTTGCTTGTTTCTAAAAAAGCTAAACTAAAGTTATTTATTAAAAGAGGCAAGGTTTTGAATTTATCATAATCTTTTTTATATCCTATTTTATTTACCTTTGTTCTCCTTCTTTTTTGTAGTGAAAAAATATCTACGTTATTTTTGCAACTAAGCTCAAAAGACTCGCTATTACAATTTATTAAACTATTGATTGAGGGGGTTCTAAATGATCTAAATTTTAGCAACAAATGAAGTGCTTCCAAAATTGATGATTTACCTGAGCCATTTTTTCCAGTTACTAATGTAAATGAGTCTAAATTATAAATAGAATCCTCAAAGGATCTAAAATTTTTTAGGTGAAGATTATTAAATGCCATTTACTCATAATCTCATTGGCATGATTACATGAATAAGGTTTTCATCATCTAAATTCTTAACTAAGCAAGAATTTTCTGAACCATAGAAAACAAACTCAACATTTTTTTTTGAGATAACAGATAAGGACTCTTGAATATAGGATATGTTAAACCCAATCTCAAAAGAATCACCATCGTACTTAACAGGCACCTCTTCTTCAGCGCTTTCTTTACTAGGGTTATTAGCACAAATTTTTAAATTATTTTTTTCTAGAATAAATTTAACTCCTCTATACTTTTCGTTAGATAAAACAGATGCTCTATTCAAAGCAGTCTGAACTAATGTTTTTTCAACTTGAAGCTTTTGCTCTTCGCCAGAAGGAAATACTTTTTGATAGTCGGGATAACTTCCTTCAATTAACTTAGATATAAAAGAGAAGTTATCAGAGAAGACTTTTAGTTGGCTTGAATTAAAAGAAATGCTTACATTCTCAGGATATAGAGATAAAAGCTTTTGCAATTCCAGTGCTGATTTTCTTGGAATAATTACTTTGTCTTCGAGAAAATCAGTTTTTATTTTGCAAGATGACCAAGCGAGTCTGTGGCCGTCTGTAGCAACTACATTTATTTGTGTTGGTGAAACCTCTAATAAAACTCCATTTAAATAATATCTTACATCTTGAGATGCCATTGCAAATGAAGTATTTTCTATTAAGGATGAAAGCTCTTTTCCAGGCAAAGCAACTTCTAATTCAAATTCTGGCTGCTCTATAACTGGAAAGTCGCCAACAGGAAGTGTAGAAAAATCTGCAAAAAACTTTAAAGCGCTAATTTCTAGCTGATTTTCTATTAATTCGAAGGTTAACATTGTGTCTTCCGGAACCGATCTTATTAAATCTGCCATCTTTCGGGCTGAAACAGTGGTTTCTCCTGGTGTCTCTATTTGCAAATTTTCTACAATAAATGTTAATTCTATTTCTAAATCAGTGGCTATTAGAGTTAATTTACTATCGTGTGCTTTTAGAAGTATGTTAGATAAAACAGGAATTGATTGTCTTTTTTCAGCTACTGATGAAACTAAGCTTAATGGCTCTGATATTTCCTTTTTTTCAACTGTAAATTTCATTATGCTGTTAGAGCTCTTACCAGTTTTTTATAATCTTCTTCTATTCCGTTATCTTCTTCTCTTAAAGCTACTATTCTTCTGCAAGCATGAAGAACAGTTGTGTGGTCTCTTCCGCCAAAAGATTCACCTATTTCTGGCAAACTATGATTTGTCAGTTCTTTTGCTAAACTCATTGACAGCTGCCTAGGTCTTGCCAAAGATCTGTTTCTTTTACTAGATAATAAGTCTGAAAGCTTAATATTATAATAATCCGAGACGGTCTTTTGTATATTATCAATACTTACTTGTCTAGCTTGAATTGCTAATAAATCTTTTAAAGACTCCTTGATTAGATTGATATCAATAGGTCTGTTTGTAAATTTGGAATTTGCTCCAACTCTTTTCAAAGAACCTTCTAATTCTCTGACATTAGATCTTATTTTTTGGGCTATATAAAAAGCGCTGTCTTGAGGAAGATCTATTCCCATTTCCTCTGATTTACTTAGAAGAATAGCTACTCTGGTTTCTAGTTCTGGAGGCTCCACTACTACTGGAAGACCCCAACCTAATCTAGACTTCAGTCTTTCTTCTAAACCATTAATTTCTTTAGGATACCTGTCGCAAGTGAGTATCATTTGTTGACCTCCTTCTAGTAAAGAATTAAAAGTATGGAAAAGTTCTTCTTGAGACTGTTCTTTTCCAGCAAAAAACTGTATGTCGTCGATCAATAGAGCATCCACTCCTCTATAAAAATTTTTAAATTCGTTTATAGCGCCTAGTTGAAGAGATTTAACCATGTCTCCAACAAACCTTTCTGAATGAACGTAAACAATTTTTTTTGATGGGTCTTGTTTTTTTAGTTTATTACCAACTGCGTGCATCAAATGCGTCTTTCCCAGGCCTACGCCTCCATATATAAAAAGCGGGTTATAAGCATTATCTGGCATTTCTGCTATTTGTTTAGCAGCGGCTAGTGCTACGTTATTAGACTTACCTTCTACAAAAGTTTCAAAAGTATAATTATCTATCAATGTATTTTCTTGGTTGGCAAATAGAGAAACTGAATTTTTTTTATTTTCCTTTAAATTCAGTACTTTATGAGTATTCTCTAACTCGTAAATAACTGAAAACTCTTTAACCCCTGAAGCCTTTTCTAATTGAGCTCTAAAATCACTATCTAGATTTATTCTAATATGTTCTTTAATAAAATCGTTAGGCGCAAGAATGTAAAAAGTCTTTACTCCGTTGCCGTCTTTAATTTCATCAAACTCCAACGGATTTATCCAAGTAGCGTATTCTTCCGCAGAAAGTGAAGATTCAAAGCCTTTTTTACATTTGTTCCAAACTTGCAATATTTTCTCCTAATAAATTCAGAATTAATATTAGTATGTTTTTTTATACTTATCCACAGGGTATCCATTATATAACCTGTGGATAAAGTGTATATAACTATATATTTATGATTTGATTTTTTTTTTAAACACTATAATATCTGGGTCTCAAACAAACAAAGCAATGAAAAGAACATATCAACCAAGCGTAATAAAAAGAAAGAGAACTCATGGCTTTAGAAAAAGAGCCGCAACTCTAGGCGGTCAAGCTGTTTTAAAAAGAAGAAGAGCCAAAGGAAGAAAGTCCTTATCTGTTTAATCTTTTGGATTTAAAACCCCTAAAAAAAGAAGACGAGTTTACATTTGTTTTTAAAAACAAAATAGAGTCTATTAACATTAATAGTTACAGGGCCATGTTAACTTGGAATGATTCCGGGAATATAAACTACGGCTTCATACTACCGAGAAAATATTTGAAACTTGCCGTTAATAGGAACTACATTAGAAGGCTTGTTAAACAAACATTGAGAGAGCTTGATACAGCTAAAGGTTTTAATTTTATATTTATGATTCGTTCAAAAATAGCTTCATTTGAAAAAGAAGAAGTAAAAAAAAATATCGAAGAATTAAAAAGAAAGTTAGAATTAGCCCTGCGATAAATAAATTCAAACTATTAAAAAAATGAAAAATTATCTGAAAAAAATTACTAAAAATAGTCTGATTTTTTTAGTTAAACTTTACCAATATCTAATAAGTCCTTTGCTCGGACCTAATTGTAGATTTCAACCAACATGTAGCGCCTACTTATTAGAAAGCGTTGAAAAACATGGACTGCGTACCGGGTTGAAATTAGGATTTAAAAGAATATCGAAATGTCATCCCTGGGGAGGTCATGGTTTAGATCTCGTCCCAGATAAAAAATAAAAATCATGGAAAGCTTTCAAAGATATTTTTTAATATTTTCAATCATGATCTTTTCTTATTTCTTGATAATAAGATGGGATCCTCCAAAAGAAGACTTAGCAGAGTCAATAATTGTAGAACCTTTTGCTGATAGTGAGTACTTACAATCAATTGAAAATGAATCGCCCAATGCAGACTTTACAAATGATTTAGCCCTTAACACTAACCTATGTGAAAACATAATAAAGACATCGATAAAAACGCCTCTTTGGTCTCTGGAGCTGGACTTAAATAATGCTGAGCTTGTTAAAGCCGAACTAAAAGAATTTCCAACAGAAATAGATTCCAATAGTGGAAAAGTATTATTTAATAAGTGTGGGTCTGAAAATTATTCTCACAAAAGTGGATTTGCTTTTGTAGATAAATCATTAAAATTTGGTTTTGAAAATTTTGTTAAGGCTGGGTCGTATATTGCAGATGAAAAGAAGTTTATTATTTACGAAAAAACAGAAAATAATTTCCTTTTAAGAAAAACTTTAAGTTATTCAGAAAATGATTATTTTATCGATATTGAAGATTCAATTTCCAATCAATCTTCTGAAACAAAAAATTTAGCACCCTACTCTAAAATTGATCGAGCTAATATTGATTTGCTAGAAAATAGTTCTATTTTTAATCCAGCAAGCTTTGCCTATTTAGGGCCTGCTTTCCAAACCTCAGCTGATAACTACGAGAAAATATCTTTTGGAGATATTAAAGAAAATAATTTTAGGCAAGTTTCAGACAAAGGCTGGGTGTCCATGATTGAACATTATTTTATTACTGCAATTATTCCTGTTCAGGGAGAAAATTTAATTTACCAAGCAAAACAAGCCTCTACTTTAAATACATTTTCAGCCGGAGTTGTCGGAGCTACTGAACCTCTTTTGCCAGGTGAAAGCAGAGCATTTAAACAAAAAATTTATTTTGGACCGAAAATCAAGCAAGAATTGCTAAAAACTCATCCAGATCTAGATTTAGCAATAGATTATGGTTGGCTTTGGTGGATAGGACAGCCTATGTATGCAGCAATGAAAGGATTTCATGCGTTAACTGGAAATTGGGGTTGGTCCATAGTTTTGGTTACTATTCTGATAAAATTACTTTTATGGCCTTTATCCATGGTTTCATACCGTAATATGGGCAAAATGAGAGCAGTACAGCCTCAGATGCAAGAAATACAGCAAAGATTTGCTGATGATCGCCAAGCTCTGTCGAAAGCCATGATGGACCTTTATAAGAAGGAAAAAGTAAATCCAGCACTAGGGTGTTTACCAATGCTGATGCAAATGCCCTTCTTTTTAGCTTTTTATTGGGTGCTTATAGAAACAGTAGAATTAAAATATGCGCCTTTTATGTTTTGGATCACAGACCTTTCTTCGCGGGATCCGCTTTTTATTCTTCCTGTTTTAAACATGGCAGCAATGTGGGGAATGCAGCAGTTACAACCGCAACCTGTTGGAGCGGATCCGATCCAGGCCAATGTTTTTAAGTACATGCCATTAATCTTCGGCGTAATGTTTGCACTGTTTCCTGCTGGTTTAGTCCTTTATTGGTTTTTGAACTCTCTTATATCGGCAATACAAATGGTTCTTCATGGGCCAAAAAGAGAGAGAGCCTAAACTTTAGTTGTTTTGATTAGTCTTGAGGATACAATAGTTGCTTGCTCTTCACCGCTCGGTGTGGGAGCTATTTCTAGTATAAGAGTTTCGGGTCCTGATTCTGGAGAGGTTTACACAAAAATTTCTTGTAAAGAATTAGTACATTTTAATGTAATTATTAAAGAAATTCCTCTTGCTGTTGATATAAAAGAGAAGTGTGTACTTACTTCCTATAAAAATCCTAGTTCGTATACTGGTGAAGATTCTTTCGAGATATCTTGCCACGGAAATCCCTTAATTGTTGATCTTATAATTGATCATCTAATATCTTTAGGATGTCGTTTGGCCGAACCAGGAGAATTTACGATGCGGTCTTTTTTGAATGGTAAAATAGGTCTTGTGGAGGCTGAAGCTGTATCTGATCTAATTCACGCTGAAACTTTGGAAAAGGTAAGAGCGGTTGGAAGGTCTTTAAAAGGGGAATTCACAACAGAAATAGATAAAATTATATTAAATTTAAGAGAAATTAGAACACTTGTAGAAAGTGAGATAGATTTTAACGATCAAGAAATTAACATAGATTTTAGCCGCATTAAAGGAAACTTAGAGTCTTTTAGCAATCTTTTGTCTTCTTTTATAAGCACGACAGAAGAGGCCGTTTATTTAAATGAGGGAATTAATACGGTCATTACAGGCCCTACTAATGTGGGAAAGTCTACTCTAATGAACTATTTATCTAAAAATGAGACATCTATCGTCTCCGAAATATCTGGTACGACCAGAGATTTGGTATCAAAGTCTTTTAAAATCGGCAATCATGTTTTTAATTTTTGTGATACTGCAGGCATAACAAAAGATTCCTCTGACCCTATAGAAAGAAAGGGAATCTCAATGGCGGAGAAAGCTCTTCTTGAGTGTGATCTAGTAATAGAGCTTGTAGATGACAAAAATATTAACTACAAAAAAGTTTATCCAGATAAAAAGGTTCTGAGGGTAATTAACAAAATTGATAGGTTTAAAAATAAAGACACTGGGTTGCTGGGTATTTCTTTGAAAACTAAAACTAATTTAGAGAATCTTGAAGAGGCACTTATAAAAACAGCATTTGGATCAGGGAAACCAAAGTTAAAAAGCTTTTCAGCTCGTTCGAGACATTTGGGTCTGTTACGTGAGTGTTATAAAGAAATTGAAGCTGCCAATGTTATAGATATTGAGGACTCTATAGAATTGTTTGCAGAACATTTAAAACTTGGAAGTCTTAAACTTGGACAAATAAAAAATCCATATTCTTCAGATGACTTGCTTGGAGATATATTCGCTAATTTTTGCATAGGAAAATAAAACTGTTTGTTTCTTGTTAGTAAATAGTTATCTCTAAGTTAACAAATCAGGTGCCAAATTTATTGCTCTAATTAATACAGAAGGTATTACAGGTTCTTAACTTTTTAAACCTTATTTAATAACAGGGTTTGGATTAGCTACGAGATAAACTATAGTTGCGTTACGTGAGTTACTAACAGAAAAACGCACCCTTAATAATAACAACAATAATATAAGTATATATATAAAATTAATATCAATATTAATAATTAAAAAATGAATTTTGAAATAATTGTAATCGGTGGGGGCCATGCTGGCACAGAAGCAGCTTACACGAGTAGCAGGTTTGGAAAAAAGACTTGTTTGGTAACGCAATCAAAAAAAGCTATTGGCCAAATGTCTTGTAATCCTGCGATAGGAGGGATAGGTAAAAGCCACTTAGTTAGAGAAATAGATGCAATGGGAGGGCTTATGGCGGATTGCGCTGATAAGGCGGGCATTCATTTTAGAGTCCTGAATTCTTCAAAGGGGCCAGCAGTTAGAGCAACTAGGTGCCAGGCAGATAGAGATTTATATAGTACTTCAGTTAAAGATATTATAAATAGTGAGCACTTACTAACAGTTATCGAGAGCGAGGTTATAGGCTTAGATATATCTAACAATAAAGTTACGGGTGTTCAACTTAAGAACGGTGAAAAACTATCTTCACTGAAAGTCATATTAACGGCAGGAACTTTTTTAAATGGCAAATTATTCACTGGAGATGAAGCCACAGAAGGAGGAAGGATTGGAGAAAAACCTTCAAAGAATTTAGCGGATTATTTGGCAGATCTTGAAATGGGTACCGGTAGATTAAAAACAGGAACGCCGCCAAGAATTTTATCGAAATCTGTAGATTGGGAGAAGACAATTGAGCAACGAGGGGATAACCCAAGACCAGCAATGTCTTTTCATAATTCTCCTGAAATTCATCCTAATCAGATTAGCTGTTTTTTAACAAGAACTAACGAAGAAACACACGAGCACATAAAAAAGGGGATAGATAAATCTCCAATGTTCTCTGGAAAAATAGAAGGAGTGGGCCCTCGTTATTGCCCTTCTATAGAAGATAAAATTTATCGCTTTGCAGACAAGCTTTCTCATCAAATATTCATAGAACCAGAGGGCTTAAAATCAGAACTAATATATCCAAACGGAATATCAACTAGCATGCCGGCTGTTATTCAGGATGCAATGGTTAGCTCTATAAAGGGTTTCGAGAATGCAAAAATAGCTCAGTATGGTTATGCCGTTGAATATGACTTTTTTGACCCAAGAGGTTTGAAACACACCCTAGAAACAAAAAAAATAAAAGGTCTTTATTTTGCAGGTCAAATAAACGGAACCACAGGATATGAAGAGGCAGCAGCTCAAGGGTTAGCAGCTTCTATAAATGCATGTTTATCCATAGACGAGAAAGAACCATGGATATCTGGACGAGATAATAGTTATATCGGGGTATTAATTGATGACTTAGTAACATTAGGGACAAAAGAACCTTATAGGATGTTCACCAGCAGAGCTGAGCATAGACTAATTTTGCGAGAAGATAATGCGGATCAAAGACTAACACCAGAGGCCAGAAAAATGGGATTGGTAAGCGATATTAATTGGAACAACTTCGAAAAAAAACTATTAATGATAGAAAAAGAAAAAAATAGGTTGAAAAGTATAAAAATAGACAGGAAGAGCTTACCGAACTCAGAAACAACTGCAAAAAACAAAACGGCAGAAAAAATATCAGCTTTAGAGGCCCTCAGAAGACCTGAGGTTAATTATCAGGAGCTTTGTCTTCAACTAGGAATAGAAGAGGCTGAAGAAAAAGTTTCTCTTGATGTCGTAACTCAAGAAAAATACTCTGGATATATATCTAGACAGAATAAAGAAATCAAAAAAGTTCAAAAAAATGAGAACGCCTTAATACCGGAATCTATTATTTACAAAGAAATAAAAGGGCTTTCTAATGAGTCAAAACAAAAACTAACCCAAGTTAGGCCAAGAACATTAGCTCACGCCCAAAGAATTCCTGGAATGACTCCTGCAGCAATCTCTCTTTTATTGGTGCACTTGAAAAAAGCTTCTACCAGTAACAAAAAAAATGTTAATAAAGAAGCTCCTGAAAGAATCTAGTCAAGAAATAGACCAAATCGTAGAAGACAAACTAGAAAAATATCTAGTGCTCTTGTGCAAGTGGAACAAAACAAGAAACCTGGTTTCAAGAAATCTGAGCAGAGTAGAGTTAGCAAAACACATTTATGATTGTATTTGCTTAATGCCGCTTTTAGACGATAAACCCATAATAGATATAGGAACGGGTGCAGGTTTACCGGGAATCATAGTTAACATAATGGATGAGAATAAAAGTGTGACACTTATTGAGCCAAATAAAAAAAAGATCTCTTTCTTATTACACATTCAAGCAGACATGGGCTTAAAAAATTTGATAATAAAAGAAGAAAGGCTTGAGGACGCAGTATTTAACAGCGAAGGAACAATTGTAACCAGAGCATTTACTGAACCGAATAAATTCATACAATTATTAGAAAAAAAGAACATAAAAAACAATAGAATAATAATGATGGTCTCTGAAGATATAAAAATCTTAAACCCAAACTGGCAGACTGTTTATACAACCTCAGAAGCCGAGCAAGTGTTAGAAAAAAAACGGGGTTTTTTGAATATTTCTCGTAACAAAAACTGATATAGTATTTTTGTTGATTACTTTAGTCGTTGCTAACCAAAAAGGAGGTGTGGGAAAAACCACAACCGCTTTAAATTTAGCCGCCTCGCTCTCGGCAGCATCCAGGAAGGTTCTTTTAGTAGATCTAGATTCGCAAGGAAACTCAACTACTGGAATAGGAAAGGAAAAGAGAAAAGAAAATAACTCTTTAATAGATGTCTTGGTAAAGAACGACGGCCTCTTAAATTTAGTAATAGAGGAAACTAGATACAAATTTGATTTAATCCCCGCTAGTTCTGATTTGATATCAGCAGAAATAGAATTAAGCTCGCTCAAGAATCCCACAGCAATTTTGAGAAGCAAGCTCTTACAAGTTGCTAGCAAATATGACTATATAGTTATTGATTGCCCGCCTTCACTTGGAATGCTTTCAGTCAGCGCGTTAAGAGCTGCTTCAAAAGTTTTAATCCCGCTGCAATGTGAATATTACTCATTAGAAGGGTTAGCAGCCATGAATAAAACAATTAAAGAAATAAACGAGGCAACTGGAGAGAGCATCGAGATTGATGGAATTCTTAGAACAATGTATGACTCAAGGATTAGACTATCTAGAGAGGTATCTAAGGAGCTCGAAGAGCATTTTTCAGAAAAGCTTTGCGATACCGTTATTCCGAGAAACGTAAAATTAGCTGAGGCACCTAGTTTTGGAATGCCTGCTTTGTATTACGAACCAGAAGCGAAAGGAACACTTGCATATTTGGCGTTAGCCGGTGAAATTATTAATAAGTTTGAAAATAATCAGGTGGCAATTTAAGTGGTAGATGAAACAAATAAGACTTTAAAAAGAGGTTTGGGCGCTTTGCTAGGGAATGAGGAGAAACCAGAGCTCAAAAATGATGATACATTCGTAAAAGTAGAAAAAATAAGCCCAAGCAGATTTCAAGCCAGAACAGATATTACTGAAGAAAGTTTAGAGGAACTTAAGGATTCTATAAAGTCTCAAGGTGTCATACAGCCCTTGATTGTTAGAAAATCTCCTGCAGGAAACTTTGAGCTGGTGGCAGGCGAAAGGAGACTCAGAGCATCAAAAATGGCAGGCCTTTCTGAGGTGCCAGTAGTCATAAAAAATCTAAGCGACGAAGAAATAATAAAAATGGGCTTAATAGAAAACCTCCAAAGAGAGGATTTAAACCCATTAGACGAAGCAAGAGGAATCCAGAGATTACAGAAAGAATTTAATTTAACTCAAGAAGATCTTGGCATATCTTTAGGTAAATCTAGAACAGCAGTTACTAACTCTTTGAGGCTTCTCCAATTAACAAAGAATGTGCAAAATTTTTTAGAGTCAGGGATTTTAAACATGGGTCAATCTAGACCTTTATTAGGATTGCCCGAAGGTCTTCAAGAAGCTTATGCAAAAAAAATAGCAAAAAATAGACTTTCTGCTAGACAAGCAGAAACGCTTGTAAAGCAATATCACACTGAAAAGAATCCAAAAATTAAACCATCAAAAGATGCAAATCTCTTGTCGCTAGAAACAGAACTGAGCGATGCGCTGGGCTCCAAAGTACTGATAAACCATCAAAAAAAAGGTTCAGGAAAAATTACTTTTACATATAGAAACCTTGAACAGCTTGATTTTATAATCAAACCTCATAGAAAAAAGGAATAAGCTAAAAAAAAATTGAGTTAGTTCTTGAATAGAACCAACAGACCTAACTATAATGCTTTGCCCAAGAAACTTATGGCCGAAAATAATCATACAGAATCGTCAAATTACGCATCGGAGTTAACTTCGACTTCAGACTATATAAGTCATCATTTAACAAATCTTACTTTCGGCTGGTGTGAAAAATCTCAATCTTGGGGTTACGCAAATCACCAACAAAGCTTATTCGAAGAAACCCCGTGTAAAGTTTCAGAAATGGGGTTTTGGACTTTACACATAGACACAATAGTTATGTCCTCTTTGCTGGGGACAGTTTTTTTTGGGTTTTTTGGTTTAGTTTTAATGGGTGCGAAAAGTGGTGTACCAGGAAAAGTACAAAATTTTGCAGAATTTGTTTTTGAATTTATAAGCAATGCAGTAAAAACAAATTTTCACGGAACTTCTAAAATCTTGGGCCCCTTAGCTTTTACATCTTGTGTTTGGATTCTTTCTTGGAATCTAATGGATCTTCTACCTGTCGAGTTAACAAATTTTGTGGGTAATGCAGGAGTTGGCATAGATTATTTTAAATTATTGCCGACCGCAGATGTAAATGGACCTCTAGCACTAGCAATAGTAGTAATGTTTTTTGTCACTTATTACACAATAGCCACTCATGGCTTAGGCGGTTTTTTAAAAGAGTTTATAAACCCAATTGAATTAGTGGGCTATTTTTCAAAACATGTTGCATTGGCTTTAAGGCTCTACGGAAATTTATTTGCAGGAGAAATGATATTCATCCTGATTGGAATAATGTTTGGACAATTTTTTATGTCTTTTGGACAAACCCTCTGGTTTATTCCAGGGCTTATGATGAATTTGGTGTGGGCTCTTTTCCACATACTTATAATTGCTTTGCAGGCATATATCTTTATGATGCTGACCATTGCTTACATTAACTTGGCTTGTGCAAAACACTAGCCTCTATTAGAAGGAGAAAAAAATGGAAGAATTAAGATTAATTGCTGGAGCTTTGCTCACCGGATTCGGTGCACTTGGAGCAGGAATAGGAATTGGAACTTTAACTTCAAAATATATCGAAGCCTTAGCAAGACAGCCAGAACTTCAAGGATTATTATTTGGTCAGCTTTTGATTGCGATGGGTCTTATTGATGCGTTGCCAGTTATTTCATTAGCAGTTGGTTTGCTTTTCTTATTTACTTAAAAATAGATAATTAAATGAACGTTAATGCTACCTTTTTTGCAGAGCTAATAGCTTTCTGCATCTTTATATTTATAACTTATAGATACCTTTGGCCTAGTTTTTCTTCTATTTTAGATGCTAGAAGAAAAGAGATAGCCGAGGGCTTGGAAGCAGCTAGTCAGTCTCAAAGAAAACTAGAGGATGCTAATGAGGAATCTAGAAAGCTTGTTGAAGACGCAAAATCAGAGGCTTCAAATCTTATCAATTTAGCGGGCACTAGAGGAGACCAGATTGTTGATGAAGCCAAAAATCAAGCCGTAGAAGAGCAAAAAAAGATTAAAGCTAGCGCAGAAGCAGATATAGAACAAAATATAACAAAAGCAAAAGAAGGCTTAAAACAGGAAGTAGCAGCCTTGGTGATTTCCGGCGCCGAAAAAATCCTAAACAAAGAAGTCGATGAAAAATCCAATAAAGACATAGTCGATGCTTTAATTAAAGAGTTATAAAAAATGTCTGAACTTCTAACTCAATCTAGACCATATGCTGAAGCTATATTTGAAATAGCAAAAGACGAAAAGTCACTTGATATTTGGGTTGATGATTTGTCTAAAGTTGTTTCGGCAATGCAAGAAGACACAGTAAGAACTTTAATAGATTCTCCAGATCTTTCGCAAAGAAATAAAGCTGAAATATTTGTTTCATTGTTTGAGAGTGAAATATCAAAGAAGGTATCAAATTTTGTTTTGGTTATAGGTCAAGCTAACAGATTAAAATTATTAGAGAAGGTTTTAGAGAATTTTAAAAGTCTGGTTGCCTTAGAAAAAAAACAAAAAAATGTAACAGTCGCTTCTTCCTATTCTCTCGAACAAGATCAGATAGAAAGAATTAAATTAGCTTTACAAAAGAGAACGGGTTCCGAAATAAACGTCTCAGCAGAGATAGATAAATCTCTGATCGGCGGAATCAAAATTTCATATGAAGACCAAGTAATAGACTTGTCTTTAAAAAATAAACTAGAAGCCTTAAAGGCTCAACTAAGAAACTAATAGGTGTGATATGGACAACTTAAATCCTTCGGAAATAAGCAAAATTATAAAAGACAGAATTAATAACTTAGATATTTCTTCAGATGAATCCAATGAGGGAACAATTGTGTTCTTGTCAGATGGTATAGCAAGAGTGCACGGCTTAAGCGAAGCAATGTATGGAGAGTTGATTGAGTTTGAGGGTGGAATTTTTGGAATGGCTCTTAATTTAGAGAGAGATTCAGTGGGAGTTGTAATTTTTGGTGACTACAAAACATTAGCAGAAGGCGGCACAGCAAAATGTACTGGAAAAATACTAGAGGTACCAGTTGGGCCTGAGCTCGTTGGAAGAGTTGTTGATGGATTAGGAAATCCAATTGATGGCAAAGGACCGATCGAAACAAAATTAACAGCGCCCGTTGAAAAAGTTGCTCCTGGAGTAATGACAAGACAGCCAGTTGATGAGCCCGTCCAAATAGGTTTAAAAGCAATAGACAGTATGGTCCCAATTGGACGAGGACAAAGAGAATTAATTATCGGGGATAGGCAAACAGGTAAAACTGCTATCGCATTAGACGCCATCATAAATCAAAAGGGTACCGGGGTAACTTGTGTTTATGTTGCTGTAGGCCAGAAACAATCTTCAATAGCAGCGGTCGTAAGAAAATTAGAAGAATTTGGTGCTATGGAACATACGATTGTTGTG
This sequence comes from SAR86 cluster bacterium, assembly GCA_028135785.1. GTDB lineage: Bacteria > Pseudomonadota > Gammaproteobacteria > Magnimaribacterales > AG-339-G14 > CASICS01. Next base: position 22,723 of record JAOIHS010000002.1, read on the forward strand.
GCAGCAGGTGCGGCAGATCCAGCTCCTATGCTATTTCTAGCTCCTTACGCTGGCTGCACAATGGGAGAATACTTTAGAGACAAAGGAGAAGATGCTTTAATTATTTATGATGATCTATCAAAACAAGCTGTAGCTTATCGTCAAATTTCTCTTTTACTTAGAAGGCCTCCGGGAAGAGAAGCTTATCCAGGCGATATTTTTTATCTTCACTCAAGACTTTTAGAAAGAGCTTGCAGAGTTAACAAAGACTATGTTGCTGAGCAAACTAATGGAAAAGTAACAGGTCAAACTGGTTCTTTGACAGCTTTACCAATTATTGAAACTCAAGCGGGAGATGTATCTGCTTTTGTTCCAACCAACGTAATTTCAATTACTGATGGGCAAATATTTTTAGAAACATCTTACTTTAATAAAGGTTTGCTGCCGGCAATGAATCCAGGCATATCTGTATCTAGAGTGGGTGGAGCAGCACAAACGCCTTTAATTAAAAAATTAGGTGGAGGGGTGAGAATAGCTCTAGCCCAATTTAGAGAGCTTGAGGCTTTTGCGCAATTTGCATCTGATCTTGATGATGCATCTAGAGAACAATTAGAAATGGGTCAAAAAGTAACTGAGCTTATGAAACAAAAACAATATTCTCCAATGTCAGTATCTCAAATGGGCTTGGTTCTATTTGCAGTTGATAGAGGTTATTTAAAAGATGTGGAAATTAATAAGATTGGAAGTTTCGAATCAGCGCTTCTTTCATACATGGCTACAGAGCACAAAGACTTTATGGATACGCTGGCGGAAACTGGCGAACATTCAGATGAGGTTCTTAAAGTTTTTGCCGACTCACTAGATAAATTTAAATCTACTCAAAGCTGGTAGTTATAAATGGCTAATACTAAAGAAATAAGAAAGCAGATTTCAAGTATTTCAAATACTCAGAAAATAACCAGCGCTATGGAAATGGTAGCTTCTAGTAAAATGCGTAAAACTCAGGACCGAATGGAAATGGGAAGACCTTACGCAGATAGAATGCTTTCTGTAATTGGACATTTAGCCAATTCTAACCCGGAATATAAACCACTTTACATGTCAGAAAGAGACGTTAAGGGAATAGGAGTTATTGTTGTTGGTTCCGACAAAGGATTGTGTGGTGGATTAAATATTAATTTATTTAGGTCATTGTTACCTTTTTTGAAAGAACAATCCGATGCTGGTATAAACCAAATGTTTTGTCCTATAGGAACTAAAGCAAAAATATTTTTTAATTCTTTTGGCGGAGATGTTGTAGCAGTTTCAGAAAAACTTGGAGATATTCCGGCTTTAGAAGATTTGATAGGTTCCATTAAGGTTTTATTGGATAAATTTGAAAGCGGCGAAATTGATAAGGTTTATCTAGCCAGTAATAGATTTGAAAATACCATGACGCAACAGCCTGAAATCAGACAGTTGTTACCTCTTTTGCCAGAAGACACGCCTGAACTTAAGCATAGATGGGACTATATATATGAGCCTGATGCAAAGGAATTGTTAGATGGTTTGATGCAACGCTATATCGAATCATTGGTATATCAAGCAGTAATAGAAAATATTGCCTGCGAACAAGCTGCAAAAATGGTGGCAATGAAAAATGCTACAGAAAATGCAGGAACAATAATTGACGAGTTACAACTTATTTACAACAACGCCAGGCAAGCCGCAATTACTCAGGAACTTTCTGAGATTGTTGCAGGTGCCGAGGCAATATAGATTTAGTAGAGGTAAAAAATGAGCGAAGGAATAGTAGTACAGGTAATTGGAGCAGTAATCGATGTAGAGTTTTCAAGAGAAAGCTTGCCAAAAATTTACGACGCTTTGAATGTTGAAGGCGGCCTAGTGCTGGAAGTACAGCAGCAATTGGGTGATGGAATTGTTAGAACCATTGCAATGGGTCAGACGGAAGGACTTAAAAGAGGAGCGAAAGTTACTAGTACCGGAAGCGCTATAAATGTTCCAGTTGGCGAGGAAACTTTAGGAAGAATTTTAAACGTATTAGGCGAGCCTATTGATGGAAAGGGTGAAGTTGGTGCTACAGAGACAATGCCAATTCATAGACCTCCACCAAGTTATGAAGAGCAAGCTGAATCTTCAGAAATTTTAGAAACAGGAATTAAAGTAATCGATTTAATGTGTCCATTTGCCAAAGGAGGAAAAGTAGGACTTTTTGGCGGAGCCGGTGTTGGTAAAACTGTAAATATGATGGAGCTTATTAGAAATATTGCTTATGAGACAAGCGGTTATTCAGTATTTGCTGGGGTAGGCGAGAGAACTAGAGAGGGAAATGATTTCTATCTGGAAATGACCGAATCACAAGTAATAGATAAAGTTGCTTTGGTATATGGCCAAATGAACGAACCTCCAGGTTGCAGAATGAGAGTTGCCCTTTCAGGTCTAACTATTGCAGAGAAATTCAGAGACGAAGGAAAGGACGTTTTATTATTTGTAGATAATATATATCGTTACACTCTAGCCGGAGTTGAATGTTCATCTTTGTTAGGAAGAATGCCTTCCGCAGTAGGTTATCAGCCAACTCTAGCTGAAGAAATGGGTGTCTTACAAGAACGTATTACCTCTACCAAAACAGGATCAATTACTTCTGTTCAAGCCATCTATGTGCCAGCCGATGATTTGACAGATCCGTCACCAGCCACAACTTTTGCTCACTTAGACGCTACAGTAGTGCTTTCCAGACAGATCGCTTCTTTAGGAATATATCCAGCTGTTGATCCATTGGATTCTACAAGTCGTCAATTGGATCCAAACATTATCGGCCAGGAACACTATGACGTTGCCAAAGGCGTTCAACAAGTGCTTCAAAGATATCTTGAGTTGAAAGATATTATTGCTATTTTGGGAATGGATGAGCTTTCCGATGAAGATAAGCAAACGGTAAATAGAGCCAGAAGAATTGAAAAATACCTTTCTCAACCATTCTTTGTAGCCGAAATATTTACTAATTCACCAGGAAAATTTGTATCCATTAAGGATACAGTAAGAGGCTTCAAAGGAATTCTAGATGGTGAATATGACGATCTTCCTGAGCAAGCGTTCTTGATGGTAGGAAAAATAGAAGAAGTCGTAGAAAAGGCAAAAACTTTATAATTTTATGGCCACTATTCAATGCAGCATTGTCAGCGCAGAAAAAGAAATATTTTCTGAAGCAGTCACAATGGTGGTTGCCACCGGTTCGATGGGTGAGTTAGGAATTACTCCAGGACACTCACAACTTTTAACCGGAATAAAACCAGGTCCGGTGAAAGTTGTTAAAGAAAATGGCGAAGAAGAAATATTCTTTCTATCTGGCGGATTCATCGAAGTCCAACCAGATGTAGTAACTTTATTATCTGATGTTGCGATAAGAGCAGAAGATATCGATGAAGAGCAAGCAGAAAAAGCTAGAGAGCAAGCGGAACAAATTAGAGATAATGCAGATTCAGATCTAGACTTTTCTAGAGCCAGAGCAGAATTGGCAGAAGCTGCCGCCAGACTACAAACCTTGCGCAAGTTACGCAAGAAATAGTTTAATATCACACAATAGAGCTATTAAATTAGCTCAATTATTATGAATGTAGATATTATTATATTAGCAGCTGGTAAAGGTACCAGAATGCAATCTCCACTCCCCAAGGTTTTACAGACGCTTGGACATAAATCACTGCTTCAACACATAGTCGATACATGTGCTGATATCAAACAAAGCAAACTTCATATTATTGTTGGCGATCAAAAGGAATTAGTTAAAAAGGTTACTTCAGTACCAAAATCAACCAATTGGGTAAATCAAAACAAACAACTTGGTACTGGACATGCGGTGAAGCAGGCTTTGAATCAGCTAAGACCGAATGCTTGTTGTTTAGTGCTTTACGCAGATGGCCCTTTAGTAACTGCAAATACTCTAAAAAAACTAATTAAGGCAGCTGATAAAGATAATTTAAGTTTGCTTACATTTGAGCCCACTATTTCAAAAGGGCTTGGAAGAATTATTCGGAATGATAAAAAACAAATTCAAAAAATTATAGAAGAAAAAGATGCCTCTTCTCAAGAAAAACTTATTAAAGAAGTTAATTCAGGAATATTAGCCACATCAAGTAAAAACTTTAAAACTTGGCTTCCCAAAATAAAAAACAAGAACGCTTCTAAAGAATACCAATTGACTGACATCATTGCTTTTGCAGTTAACGATCAAAAGAAAATAAATGCTATTAACTTAGGCAACACAAATGAACTGCTAGCTGCAAATGATGCTTTAGAGCTGCATAACTTAGAAAAAATATATCACAAAAATATAGCTGAAAAGTTTGTTAAAAAAGGCGTAAGGTTTGCAGATATCAACCGAGTTGATTTTCGAGGTGAAGTTGAGATCAAATCGGGAACTTTCGTCGATAACAACGTAATTTTTGAGGGGAACGCTCTAATTGGTAAAGACTGTAAAATTGGATCGGGAAGCATCATTAAAAATGCCACTTTAAAAGACAATGTTGAAATAGAGCCTTTTACAATCATAGAAAATTCTAAAGTTGGAACCAACGCGAAGATAGGACCTTTTGCCCATGTTGGTCCAGGCACAACCTTGGAAGACGAAGCAGAAATTGGTAATTTTGTGGAAGTAAAAAGGAGCGTTATTGGAAAGAAAACCAAAGCCAAGCACTTAGCTTATATTGGCGACGGCATATTAAGAGATCAAGTAAACGTCGGCGCTGGAACAATTTTTGTCAATTACGATGGTAAAAATAAAAACAAAACAATAGTAGGCACTAAGGCTTTTATCGGCTCCAATTCTTCTTTAGTAGCTCCTTTAAAAATAGGCAAGAATAGCATGATCGGCGCTGGCTCAGTTGTCACTAGCAATGTTCCGGAAAATAAATTGGCTTTAGGCAGAAGCAGACAAAAAAATATTAAAAGAAAATAATGTGTGGAATTATTGCAGCAGCAACCAATAGAAATGTAGGTAAGCTTTTGGTCCAAGGCCTTCATAAAATGGAGTATCGAGGATATGACTCAGCAGGTATTGCCTTACACCAAGAAACCTCAATAGTGCATTTAAGATGTTTAGGAAAAGTAAGGCGCTTAGAAGAGAAAATGATTGAAGAAAAGCCTAAGGGTAAAGTTGGTATTGCTCATACCAGGTGGGCAACTCATGGCGAGCCCTCTGAAGTAAATGCTCATCCGCATTCCTCTAAAGAGAGGGTTTATATCGTACACAATGGCATCATTGAAAACTACATTGAGCTGAAAAAAGAATTAATTGAATACGGATATGCTTTCAGTTCGCAAACAGATTCAGAACTAATCGCTCATTTACTGGATTATTTTCTAAATCAGAAAAACACCATGATTGATGCCATGCATTCGATTAAAGAAAAAATGCAGGGTGCTTATGCGATTGCTGCAATTGATCAAGAAGATAGCGATTCTTTTTATCTGGCTAGAAATAATTCACCTCTATTATTAGGAGTAGGTTCAGAAGAGTTATTTGCAGCCTCAGATCCTTTGGCTATTTCAGACTTAACGGATAAATTTATTTTTCTTGAAGATGGTGATGTGGTTGAGGCCTCCAGCAAAGCTTATAAAATTTACGATAAAAATAAAGAAGAGGTACAAAGAGAGTTAACGCATTTAAATATTTCTGCTCAAGCAACTTCAAAAGGTGAATATAAGCACTTCATGGAAAAAGAAATATTCGAACAACCTACTGCTATCTTAAATACTATCGATGGCAGAATTGGCGGTGAAGACGTCTTGGAAAATATTTTTGGGGAAGGTTCAAACGAATTATTGGCTCAAGTAAAAAGAATTCAGGTTGTTGCTTGCGGTACTAGTTTGCATGCAGGGAGAGTAGCAGCAAATTGGTTTTCTTCTATTTCTCAAGTTCCTACACAAATAGATTACGCCAGTGAGTATCGATACAAAAACCCATATATTGATAAAAATACTTTGCTAGTGACGATTTCACAGTCAGGCGAAACCGCCGATACTTTGAGCGCTTTAAGATACGCTAAGAGTCAAAATTATTTGGGGTCGCTTACTATCTGTAACGTTCCAACTAGTTCTATTGCGCGAGAGTCTGATTATGTTTTGCTCACCAATGCTGGACCAGAAATAGGCGTAGCTTCAACTAAGGCCTTCACCACTCAATTAACTGCTTTGATGCTGTTGGCACTTTCTATTGCTAAAGCCAAAGATATAAATCCAAAACTTAGAACTAGACTGGCTACAGCCCTTAGAGCTTTACCAGAAATAGTATCTCAGTCTTTAGAATTGAGAGGTCAACTGATAGAGATAGCACCAAGTATCGCCAATAAAGACAATGCACTTTTTCTAGGTAGAGGAATGTTTTACCCAATTGCTAAAGAGGGTGCTTTAAAACTAAAAGAAATATCTTACATTCATGCGGAAGCCTATCCGGCTGGAGAATTGAAACATGGTCCTTTGGCTTTGATAGATGAGAACATGCCAGTCATCGCGCTAGCTCCCGAAAGTGACTTTGCTGAAAAATTAATTTCAAATTTAGAAGAAGTAAAAGCGAGGGGTGGAACTTTATATGTGTTTGGTAACGCTGCTGGAGATCTAAGTATTGATTCCGGGAAACTCATCAACATGCCGGAGTGTGATTTTTTGCTTACGCCAATTTTATACACTGTGCCCTTGCAAATTCTTTCTTACGAGGTTGCTTTGCTTAGAGGTACAGATATTGATCAACCAAGAAACTTGGCTAAGTCTGTGACGGTGGAGTAGTTTCGAGTGACTATTAAAGAAGTAAAAAAATTAGTTACTTCATACACTCAAACAAAGAATAAACTAAAAAAACTTGCCCCCACTTTTAATTGGGGAAATCTTCTTGCTGATTATGGTGAGTATGTTTGTATTCAACATTATTCTTTGAAACAAGCACCAATTGGAACAAAAGGATTCGATGCAAAAACCAAGAGAAATAAAAGTGTGCAAATCAAGACTGTCAGGGACACTACTAGGAACATCAGATTCACAAAAGGAGCAGATTACTTGTTGGTTATTGAGGTAGACGAAGATGCTGAATGGAACGAAGTTTATTACGGAAATTTTGCCAAAATTATCAAGGCATCTTCCATGACAAAAAATGGCAAATATACTATAGGGATAGAGAAACTTAAGAAAATTTCAAACAATACCTACAAACCAAAGGAAGATATTGAATTAACACTCAAAACAGGCAGGAAAATAACTGCTGCCTCTAGAGAAGAACTACATAAAAAACTTACAAAAATGGGGCATAAGTTACCTCGAATAGAAACAATTAATAGACGAATAAATGACTTTGATTGGCAATTAGAAAGAGCATTTCAAATAAAGGTTCCTCCCAATTATGCTGAAGTAGAAAATTTAGTAGAAAAAGAAGGTTATGAGTGGTTTCCTGAAACACCAACTCAAGATAACAGCAGACAACCCTTTGTTTCAGATTTTGAAAAGAGAGTATATATTTCCCAAAAATACTTTTGCAAAGAGCATGGATTAAAAGAATGGTATGTTAGTGAAAAAAAAGAACTGGGTTGGGATTCAGCAAGGATAATTATGAGTTTTAGGCAGTCATAAAAAATGACTTATAAGTATAATAAAAAGTTAAATGTCTTTATTCGTCACTCGAAAACAGTCAGTGACAGTGGAGTAAATCAACCTCAACTTTCGTTTTAATCCCGCATTCTGCGGTTGTTTCGTAAATTAATAAAAAGAATTCCCGGTAAAAATTACCTTAAAAATTTCACCTATTTTTTCGTGTTAGCGGAAGTCATAAGGGGTTTATAAGAACGATTGCGATCTCTTATGAGTATTAATAAGGCAATTGCCTGGAAATTTCAATAATCACAAGTTATAATTAAATCGATGAAATTAAACAAAATTTATGAAGAAGATTGCCTTTCAACATTAAAAAAGATGAAAGATGATTCAGTTGATGTTGTTATAACCTCTCCCCCATACAACATGAATCTAAGGATTAGAAATGGGAAATACTGCTCAAGACAAATCGTTAAAGAAATAAGTACAAAATATACTGAATTCAGCGATAACCTACCAATCGATGAATACAATGAATTTCACACAAATGTATTAAAGGAACTCCTAAGAGTATCAAATCTAATTTTCTATAATATTCAAATTGTTACTGGTAGCAAAAGATCAATTTTTAAAATGATAGGTGAGTTTTCTGAGAATCTAAAAGAGATAATTGTATGGGATAAGGGAAATGGTCAACCAGCAATGCAACAACAAGTTCTTAATAGAAGAACTGAGTTAATACTTGTTTTTGAGAAGGACTATCCGATAAGCAGGCAATTTAGAAAGAGAGGAGAATTTAAAAGAGGAACACTTGATGATTTGTGGTTGATAAAAAGAGGAAAAAAAGTCGGAGGAGAGAATCACGGAGCAGTTTTTCCTGAAGAACTCGTATCAACCATACTTGAAAACTTTTCTAAAGAAGATGACATCATCTATGATCCTTTTATGGGTACTGGAACAACCGCAGTTGTTGCTAAGCAATTAAATAGAAAATTCATTGGAAGCGAAATAAGTCAACGGTATATAGAAATAGCAGAAGAAAGACTTAAAAAGACAAATGATCTTTTAAGTAAATAGATAGTTTTAGAGAATCATTTATGTCATATTTCTTATATGGCAGACATAGAAAAAGCAAAACGAGAATTTCAAAGAATCAAATCGCTTGGTTATGTCTTAAGCGATAAACCCTTTGCAAAAAAGAATGACGGAGCAATTGGCAATACTTTTGAAACTTTGCTTGGCGTTGAAGAGAACAACCTAAGAGATGCAGATTTTGAAGGTTGGGAATGCAAAAGTCAGCGCAAACACACCAATTCCGCTTCTAGTTTATTTACAAGGAAACCAGACTATCCTCATGGAGGTGATGAATACATGAGGGAGAATTGGGGTATAAAAGATACTGAGTTCCCAAATTTAAAGGTATTTAGAACCTCAATTTATTATCATAGGTGGTCGATGGTGTATAACAAATACAAAATGAGATTAAGGATAAATGAACCCAATGAAAGACTTGAAATAATCCTCTGTGATCTTGATGAAAATATTATTGATGAAAGTGTTTATTGGTCATTTAAATCACTAAAAGAAGCAAGTTCAAAACTTAAGAACACATTCGTTGTAAAAGCAGAAGAAAAAACCATTAATGAAAAAGTATATTTTAAATATATAGAAGGAACAGTCTATATGAATTTTAATTTTGGTAATCTAATTAAATTAATAAAAGATGGCAAAGCAAGATATGACAATAGACTTGGAGTATATCGCACAGGAGACAAGAGAGGAAAAAAACATAATCATGGGGGTGGGATAAGACTAGTTAGTTCAGACTCTTACAAAGATCTCTTCGATGATTATGAAAGTTTATAGTTTTGTATCTAAGGAATATAAAGTAACTTATGAGTAATTTATGCAACCAAACCCCAATACTTTCAAACACCGCAGAAATAGCGGAGAATGAAAGTCGAGGTTCACTTACTCCGTTACCGTGGAGTAATCAAAGGGGGTGTAGTTTTAGAGTTCACATTAGAGACTTAATCGAACAACCTCACCTATCACCAACCCTATTCCAAGAGACAACAAATAATCTTTAACCTTATTGAATGTCTTCATGAAGATAAGGGTTGCGATTTCTATTTATTCTGAGATTATAGAAAATTAAATTAAACTCATTTTGTAGGGAAAGATTATGATAAAAAAAGAATCTATTTTTTTAGTATTTGTTGCTATTGGTGTATTTTCTGCTTCTTTGGGATATGGTTTTGTACCAAGCCTAACAATGCCTTTTTTGTATGAAATAGAAATAACCAATACAAATTTATTAAATATTTTAAGAGCAATTTCGGGTTTATATATAGCCTTAGTAACCTTTTGGATAATAGGTGCATATAACTCTAATCTTCAATTACCTGCTCTATGGAGTTTAACAATCTTCATGACTGGGATAGCTTTAGGAAGAGTTGCAAGCATCTTAATTGATGGTTTGCCCAGTCCAATCTTTATTTTTTATCTATTTATAGAAATTATTTCCGGCTTAATAGGTTACGCACTTTTGAAGGGGAAATTATGAAGTTTCTATTAAGCGTGATCGCACTATGCACTTTAATGATTAAAGCCCAACAGAGAATATTAGTTTTAGAAAAGGAACTAATCCACAAAAAAAAGAGCAGTAAAGTCATTGGAATTACTAGAAAACCCCCCAATACGAATCATAAACAACTCCGTAACGGTGGAGTAGATTTGGTTGTACCGGTTTTAAAATAAGGAGAAAGATATGAGATTTAGTATTTCAACAATTATAGGAATTTTCCTAGGTGTATCTACATTTATGTTTTATGTCTCCAATGTCAGACCAGTGGGTTGGTTTGATTCACTGGTAGGTATGATTTTAGGGGTAATAGTATTTGTGGTAGTTAAGAGATTTAAAGGTTTTAAGTGAAAACAACTGTTACAAACAATTCAACTCGGTCACTGTTGAGTAGAAATATAATGAAGGTTTTGTCGCTTTTATTGATCTCTTTTTTTAGTATTTTTGCATCAGCTGCGATCACCGAAGCAACGATTCACTCTGAGAAAATTATTCTTGGCTCTGGTTGTTTTTGGGGTGCTGAAAAAGGTTATGAATCTCTGCCCGGAGTGATAGATGCAGTATCGGGTTATGCTGATGGCGATGGGGTGCGACCAACCTACAGAGAGATCACAAAGCCAAAAAATAAATTCAACCCAAACAATCATGCTGAAGTGGTGGAGGTTACTTATAACAAAAATATTATTTCTACAGAGGGCATTCTCATCCATTACCTAGAATCACATGATCCAACTCAAGTGAATAGACAGGGCAATGATATTGGAACCCAATATAGATCCATAATTCTTTATTCAAACGAAGATCAAAGATTAGCGATTTTGAATACGATTTCTATCTATCAGGCGCTGCTTAAAGATGCTGGATACGGCAAGATAGCAACTGAAGTAAAGCCAATCCAAGAGTTTTATAAAGCCGAAAAATACCATCAAGACTACATTAAAAAAAATCCAAATGGGTATTGTCCAGATCACTCCACAGGAGTGACTTTTAATGAGGTTAAAAAAGGCATTTCAGATCTTAAACCATTTGCTGACCCAGCTTTTGACAATAGTCTTTTATTAAAAGGAAAACATATTTTGGTAATAGTTTCAGATGGGTATTGTCCATATTGTGAAAAATTTAAAAAAGATATTACTAGTGAATACAAAGGAACGATTCCGCTCACCAACAGAACAGCCAGCCAGCTCAATGACTTAAAAATAAAAACACCAAAATGGGCCACACCAACAATTATTTTTATTCAAGACGGAACAGAGGTATTTGGTCATCAAGGGTACATGACACCCAAAGAATTTTATAAGGCTCTTGGTAAATTCAAATTGGGTAATTCAGAAGCATATAAGGTAGCTTTTGCAGATGGAACTGACGCAAGGTTCTGTAAAGAATACGAAATCTTTAAAAATACTCCTGATGGAGTTTTTATAGACAAGCTTAGTGGAGCGGCGTTATTCGATACAAAAGATCGATTTAATTCTTCCACAGGCTGGCTATCATTCACAAAGCCAGTATACGATTCTGTTTATACCAAACCTGATAATAGCTATGGGATGAGAAGAACAGAAATAAGATCTATAACTTCTGACATTCACCTAGGCCATGTATTTGCTGATGGGCCAAATGGGATGCCAAGGTATTGTATAAACGCCACAGTGTTAGAATTTATTAAACGAGCAGATATCAAAATCTAATAATATCTATCACAGTAGCCTAGTCTATAACCGTTACAGGATAAGAACCCTTTTTAGTTTAATTCAAATTATATTTGATAATAAACTTAAGATCGCCCTGAGGAGATTCAAAATTGGTTGGCTGAAAAGTATTTGATACATCATCTAAATTACTTGTTTCGAAATTAAATTCGAACCTGTTAGGTTTTTCTGAGCTTTGACTAATCAATTCACTAGTTTCTTCTTCTTCCTCAGTATCTCTAGTCAAGAAATATATCAATCCACCAACAAGTAACAACCCAGCTATAGCGCCTCCGCTTCCGCCTCCGCCATATCCTCCTCCGCCTGAGCTACTTCCACCTCCTCCTCCTCCATAAGCTTGGGTAAAACCAAGTGGAGCCATGACAAGCATGGTAACAAATAATAATATTTTCATATCTTCCTCTAATAATTTTATTAAAAAAATGTTGAGTGTCTAAAAGTTTTAAATTTTTAGTTAAAATAAAAAATTAAAGCTGAAGCAAGGCAACATCTTTAGTCTATGCTTAATTTTTTTAAATTCAATGCTTTCTAAAAGAGGTTATAAGCTAAAAGATATTAATGAACTCTATTTATTTAATCTTCAATCTCATCCAGTTTAGGCTTTAACTAAGTAACTGTTGAGTAGAATCGCAAGTAAGGCTTAAAATAAGTAATGAAACTAATAATCATAGCCTTATCAATATTTTTATCCTTTAATGCTTTTTCAGAAAAAGTTTATTTTATTAATCTTGAAGATGGAGATGTCTTAAAATCTCCTTTCCTCATCCAATTCGGTTTGTCGGGCAAGGGCGTTGCTCCTGCTGGAGTTGATATAGATAACACAGGTCATCACCATTTACTCATAAATGTCGATGAAATAAATTACTCTCTACCTATTCCTTCAACAAATCAGCATCTCCACTTTGGCTTAGGACAAACTGAAACTAATCTCGATCTGCCTCCAGGCAAACACAAACTCCAATTGGTACTAGGTAATAAATACCATGTGCCTCTTCAACCATTACTAATCTCAAAGAAAATTGAAGTTGTCATAGAGTAACTTTGAGCAAAGAAACCAAATAGTAAAACTTATTAATCAATAAAGAAGCAATGTTAATATCGTCCAAGAAAACGGAATAATAATAAAATCTATATTAATAAGTACTGGGAGAGTGCTACTAGCAATTTATTTTCTAGCACCAGGCATCGGAAAATTTGTATCATGGGATACGTCTCTTGCATTAATGGAAACCCATAACATTATCATGGCTCCGATTTTACTAGCCATCGCCGGTATTGCTCAAATTGGAGGAAGTATTTGTCTTTTATTTAATAAGAAGGTGGTTTTGTGCGCACTTGGCTTTGCTGCAATGGTTTTGCTCATTAACTTAAATTTGCATGATTTTTGGAATGTTTATGAGGGGGTTGACGCTAAGCATGAGTCGCAAAATTTCTTTAAAAATTTGGGAATATTAGCCGGCCTCTTACTGCTGGCAGCAGTCAACCTGGAAAAAGAGATTAATAAGTAGTCACACCATTTACTTATTAAGTTAATATTAAAATCAGTTAAATAATCTAGGAAGGTAACAGTGAATCAGTTTAAAAATTTAATCGTACTCAGTCCGTTAATTTACGCCATTCATCATTTTGAAGAGCACATAATATTTAATTTTATAGAATGGAAACTAAAATACTTTTCTCATTCAGCTGCAGCATTATCGACGGAAGCAATTTTGTCTATATTGGTCTGTATATTTGTAATATTTACTCTTCTACATTTAGTTAAAAACAATAGGGCCAGCGCATACGTTATTTTGTACATATTATTTACCATTCAAGTCATCAACGCATTTTTTCACATATTTTTCAGCCTTTACTACAGTGACTTTAGTCCCGGCACGATTACGTCAGTCTTGCTTTACTTGCCCGTTAGCTTTTTCATTGTCCGCACAGCATTCAAAGAGGGTTGGTTAAAAACTTATTCGGAATACGCGGTAATTGCTTTTTTAGGAACAATAACCTTCGTTTTATTTGAAATATATGGGCCAATAGTTATAGTTTTATCGGTGATAGCTAGTCTTGGCTATTATGTTTGGGCTAACAAAAAATTAACTTAAATTCTTTAAATTTGTCTAATTCAGACATGTTTGTATAGAATCAAACAATTATTTAATTTTTGGAGGACATCATGAGTAATGCTAAATGGGAATATAAAATTGTAGATCACAGTAATTCAACTTCGATGGGGTATACAAATCCCGAAACCGAAGAATTTAAAGAAAATCACAAAGACAAGGACTGGAAACTAGAGATGATGAATCTAGAGATTAACAAACTTGGTCAAGACGGGTGGGAAATGGTTGCTGCGAATAATTCCAGTGAAATTTACTTAAAACGCAAGATTGAAGATTAAAACTTTACGTTAATCCTTAAAAAATTCTAATCGTTAGAAAAAGCTATGAAAAAACTTTTTTTTTGCTTATCAATTTTAGCTATTACTGCTTGCGCATCTCCGCAACTTTCTTTGTTAAAAGAAAGCTTCGAAAGGGAAAATCAATTTATTCAAATCAATAATTTTTTCCAAGATCTAAGTCAAGAGGAAATTATTTTTGCAAAAAGAAAAGCGCTGCTTACTTGTGAAAATGAAAAGCGAAGCGTTATTCTGCCTGATGTAGATATTAATAACACAGATATGGTGAGTGTTGAAACTTACAAGAACACAATTGACGCTAGAAAGATACTTAATAAGAACTGTATGGAATTAAAAGGGTTCAAAAGAATTTAAACGATTAATTACTCTAATAGAATCTTGACACCACCAAGATAAATTTCACCATCTCTTAGCGCTTTCATATCTGCGGCGTTTTCAAGAATTTTTTCTTTTTCCAGCGCTTTAATAATAAATGCATGGACACCTTCTCCTCTGCCGTCGACTTCTTTAACAAAAGATATTTTTGATTCATTCAAATGAATGCTTAACTCATTAGAAGATTTTTGCACGCCTAATGCTTTTTCCCACTTTGAACATAATTTGGCAGGATCTTCTGATTGCAGTATTACCCCCGATAAGCGATCAACTAAAACTTTATTAATATCTTTTTTCCAGTCAGTGCCAGCCCAAAGCCAAGCATCTTTTGGGTGCATTATGTCTAGGGATACAATAGCACCACCAACTTGTTTTGGATGTAAGTGAATAGTTCGAGCCTGAATTCCTTCTTCTTTTCTATTTCCTTCCCAAACTATATCGATACCCGAGGCGCTAACTCTCTCTTTCTCTTTCTCAAAATCTGCAACATCAACAATCACCATATAACCGCCATCACCTTTTCTTTTCGTTAAAAATCTTTCGGCCGTTGTGTTCTCTGTAACGGGAGTTACGATTTCAATAAAAGTGTCATCAAGAGGAATAAGAACATTTTCCAGTCCAAAGCTAATTAATCCGGCATCGTTATAAGTTTCATTAAGATCGAAGAGGGTACAAATTTGACGGCTCAATTCATCTCTTTCTTTTGCAACAAAAACCAACTGTCTAATTCTCATAATGTTTGTAGAATAACAAATAAAAAAGAAGTGAGGAATAAGTGATGGAATTAGAAACAGGAACGATAGATTTAATAGCAAAAAAAGAAAACGGAGTAGGTTATTTAATAATGAATAGACCTGACGCCAGAAATGCAATGTCTGATGCAATGAATAAAGCTCTACAACAAAAACTTGCAGAGTTTGAATTGGATAACGAAGTTCGGTGTATTGTTCTAACTGGAGCTGGAAAAGGTTTCTGTGCTGGCGGAGATGTTAAAGGCATGGCAGCTAAAAATGAAAAAGCTGACGAAAACAATACCATTGATAAAGCTATTCATCGACAAAGAGATCATCAAAGAGGGACTTCGGGAAAATTATTTAAAATGCCCAAACCGACTATCGCCTCGTTACCTGGTCCAGCAGCAGGAGCAGGACTTTCATATGCGCTATCTTGTGATTTAAGAATTATGTCTTCTAGTGCGATCATGACAACCGCTTTTGCCAAGGTAGGTTTTTCAGGAGATTATGGCGGCAGTTATTTTATGACGCAACTAATAGGTTCGGCGAAAGCCAGAGAGTTATACTTTTTATCGGATAGAGTTTCCGCCGAAGAAGCTCTTGATTTGGGGTTGACTAACTGGGTGACCGCGCCAGAAGATTTAGAGCAAAGAACTAAAGAAATTGCAGAAAAATTAGCCTCAGGACCTTCGGTAGCTTTCCGATACATGAAAGAAAATTTAAATAGAGCCATGGCAGGCGATGTTGATGACTGTCTTGACTTAGAAGCAACTCATCATGTTCATTGCGGAGAAACCATGGATCACAAAAATGCTGCAAAGGCATTCATAGAAAAAAAGACTCCGGAATTTGAAGGAAGATAATATAAAAATGATAGACCTTTATTACGCACCGACACCTAATGGCTGGAAGATTTCAATCATGCTGGAAGAGTGCGGGATGGACTATAACGTTGTAATGGTAAATTTAGGTAAAGGAGATCAATTTAAACCTGATTTTTTAAAGATCAGTCCGAATAATAGAATGCCAGTAATTGTTGATCACGACAATATCATCAATGACAAACCTATGAGTATTTTTGAGTCAGGTGCAATTTTGATGTATTTAGGAGAAAAATCTGGCCAATTTTTTACTCAACAATCTCCAGAAAGAGAAAAAGTTTTAGAATGGCTTTTTTGGCAAATTGGTGGGCTTGGACCGATGGCTGGGCAAGTTAGCCACTTTGTAAACTACGCACCAAATTTTCCTGGCGATCACTCTTATTCAGAAAAAAGATACAAAAATGAATACGATCGCTTATTAGGAGTTATGGATAGAGTATTAGAAGAAAGAGAGTATTTGGCCGGAGATTACTCAATTGCTGATATGGCATCTTTCCCTTGGGTAACCGCTTATAAAAGATATGAAGTAGATTTAGATTCTTTTACTAATGTAAGAAGATGGTTTGACGCAATCAAAGTTAGACCCGCGGTAAGAAAAGGTATGGATGTAGGCAAAGAGAGCAGGAATTTTGGCAAAGGTATTTCTAAAGAAAGTTTAAAAACAATGTTCAGTCAAGATTCAGACAGCACAGCTAAAATGGCAAAAGAGAAAGAATAAAGTTTTATAGAGTTTTTTCAAGCAACTGAATTCTGTCGTTTCCAAAAAACATGTTGTCACCGTCTACAAAAAAGGTTGGAGATCCAAAACCTCCCCTATCCATAAGTTCTTGAGTGTTTTCGATCAATCTAGTTTTTGTTTCCGCTTTGTTGATAAATTCTTGAAACTCTTCTGGAGACTCATTTAATTTTTCAGCAATAAAATTTAAACAATCATCACCAGAAATATCTTTTCCATTAGTCCAATAGGCAGAAAAAATTAAATCAAGATATGGAATAATATTTTTTTTATCTAAAAAAAATAAGGAACCGCGCATTGCTTTAACGCTATTTACCGGGAATATTTTAGGCCAATTGATAGAGATGCCTCGGTATTTAGACCAATCTTCAAGATCCTTTTGTGAATATTCAAGCTTTTCTTTAACTGGGTTTTTTCTGCCTTCATAAACACTCGGATTGATGGAATTAAATATGCCACCAACCAAAATAGGCTTCCAAACAATTTCGAAATCTTTTCTTTCTGATAATTCCAATATTCCTTTAAAGGAAAGATAAGTCCATGGACTGCTGCAATCCAAAAAGTATTCTATTTTTTTAATCAATTACTAAGCAATAAGATTTGAGCCCATCATAAATAAAACAATAACAGAGGGTGCCCATATAAAAGGTCTAACAAGTTTGAATTTATAAAGATCTATCATAGCGCCTAGAAGATAAGCGACTCTTAATCCCAACCAAATCTGAGCCAAAAGCAAATTATCTACTTTCAAAACTACAGATAAAACAGCAAAAGTTAAAAAAATAGGTAGCGTTTGTCTTAAATTTTCACTTGCTAAAACCATTCTCTTTGAAAGATTGTTCTCATTAGAGACATCGCCACCAGCAAAAGACCATTCAACGAAAGGCACTTTATTAAACGAAAAACTCATTCTTAAAAAAAGGTGTAATAGATAAAAAACTCCAACATAATAAATTACCTCAACCATAATAATTCTCCCAATTAATTTATTTAATATTAATGTTTTAGCAGGTAATTGAAAAGTTATTAATGATTTAAATAAAAGACAAGTTTTTTAAAAACTCTATATCTGTTTATAATAATTATTATGGAGAATTACGATTCTATATTGAGCCATGATGAAATTGCTCAACTGAAAAAAAAGAATAGTTGGATTACGACCGGGACATTACTTTCTATTTGGTTGCAGGTTTCCTTGGCTTTTATAATTTTTATTATTTTTCCTAGCCCAATGACTTTCATAGTCTCGGCTTTAATTATTGGGGCAAAACAATTTCAGATGACGGTCATGATGCATGACGGAGCGCACGGATTAATGTACGAAAATAGAAAATTAAATGATTTGGCTTCACAGTGGCTATGTGCCTTTCCGGTAATGACAGATACGCTTCCATACCGAAGAATCCACTCTCAACACCACAAATATACTGAAACGGATAAAGATCCAGATAAAGGATTAACAGAAGCTTTTCCGACTTCAAATAAAAGCCTTTGGAGAAAAGCTTTCAGAGATCTAACGGGAATAGCCGGAACGCGAAGATATCTAGGAACTTTAAGATCTGCATGGGGCAAAGATTTAACCCTAATAAATCATTTAGATAGATTCATAAATAAAATGCATGGGTTTTTCATCACTAATGCAATAATTTTTATTGCTTTGTTCTCAGTCGGAAGTCCTTGGCTTTATGTTTTATTATGGTGGGTACCTATGCTTACTCTGTTCAGCTTCTTTTATAGAATTAGAAGTATCACTGAACATTCTGGCGTTGAGGGAGGTAATGATCTCAAAAATACTAGAACAACTATTGTTCCATGGTATTTAAAATATTTTTTAGCACCTTTGAATGTTAACTTTCATATCGAGCACCATCTTTTCACTTTTTGTCCTTGGTATAATTTGCCTAAAGCGCACAAAATGCTTGAAAAAAAATCTTATTTTCCAAAGATGGAAATTGCTTATAGTTATCAAGAAGTTTACAAAAAAATCCTTTATACAAACTGATAAGTAAATAATCATTTATCCAATTAACTGGATTTAACAAATTTTAATCTTTTTAGAATACTAATTTCTATTCTCGCTAAATTTGATTTAAAACATTGTTCGTTTATGATTCATAAATGGATTTTAAATTTTCTAAGATAATAAAAGGCCTTCACTGGACGACGGTTTCTAGTGAAAAAGTTCTTCTAGCAATAATCGGTATTGCAACTTGTATAGCTGCAGCACAATATTTAATTGGTATGTATTTGGTGAGAGAAATCCTCCTAGCAGATCTATTTATGCTATTTATTTATGTTGAAATAATAGGCATGGTCGGAGCATTTTATAGCACAAATAGAATTCCCGTCACTTTGCCAATCATCATTGCCATAACGGCACTTTGTCGGTTAATTATTATGCAAAGCAAAGACATGGACGCCTTGATGTTAGTAGGAGAGTCTGGAGCAATATTAATATTAGCTGTATCGGCTTATATCATGAGCTTGAAAGACAGAGTAAGCCTTAGAAAAAAGAAAGAGTTCCACGACGAAAAAAATATTTCTGATTAACAAGCAATACTAAATCATATGGAAATGGCCAAAGTTATTCGTAATTTTATAATCGCCATATGGTTCTTAATTTCATCATCTATATTCGCAGATGAAAATCTAAAAGATTTCATTGAGCTTTCATATGGAGATCACGAAAAACAAAAAATAGATTTCTATCCTGGAAGCTCGGATAAAGTTCTTGTCTGGATTCATGGCGGCGGTTGGGTTTTTGGAGGCAAGAGAGCAACGAGATGGGTAGAGAGACTAGAAAGATATTATGAGGTTAATAAAGACCTAAACGTTTTTATGGTTGGTTATCGTTACGGACAAGATACCGCTCCTCAAGCGGCAGAAGACGCTCTATGTGCATATAAATACATAGAACAAGAAATTAGAGAAAGAGGTTTGTCGAGTGATGACATTGTTATTATGGGACTAAGTTCTGGAGGTCATCTGGCTCTTTTAGTTGGTATGATGAATAGCAAAGGGAGCGATCATAGATGTCAGGCAGACAAATCCCCCGCAGCTATAGTAAATTTTTTTGGAATTACCGAAATAGAGCAAAATTATAATTTTCTTGAAGATAATAATTACTTTTTAAATTTTGTAAATTGGTGGGTTCCTCCAAATGGAGATTTAAAAGAAATTTCTAAAGCTTACTCACCGATCCACTTTGTTAGCAAAAATACACCACCAGTAATTACAGTACATGGTACGGATGATGATCTTGTCCCATATGAACAGGCACTTATTTTGAAAGCCAAACTTGGCGACAGAAATGAGCTAATAACAGTTGAGGGCGGCGGTCATTGGAGATTTTCTGACGAACAGCACCTAGAGATAAAAAAAAGTGTAGATAGTTTTTTAGATAGAAATGTTTATAAAAATTAAGTGAGGTAAACTTATTTTATGAAAATGTTAATGGAAAAAATAGTACTAGAATGTTCCGCATCTCATCTTTGGAGCATCTTATCTGATGTAACTCGATGCGATTGGGTGCCAACAGTTGAAGAAATTCGACTCGAGGGAGATTGTCGAGTATTCGAAATGGAGGGTATGGGAGCAGTGAAAGAAAGAATTCTCCTACTGGATAATGAATTAATGAAATTACAGTACTCTGCAGTAGAAACAAGAACGCCAATTGAGCATTTAGCAACGATGCAAATATCTGAAATCGATAATGAAAATTGTCAACTTGAATGGACCACTGAAATTGATCCAGAAATATTTGCTGAGGCTATTCATCAAGGCATGCTAGTTTCAATAGAAGGTATCAAAGCTGTAATAGCAAATGAGAACTAATGGATTTAGTTTTTCATCATTATGCATGAAGAAATAATATTTAATTAGAAAGGCAAAATGGACTACGTTAAATCTCAAAAAATAATACATTGGCTTATGGCTATCGCAATTATGCTGGATTTGAATATTGCTCAAAAATTCGGTGGAGAAATGGAACTATGGGATAGATTAGAGTCTCGAGCAGATCATGCCACCATGGGTTTAATCGTGACTTTTTTATTTATTTTAAGGTTAATTCTTCGATATCGATATGGTGCTCCGAGTTTGCCCAGTTCGATGCCAAAGTGGCAAGTTTATGCTGCTCACGGAGGTCATTATGGTTTGTATTTTTTAATGGGCACTCTAATGCTGACCGGAATAATTTCAGCTAATTTTGCTTCAGATCCAATAATAGTATTTGGTTCATATGATCTTGCTTTTGCGAATCATAATGCTGATTTGTTTCTATCAGTAAGAAGCATTCATGAGTTTTGCACCAATGCAATAATTGCTCTTATCGTCATTCATATCGCTGCGGCTATTTACCATCACTTCATCGTTAAAGACAATACAACTCTGAATATGACAAAATTTTGGACCACAAAATACTCTGGCAAATAAAAATCCACTTCGCTAGAGAAACAGAATCACTTGACAGTTTGTATACAGATGCTCAAAATAAATTGATGGTTTTTTAAAGAAAACTTTCTAGAATTTTAATCCTAGAATTTGAGGGACATGGACACTAGGAAAGATTTGGGTCATGAGATTTGGAAATGCTCTAATGTATTTATTAGATAGGGAGTAAAAAATGAGTACCCTGATATTTGGAATTTGTTCAACAATTTGTTTTGGTGCTCTATTTTTGCATGAGTTAAAAGGCACACCATTAGTGATCCCTCCATTAGAGGCGTCCAGTCTAGACGGAAATGTCAAAGCTCTTTTAAAATTTTCTTGGCACGTAGGCTCAATTTTGACTGTAAGCATAGGAGTTTTATTTGCCTGTTCTGTATTAATCCCTGGTAATGAGTTGATGGCTATTATTGGAACAGCAATGTTGATATGCATGGCACTTCTTGTTCTTGGCTTAGCATTCAAAGACGTTAATCTTAGAAAGACGCCAGCTCCTTTTTTATGGCCATCTCTTTCATTGCTTGCCTTAATGGGGCACCTGTTTTAATCAAAGCAAAAATTATGAATATAAATATTAAGCACCCACTA
This sequence comes from SAR86 cluster bacterium, assembly GCA_028135785.1. Lineage (GTDB taxonomy): Bacteria > Pseudomonadota > Gammaproteobacteria > Magnimaribacterales > AG-339-G14 > CASICS01. The sequence goes on from JAOIHS010000002.1 coordinate 44,743, forward strand.
GAGGCCCTAACCATAGAAGAAATAAACAGTGCGGTGGAAATTTTTAAAGCTGATAAAAATACAGATAAAAATTCAGCATATAGCCACATAACGCTAATTGAGCCTGATAAAGATTTTATAAAAAGCTACAAAGACGGAGATGAATTTTCAAGATTAGTAAAAATAGTCGGGGTAGATTCTCAATCGAAAGGCTTTGAAGCTGACATAAATCTATCCGAAAAAAAAATTATATCTTTGAAAGCACTCTCTTCAGATGCTCAGCCTACTTATCACACGAGCGAAGTTTTCTCTGCAATTATGCTGGTTCTAGAAAACAAGGACTACCAGGAAGCCTTAAAAAAAAGAGGCATTACTAATTTAGACTTAGTTCATATAGACCCTTGGCCTGGCGGGGGGATCATTCACAAAGATTTAAAAGAAGGGCACAGAGCTCTAAAAGCGATTTCCTTTTTGAAGGAAAATCCAACAGATAATGCATATGCAAAACCAGTTCAAGGATTAATAGCTCATATCGATTTAACTGATATGAAAGTGTTAGAAATAGAGGATCATGGTGTAATAGATATGCCAAAAGCTAATGCTAGATACGATGCCGATGGTCAAGATAAATTAAGAGACGAACCTAAAGAAATCTCAATTACCCAACCTCAAGGACCTGGTTATAAAGTAAATAGTAATAAAATCTCATGGGAAGGATGGGATGTTAGAGTTTCTATAGATCCAATAGGCGGCATAATTCTTCAAAATCTTTGTTTTGATGAAAGGCCGATACTTTTCCGAGCTGGAATGTCAGATATGGTTGTGCCTTATGGAACTTCTGATCCAATGCATTCGTGGAAGGCAGTTTTTGATGGTACAGAGTATGGATTTGGAGCTTTAGCTAATTCTTTAACATTAGGATGTGACTGTTTGGGTGAAATTCACTACTTTGATTCCCACCAATTATCTTTCGATGGCTCAGTCAATACTATTGAAAATGCTATTTGTTTGCATGAAGAGGATTACGGCATTCAATGGAAGCATACCAATACTATAGGAGAGGGTTCTAGTGAAGTTCGTCGATCAAGAAGACTAGTAATTAGTTCTTTTTCAACAGTGGGCAACTATGACTATGGAATTTTTTGGTATCTTTATTTAGATGGAACAATTCAGTTAGAAATGAAACTTACAGGAATCGTTGGAGTAAGTGCATTCGATGCAAGCATTCATAAAACCAGTCAGGATATGAGAATTACTCAAGAATTAGTTTCTCCAATTCATCAACATTTATTCAACGTTAGATTAGACTGGTTTTTAGATGGAGGAAATAATCAGCTTTTAGAAACCGAAGTTGAACCTATGCCTATGGATTCTTCGAACCCATATGGAACTCAGTTCCAAGCAATTTCAAGACATCTATCTACTGAAAATGATGCTAAAAGAAATACTTCCGCAGAAAAAAGTAGAGTATGGAAGATTTTAAATCCAGAAAAGAAGAATTCAATAGGTTCCTCTTCAGCATATAAAATATTACCGGGGAACACACCAGTTTTGCTTTCAAATTCTGACTCAGTTGTCGGGCAAAGAGCTTCGTTCGCTAAACATAATCTTTGGGCAACTCCTTTTCATAAAGAAGAAATTTATGGAGCAGGAATGCATACTGTTATGCACTCCGGTCAAGGCGGCTTAGATGATATTACTTCTAAAAATAGAGATATCAGCAATTGTGATTTAGTAACTTGGTATACCTTTGGAGTTACTCACGTTCCGCGTCCAGAAGACTGGCCAGTAATGCCGGTTGAATATTGCGGTTTTCATTTAATTCCGGTTGGTTTCTTTGATCAAAATCCAACTATAAATTTACCTCCATCTTGCAAAACAAATAAGGATTAGATCAAAAAATTAAATAGCCGAAGAAATTGCTTCGATTCCTAAGAGGGAGGACACATAGAGATCATTATTAGCTGGGTTAGGGTGCGATGAAAACTTCACCACAACTATTCCTGTTCTTTGATTTATGTATATCGTTTGACCATAAATGCCAAGGCAAAGCATTGTGTCAGAATCAGTAACCCAAACTTGATTCTTGTAATGTCCATTGGGAAACAAAAGACTATAATCGCTATCTGAAAATCTTTTTCTATATCCATCGTCTCCTTTTCGGGTAGATTTTATCCATGATGCAGGTACGATTTGTTTTTCATTGTAATATCCATCATGCATTAGCATTAACCCAAATCGCGCTAGATCTCTAGCACAAGCACTCATGCCCGCACCCACATATGGAAAACCAGTTTTGTCTGAGACAATTACTGCATCTTGTTCAGGCCCTAGCTTCTGCCATAGAAATTTTTCTAATAAATCTTGAAATCTTTTTCCAGTAGCTCTTTCAATGGCCATAGCAATAACATTGGTAAGCACTGTTTGATAATAATATCTCTCTCCATCTCTTTGATCTATTTCTTTTAATGACAAGGCAAATTGAAAAAGATTTTCTGGCGTTTCTTTCTTTAACAAATCAGGGCGCCAGCCGACAACTGCAGCTTCATACCAAAAATCAGCTAAAAGGTCATTGTAATCTTCTGTGAATTTAACAGCAGCTGACATATCTAAGGCATTTTGAAGAGTAGTTTCTGCAAAAGCAGTATTTATAAATTCTGGAATATAAAAAGACACTTTTTTATTGGGGTCTAGTTCGTTATTTTCAGCAAGAATACCTGCAAGCATTCCTACGAATGATTTTGTTACTGAATTCATTAAATGCAAACTTTCTGGACCCATTTTATTTAAATATTCTTCAAAAATAATTTCATCATTTTTCAATACTATAAAAGCATCTGTAAAGGTTGTATTGAGCATTTCTTCTATCGTTTTTTTACCATCTAAATCATCAAATTCTATAGTTTCTATAGGTTGTAAATTTTTCTTGAGAACGGAAGATTGATCATCTCCTTTTCCTAAAACGATAGAAGGAAACAAAGATGCAACATTTTGAAAGCTATATCTATTGTTAGAAGGAGTAAGCCAATTTTTAGAATTAATTTCTTTCATATTTTTTAAAATCACTGACATTTAATATAGTTCAATATAGTCTAAATTATTGATCAGTTAATATCTAACCCTTTGCAGAACGATCCTAAGTAATGTTTTTCAGCACTGAATGAGAGCATTTAATTATTCCAATGATAAATATTGCACCTTCATTTTGCTTAGCAAAAGAGTAATTAAGACATAATAAAATGCTCTAGTAACGTTATAAGGAGGATGTTAAATTAAATATTATTACTTAAATAGGAAGGAAGAAATGGCGGCTAACAAAGAAGACTTAAATTTTGATCCAGATTTACTGAGAGACAAATATAGGGAAGAGAGAGACAAAAGACTCAGACAAGATGGTAATGAACAATATCAGCAAGTAGAAGGCGACTTTACATACTTCGTTGAAGACCCTTATGTCGATAAAAAAATTGAAAGGGAAGCTATTGAAGACGAAATTGAAGTAGCGATAATCGGCGGTGGTTTTGGAGGAATACTAGCAGCAGCTCGATTGAAAGAATCCGGAATTGATAACTTTAAAATTTTTGAAAAAGGCGGAGATTTTGGAGGTACATGGTACTGGAATAGATACCCAGGAGCCTCTTGCGATATAGAATCCTACATTTATTTCCCACTGCTAGAACAGACAAAGTTTATACCTAAACAGAAATATACTAATGCCCCCGAAACGCTCGAGTATATAGGCGTTATTGCAAAAAAATACGGTCTTAAAGAGAGGGCTATTTTCCAAACAGAGATTACAAAAGTATCCTGGTCAGATGAAAAAAAGCTTTGGAATATATCCACAAATAAAGGTGATTCCATAAATGCAAAATTTGTTGTGCATTCCAATGGGCCTCTAAACAGACCTAAGTTGCCTGCGATCAAAGGAATAGATAAATATCAAGGACATACCTTTCATACTAGCAGATGGGACTATAAATTTACCGGTGGAAATTCAAAAGGAAATCTAAACGGACTTAAAGATAAAAAAGTTGCAATTATTGGAACGGGAGCAACAGCGGTCCAATGCATTCCTCATTTAGGTGAAGCAGCTCAAGAACTTTTTGTTTTCCAAAGAACACCTTCATCTATTGATGAAAGAAATAATAAGGATACTGATGAAAATTGGTTTGAATCTCTTAAACCAGGTTGGCATGAAAAAAGAAGAGAAAACTTTGAAGGGTTTTTAACAGGAAGCTTGCAAAAAGAAGATCTTGTAAACGATGGTTGGACTGAAATATTTAGAACTATTTTGGGCAGCATTAGAAACAGTGCGCCTTCAAAACTAAGATTTGCTTATTGGGCAGCAAGTGCAATTTTTTCTAAGAATTTTTATCGTCTTGGCTTCAAAGACTTCATGATGGAAAAATTTGTTAACTATGTTGGTAAAGAGAATCTTTCCAATCAAGTTGAGATGGTAGATTTTGCCAAAATGGAAAAAATACGTGCACGAGCGAATGAGGTTGTGAAAGATCCAGAAACTGCTGAATCTTTAAAACCTTATTATCGTCAATTTTGTAAAAGACCTTGTTTTCATGATGAATACCTAAAAACCTACAATAGAGAAAACGTTACTTTGATAGATACCAATGGCAAAGGACTAGAAAAAATAACCGAGAAGGGTATTTACTTTGATGGAAAAGAATATGAAGTTGATTGCATTATTTTTGCTACTGGATTCGAAGTAGGAACAGACTATACAAGAAGAAGTGGTTATGAAATCTACGGGAAACAAGGACTTACTCTTTCCGAAAAATGGAAGGATGGTCTTTCATCTTTGCACGGAATGCATTGCAGAGGATTTCCTAATACCTTCTTTTTTGGACCTGCTCAAGGCGGCTTTACTGCTAATTACACTCACTCATTAGATGAACAAAGCATTCATCTTTCTTACATATTAAAAACGATGAAAGAGAAAAAATTAAACGTCGTTGAAGCATCTCAAGAAAGCGAAGAAAAATGGGTTGAGACAATAATAAACAAAGCTAGGGATATGCAAGCATTTCAGGAAAGTTGTACGCCTGGATATTATAACAATGAAGGAAAACTAAATACGGCTCCTCAAAATAATGTATACGGCGGAGGCTCTTTAGAATTCTTTAAGATTATGAATAAATGGCGAAAAAAAGGAAAACTTGAAGGCTTGGAAATGCAAGGCGACATCTCTTAACTAAGGAGCTAAAAAAATGACGAAGAACTATCCATCCGGGGGATATTGTGATCCAAAATTTAAAGATATCGAAGAGATTTTTAATCAAGCCATTGAGTCTGGCCATGAAGTTGGAGCCTCGCTGGCAATTGAACACGAAGGTAAATTAGTTGTAAGTTTATTTGGCGGGCACAAAGATCAAGAAAGAACTTTGCCTTGGGAGAAAGATACCTGGGTAAATGTTTTTTCCGTAACCAAAGCGGTAACTGCAACTTGTATTGCCAAATTAATAGAAGAAGGAAAAATTGATGTCGATAAATTAGTTTCAACTTATTGGCCAGAGTATGGCTGTAATGGCAAAGAAAATACTAAAGTTAGCGATTTTCTATGTCATCGTGCTGGAGCGTTTGGGTTCCAAGAGAGTGTTCCAAATATTAAATGGACAAATTGGCAAGGTTTTATAAAGGCACTAGAAATACAAAAACCATTTAGAGAGCCAGGGTCATCGCAAGGTTACCATGCGCTTACTTATGGCTGGCTGGTTGGTGAACTCATTAGACGCGTAGACGGAAGAACAGCTGGGCAGTATTTTAAAGAAGAAATAGCTGAGCCGTTTGGAATAGATTTCAAGATAGGCCTAGAAGAACAAGATTTTAATAATTGTGCGGATATGTTGATGTTGGAAAATTCCGGAATAGGATCAAGAACTTTAGGTTTTTTTAAATATATTCCGGACTTTTTTCTGCCCCGTGGTTTAAAGAACTTTAAGAAAGCCCTAATCGGTGGCGACTTTACTGTTGCCTTTGAAAGTTTAGAAAATGACAACATGGGAGATGTAAATAGCGCTGACTGGAGAATGTCAGAAATTCCATCTGCCAATGGGCATGGATCTGCAGAAAGTCTAGCAAGACTTTATGGCAATCTAAGCTCAAGCGGACAGGACAAAGAGAGATCCATTATAAAAGCAGAAACTTTAAAAAAAATAACAACCGAATACTCTTCAGAGCCAGACTCTGTTTTGATGGGCGGCGATATGTCGTTTGGACTTGGGTATATGCTGCACAATAAATTCTCTAGATTTGAAATGTCTAGAAAGTATTATCAAGGCTATTTTGGGCATTCAGGAATTGGCGGAGCCGTAGCCTTTGGAGACCTTGAAAAGGAATTAGGTTTTGCTTTTATTTGTAACAAACAACATAAATTAAATGAATTATATAAGACCTCTAATGAACTTTCTAAAGCTTTAATTTCAATAATATAAAAGGAGATAAGATGTTCAGTCATATAATGATCGGAGCAAATGATATAGAAAAATCAAAAATATTTTACGATAAAATCTTAGGAGTATTGGGCTGCAAGCCTGGCAGATTTTTTGCAAATCTATCGGGTCAAACAAGATATTTTTATTTTCATAATAAAATGACCTTCTGTATATCAGAACCAATTGATAATGAGCCCGCAACTCATGGAAATGGAACCACAATTGGTTTTAGTGTAAAAAATCCGAAGGAAGGAGATGCTTGGCATGCTGCGGGGATAGCAAATGGCGGCATAACCTGTGAAGATCTTCCAGGAATTCGAGAGGGCGACGGTTACAAAATGTATTTGGCTTATTTAAGAGATCCTTCTGGAAACAAGCTATGTGGTTTTTTAAACCTAATCTAAAAAAATGCACTCTTTATTTAAAAATCATTGGTTTATTTTTTCAACGATTTATCTAATCTTTTTCTTTTGGTATACAAATATTTCAGGACCTCTTTCTGAAGCTGAAATAAAGGAAGCCATGAAAAGATTTGATAGTAGAAATATAGTAACTCCATTAAAAGATAGAGAAAACTTTCTTAAATTCATTCAAGAAGACGATGGCGGTGATTTTTACATGGTTAATTATCTAGACCTTAACGAAAGTCCTCCAATTATGGAAAATACTGGAAAAGACGCCTCTGCTAATGATCTTTTAGACTATTACATGGAGTATATGTTTCCTGAAATGTTTTCTAGGGCTTCTCATCCAGTATTTTTTGGCTCCACTTCAGCCAATGCTATAGATCATATTGGCTCACCAGAAACAAAAGAATGGGATCAAGTGGGTCTAATAAGATATAGAAGCATAAGAGATATGTTAGAAATAAGTGGTAACGAAGTTTTCACTGAAAGACATCAATACAAAACAGGGGCTTTAATAAAAACAATAGCTGTACCTGTAGCTTCTCCATTTATCATTGACATGAGAATCGTTATTTTTATGCTAATTTTAATGTTGGCCTTAAGCGTAGATAAATTAAGAAAAAAGTAGACAAAGTATCACTTTTTTAACCTCTTTTTAGATATACAACTCATGTAAAAATTGGTTAAAGTTACGTTCTTAAAAATAAATATTGGGAAAAATATGACCGCAACTAGCTCGAAAGAAATAAGAACAGAAATTAATGAGGAAGGTAAACTTACTTTATCAATAGCAACATCCGATGTCCCAACACCTGGTGACGATGAAGTTTTAATAAAAGTCGAAGCGGCTCCAATAAATCCATCTGATCTTGGATTATTAATCAGCTTTGCTGCTGACTTGGGTAGCATCACCACATCTGGCACTGGCGATGAAGCGGTCACAACTCTCGGAATTCACCCTGCTTTAATGCAATCTCTTAAACCTAGAGTTGGTCTTTCAATGAAGGCTGGTAACGAAGGCGCAGGAGTTATTATTGATGCTGGTAAAAATGTTCAAGATTTAATAGGAAAAACTGTTGGAGTTGCGGGTGGGGAAATGTATTCGCAATATCGTTGCATATCGGCTATGAGTTGTTTGGTTATGAATGAAGGCACATCTTCAGCGGAAGCAGCTTCTTCTTTTGTAAACCCATTAACTGCATTGGGATTTACAGAAACAATGAGACTGGAAAATCATACGGCGCTTGTGCATACAGCAGCAGCATCTAATTTAGGTCAAATGCTCGTAAAAATATGTGCAGCTGACTCTATTCCTTTGATCAATATTGTTAGAAAACAAGAACAAGTAGACTTATTGAAAGGCCTAGGTGCTAAGTATGTTTTAAATACTTCTGATGCAGACTTTATGGGTAACTTAATAGAAGCTTTGGTAGAAACCGGAGCGACATTAGGATTTGATGCAACTGGCGGCGGAAACGATGGAAAGCTAGCTGGACAAATTCTATCGGCAATGGAAATTGCAGCTAATAAAAATGCTAAGGAGTACAGTCGATATGGCTCCGATACATATAAGCAAGTTTATATATATGGTGGATTAGATCCTTCTCCAACTATTCTAAATAGATCTTTTGGACTTTCTTGGGGATTAGGCGGTTGGCTTTTGACTCCATTTATTGGCAGAGTTGGTATGGAAAAATTTCAAGCAATGCGAGAGCGAGTTGCAAAAGAAATTACAACAACTTTTGCAAGTAATTACACCCAAGAAATATCTTTGGAAGAAATGCTTGAGCCAGAAATAATCAAAACTTATGCTAAACAAGCTACAGGAACAAAATTTCTAGTAACGCCGCATAAATGATCAAAAGATTTATTGGCGTAGCGCTAATATTTATATCGGTTGCCTATATACCTATAATCGGTTCTATAGCCGTAAGCTCATCTTTTTCTGTTGCTGAAAAAGGAGTTTATAGCGCAATAGTTTATGGACTTAGTTGGGCAGTGCTATTTTTAGGAATATATTGGGCTGGTCCCGAATTAGTACAAAAACTGAAAGATTATTATAAAAGATTAAAAAACAAGATTTTTAATAGAAAAGATTTATAGCTTTTAGATTTTAAGCAACTAAGATAACTTTGATTATATTATTAATATGAAGCAAAAAATTAAAACAATAGTTGTCACTGGAGGGGAAGGCTTTATTGGAAGCAATTTAATAAACAAATTAAATTCAAAACTAAAAAATTTAAAAATTATTTCAATCGATAATGGTTTATCTAAACAATCAAATCGAATTAAGGCGAATAAAAATAATAAGATTATTTATATTAAAGGTCATACAAAACAAATTAAATCACTACTAAAAAAAGAAAAAAGTATAGATACTATCTTTCACTTTGGAGAATTTTCTAGAATAGTTAAAAGTTTTGAACACTCAGAAAAATGCTTCTCTTCCAACCACACAGGAACACTTGAGGTTATAAAGTTTTGCTCCAATAATAAGATAAGAATAATTTATTCTGCCTCATCTAGTAAGTTTGGAAACAAAGGAAGAGATGAGAATCTCTCTCCGTATAGTTGGACTAAAAGTAAAAATATAGAACTTATAAAAAATTATGCAAAGTGGTTTAATTTAGATTATGAAATAGTCTATTTTTATAATGTTTACGGTCCAGGGCAAATCAGAAATGGACACATGGCTGCTGTGATAGGAATTTTCGAAAACTGTTATCTTAAAGGAAAGCCTTTGACTGTAATTAAACCAGGCACGCAAAAAAGAGACTTTACTCACGTTGATGACATCATAAATGGCGTTATGTTGGCTTGGAAAAAAAAGCTAAATGGAGAATTTATGCTTGGCACTAATAAAAATTCAAGTGTCATAGATATCGCTAAACTATTTAATCATCCCATTGAATACATTGGAGAGAAACCTGGAGAAAGACTTGCTTCGACAATCCCTGACATAAATTCACAAAAAAGGCTTGGCTATAAAGCACAAATAAAAATAGAAGACTACATAAAAACATTCGTCAAACAGAATGCCAAGCCTAAATAAATCAAAAAAAATTTTAATAGTTGGAGCTGGTTTTGCAGGAGCAACAATCGCTAGAATTCTCGCCGAAAATGGCTATAAAATTGATGTAATTGATAAAAGAGATCATATTGCTGGCAATGCTTATGACTATGAGCATGAGTCGGGAATTACTGTTCATAAATATGGCCCACATATATTTCATACGAGTAATGAAAAGGTAATAAACTTTCTCTCTAAATTTACTGAGTGGACGCCTTACGAACATAAAGTAAAAGCAAAACTAGCTGATGGTAATTTAGTCACTCTCCCGCCTAATAAAGAAACCTCAAAAATTTTAGGGAAAGAGAATATAATAGATATATTATTCAGACCTTATACAAAAAAAATGTGGGGTCTAGATATAGAAGAATTAGACCCATCGATTATAAAAAGAATTCCCATAAGGGACGACTTAAATGAGCTTTATTTTCCATCTGACTCTTTTCAAAATATGCCTAAGATGGGTTATACAACTTTAATTAAAAATATGATCGATCATGACGCAATTTCTATTTCGCTAGAAACACCATTTAATAAATTAATGGAATCTAAATATGAGAAAGTGTTTAATTCTATGCCAATAGACGAGTATTATGATTATGAATTTGGAGAGCTGCCTTACAGATCAATTAGATTTCATAATGAATTAGTAAAAGAGCAAAGTGTTTATCCTGTTTCACAAGTCAATTTTACAGACGATAGTATTTATACAAGAGTTGTCGAATGGAAAAATTTTCCTAATCATGGAAAAAATGATGATGAAACATTACTAACTTTTGAAGAGCCTTGCAGCTACAAGGAAAACAATATGGAAAGGTATTATCCAGTTAAGGATATCCAAGGAAATAATAGAAAACTTTATGAAAGGTATACAAAAATAGATAATAATAAAAATATTTTTATTGGAAGGTGTGGACTCTATGTATATGTCGATATGCATCAGGCAATTTCATCATCAATGGCAACAGCAAATAAATTTGTTAAGGAAAATTAGGTTAAGTTATGAACTTTATAAAAAAAAAGATTTCTTTTATTCATAAAGAAGGTTGGAAGTTTTCTTTTATATCTTTCGTTGTATCAGTATCTCTAAGCTTTATCTATATTCCCCTTTCTTTGATCGGTTTTTGTATTACTTTTTTTATTATTTGGTTCTTTAGAGATCCAGAAAGAGTAAGCCCAAATATACCAAATACACTCGTCAGCTCAGCCGATGGAGAGATTTGTTTAATTGATGAGGCAACTCCTCCAAAGGAACTAGGATTAAGTGAGGTAAAAATGCAAAGAATATGTATATTCATGAATGTTTTTAATGTGCATGTGAATAGAAGTCCAATAAACGGAACAGTAAAAAAAATTGCTTACAAAGAAGGAAGTTTTTTTAATGCTAGCTTTGATAAAGCCAGCGAAAAAAATGAGAGGAACTCTTTGATTATAGAAACTAAAGATAAAGTTCAAATAGTAGTTGTTCAAATAGCTGGATTAATAGCTAGAAGAATTTTAAGTTTTATCGATACTGGAGAGCATTTAAGTGAGGGAGAAAGGTTTGGGTTAATTAGATTTGGATCTAGGGTAGATATATATATGCCTCAGAATGCAAAAATAGAAAGCAAACTCGGAGATAAAGTTATAGCAGGCGAGACAATTATTGCTTACTTGAAATAATTTTTATATGAAAAAGATAGATTTTAGATCTTTAGTGCCGAATCTAATAACGCTTACGGGTTTATGTTTTGGTTTGAGTTCTATTCGATTTGCGCTTGAATATCAATTTGAAATAGCCGTAATCAATATTCTTCTTGCTGCAGTTTGCGATGCCTTAGATGGGGTTTTTGCTCGCATTCTAAACAGTCAGTCTAAATTGGGTGCTGAATTAGATTCTCTGGCTGATTTCGTCAATTTTGGCGTTGCTCCAGGACTGGTCCTTTACATGGGGATAATGCAAGAAAGAGACCTTGTTGGATCTATTGCAGTCTTAATATTTATTGTATTCTCGTGCATTCGACTAGCTATATTTAATTTGGATTCGGACGATGAAAGCTCAGAAGAAGCTGGTTTTTTTATGGGTATTCCAACTCCAATGGGAGCCGTATTAATTTTATTGCCTCTTACTCATAGTTTCTTAGGTTTCACATGGGCACAAGAAAATATAAATTTTGTAGCAATGTATACAGTTCTGATCGGAGCTCTTTTAATAAGCAGAGTTCCAACATATTCATCTAAACGACAAAAATTTAAATTACAAAAAAGTAATTATATTCAATTTTTGGCTATATTTTCTTTAATCCTTTTAGGGTTAATTAATTTTCTGTGGGCTTTTCTGTCCTTTTTATCGGCAATGTATATATTAAGTATTCCTTTTTCCATTAGAGCTTGGAAAGGTTTAAAGTCTTAAGGCGATAAATAATTTCTTTAGATAAATAAACTTTTCTTATAAAGTTGAGCTGCATTAAAAATACGGGGGTAGAAAATGCCAGAAATTTCTATATTGGGTTGGATACATACGATTCTAGGAGTCTTAGCTTTATTATTTGGCTTTTATTCTTTAATAAAATATAAATTTATTAAACTTAAAAACTATTCAGGAAAAATTTATTTAGTAATTACATTGATCGTTGCAGGTACTTCTTTATTTATATATCACCAAGGCGGATTTGGACCGGCGCACGTGATGGGAATTTTAGCTATTGGGGCGGTATTCACTGGAGCAATAGCAGAACAAACATCTTTTTTTAAAAGCTTTTCTCAGTACATAGAATCTCTAAGTTATTCATCTACATTTTTATTTCATTTGGTTCCCGCTACATTTGATGGGTTGAGAAGACTTCCCGTTAGTGATCCGATCGTCAAAGAATTAGATGACCCACTTCTTTTAAATTCAATCTTAGTTATATTTGTTTTATATTTAATAGGCATCATTTATCAATTTATTATTTTGTATAAAAAATAAAAGTTTTAATGAAAAAGATATTCAAAGCAGCACTATTAATAGTTTTAAGTATTTTATTTATTTTAGCTATACTATTTGGACCCAAAATCTGGAAAATTTATAAAGTGACAAATTTATTTGACGAACAAACAATTTCTTATAATTTCATTCACATGGATGAATTTTTCCCTATTTCCAAGCCTATAAAAGCGTCAAGAAAACCTCACGTGTTTGAAAAAACTGAAAACTTTAAATTTCCTAAAACTTATTCATTCGAAGGTAAAGATAAAAGCATATCTGAAGCCATTGAATATTTTCAGACAGATGGAATGATTATTCTTCATAAAGGAAGGTTAGTTTATGAAAATTATTGGAATAAAAATACTGAAAATACCAGACACATTATATGGTCAGTATCTAAATCATTTTTATCTGCTCTAGTCGGAATAGCCTTAAATGATGGTCTGATAGATAGCCTAGATGATCCAATTACTAAATACTTAAAAGATTTTAATGAAACTGGTTACGAAGGTGTTTCTATTAAGAATCTGCTTCAAATGTCATCAGGAATTGGATTTAATGAAGATTATGGGGATCCTGATTCAGATATAAATCGTTATGGAAGAGTTACAGCAACCGGTACCTCTCAGAGAGAATTCGCAAAAACATTAAAAAACTCAAGAACTCCAGGAACTTATAATCATTATGTAAGCTTAGATTCGCAAATGCTGGGAATGTTGATTGCAGAAGTATCAGGCGTTTCTGTAAAAGAGTACCTTCATGAAAAAATTTGGAGCCAAATTGGTATGCAAGATGATGCTTATTACCTTACTGATCAACAAGGAATTGAGATGTCATTAGGCGGCCTAAATGTAACAGTTAGAGATCTAGCAAAATTTGGACAACTCTATTTAAATAAAGGAAATTGGAATGGAAAACAAATTGTTCCAGAGCAATGGGTTGAAGATTCAACTATTCCCGATGGTATCCATGTTCAGCCAAATGCTGGAGATAATTTATCATCAAGTTCTTGGGGATATGGTTATCAATGGTGGGTACCTGGCCCTGTAGTTACAGATTTCACAGCACATGGGATTTATAATCAATTTATTTATGTAGATCCTAAAACTGAAGTAGTGATAGCTAAAACTTCCTCAAATTTTCGGTTTGTTGCCGAAAAAGAATTTACTAAAGATGCTCATATTGCGATCTTTAGATCTATAGCAGACTCAATTTCTAACAATTAAATTTTTATAATCTTATTAAATGAGTCAATTTATTATGAGCTGTCATCACAAGGATGATGAATCAATAGATGTCTTCAAAAAATATTTTACACCGATAAATGTTGGAGCAAATACGAACCATATAAAAAAAGAAATTTTAAAAGATAATTCTTTAAATAATATTTCTGATAAAAATCCACATTTTTGTGAGCTAACTGCTCTTTACTGGGCATGGAAAAATAATTCTGATGATTATGTTGGATTAATGCATTACAGAAGAATTTTTTTAAAATCTGAAGATTCATTGCTCTCAAGCAATTTAAAAAAACTTAGACTCTTTTTAAGAAAAAAATTAAACAAATATAGTATCAATCATTATTATTCAAAAGTAATTGATGAATCGAAGATAGAAAAAGAACTTAAGGACTTGAACCTTTTTTTTGATAGCGAGCTGATAAATTACGATATTGTTATGTCAGCCCCTTTGTATCTAGACGGCTTATCAATAGAGGAGCAATTTATCTCTGTTCATTCTCAAAGGTTTTTTACCAAAATGATAAAAGTGACTTTAGAGCTATATCCAGATATGAAAGAGTCCATGCAGAAAACTTTAAAAAGAAAAGATATGTCAGCTTTTAATATGTTGGTAATGAAAAGAGATATTTATGAAAAATATATGGAGGCATTATTCTCAGTAATGTTTAAAATAGAACAAGAAATTAATTTAGATCAAGAGGATGCTTATCAGCAAAGAATGATTGGTTTTTTAGCTGAAAGGTTTTTTAACATTTATACGGACTATTTTTTCTCCATCAATCCGGATTCCAAAAGAAAATATTTAGAGTTAGCTTTAATTAAATAAATATTGCATGAAATTGAACGAAATAAAAAAAACAATAGTTCCAGAAATACATAGAGCAAATAGATCTAGATTTATTAAGTGGATAGGAAGAATCATACAAAAATTTTCAGGCTGGCAGGTTGAAGGTGAGATACCAAATTTAAAAAAATTCGTATTAGTAGGAGGTCCTCATACTTCTAACTGGGATTTTGTCCATGCTTTAGGTGTTATCTGGTCTCTGGATCTAAAGATGTATGTTCTAGCTAAAAATTCTCTATTCAAGGTTCCAATTTTAAAAAAAATTATGTATGGCGTTGGCGGAATACCCGTCAATAGAGATAATCCTCAATTAATAGTTGATAAAGTTTCTCAACTTGTAGCTAAAGAAGGTGGGGTTATTATTGGCATAACTCCTGAAGGCACTAGATCTAAAGTAGATAGGTGGAAAACAGGCTTTTTAAGAATAGCCAAACAAATGGATTGTAAGATAGCGCTCATCTCGATAGATTTTGAAAAAAAAATGTGTTCTTTCAATGGTTTTTTTGAACCTTCGGGGGATAATGAACAAGATATAAATAATTTAAAACTATTTTATTCTGGATTTAAGGCAAAACATCCAGAAAACTTTTAAAAAATAAGGAGACAAAATGTTCGAAATTTATCAATCTGTATTTGAAGGAATCTGGTTAATTTTAACTACAATAATGATTCAAGCATTAGTATTAGTTGCAGCACATAGAGCAGAAAAAGGTTACAAAGTTGGCGTAATAAATCCTTCTCTTGGTCAAGAATCCTTTTTCTTTAGAAGCTATAGAGCTTTCTGGAACTCCTTAGAAAATATTGTTCCTTTATTGGGTATGACTTTGATAGCTATATTGGCAGGTTATGATTCAGGCAAATTAAATTTAATAATATGGATCTATGCTATTTCGAGAATAGTTCATATGCTTTTATATTATTTTATTGCGACCGATAAAAACCCTAGCCTAAGAAGCTTATTTTGGGTCTCCGGTCTTGTTGTAAATATTTATTTAATTGTGGATTTAGGAATTTTCTTATTTTAAAAAAATTTTAATAAAAATATATAATTCCTTATGGAAAATAATAGAGCTTCTGTCTCTTTCATTATAGTTTGTTACCAAAGTGCAATTGCGCTAAAAACACTCCTCCTCAGCATCCCAAAAGAATATGAAGTTATTCTTGTAGATAATTCTCAAGACAAAAAAACCGAAGAAATTGCAAATATATATGATTGTATTCTTATCACAAATAAAAAAAATATAGGTTTCGGTGCTGCAAGCAATATAGGTGCAAGAGCAGCTAATGGAGATTTTTTATTTTTTATAAATCCTGATTCGTCTTTAAATCCTGAAAGCGTTGAGGAACTTTTAAAAGCTGCAAAATCTTATCCTAATGCAAGTGGGTTTAATCCAAAAATATGCGATCAATCAGGGAAACAAAATTTCAAAAGAAGATCGGTATTGCTTTCTAAATCAGAGTGGATGAGTAAAAAAAATCCTATTGCTGACAAAGAAGTCTCAATTTTAAGCGGGGCAGCAATTTTTATAAAAAAAGATTTATTCTTTAGAGTGTCAGGTTTTGATGAAAAAATTTTTTTGTATCATGAGGATGACGATCTAGCAATTAGGCTTAGAAAAGAAGTGGGGCCTTTAATGTATATTAATAATTCTGTCGTTACACATGTTGGCGGTGGATCAAGCTCAAGAAACACCACAATAGCTTCCCTCAAGGGATACCATATGGGTAAGTCAAGAGTTTATGCTCAAGCGAAACATAAAATTAAGGGAGTTAATTTAAGAAATATATTTCTTGCCAGTTTACAATTAATATCTCCTGAAATGATTTTCTCAGCTAGAAAAAGAGCAAAATACATAGCCTTTTTTAAAGGAGTGATTGAACAAATATTTTTTAAGACTAAAGTAGACTGATTATGATTTTTGTTACGGGTGGTGCAGGCTTTATAGGTTCTAATTTTATTTTAAAATGGATGGATTCTTCAGATGAAGATGTTCTAAACATAGATAATCTCTCATATGCGGCTAATTTAAAAAATCTCGATTCTATAAGTTCTGATTCAAGATACAACTTTGTCGAGGCTAATATTCAAGATCAAAATTCTATTGAAAGTCTATTGGAGAAGCATAAGCCACGAGCGATAATTAATTTTGCTGCTGAGAGTCATGTTGATAAGTCTATAGAGGGCCCAGAAGCATTCATAAATGCAAATATTTTAGGAACATTTTCATTATTATCGGCAGCATTAAACTTTTACAGAAATTTAGAAAAGGAAAAGAAAGATAAATTTAAATTCGTACACATATCAACCGATGAAGTTTTTGGATCGTTATCTATTTCTGATCCAAGTTCAAACGAAGAAAGTCCTTATAGGCCAAATAGTCCTTATTCTGCTTCTAAAGCTGCAAGCGATCATTTAGTTAGGGCTTGGTTTCACACATATGGCTTGCCTACAATTACATCAAATTGCACGAATAATTATGGACCAATGCAGTTTACTGAAAAATTAATCCCATTAATGATAACTAATGCGATCAATGGAAAAAATTTATCTATATACGGAGATGGAAAAAACATTAGAGATTGGTTATATGTTGAAGATCATTGTTCCGCAATAATTAAAATTTTAGAAAAAGGCAGATTAGGAGAGACCTATAATATTGGTGGGAATAGTGAAAAAAATAATAATGAAATTGTTTTAGAAATATGCAAAATTTTAGATTCCTTGAATCCAAAAAAAGACAATACATCATACTCGTCACAAATTGAATACATAAAAGATAGGGCGGGTCACGATTTTAGATACAGCTTAGATATTTCTAAAATAAATAATGAGCTTGGCTGGACTCCTGAAATGACTTTTTCTGCCGGATTAAAAAAAACTGTCAAATGGTATCTAGATAATTTATAAATTTTATAATGCTTGATCAAAATATTCATGAACACAGTAAGAACAAAATTTTAATTCTTGGTTCAAATGGTCAACTTGGCAGAGATCTCTCAAAAAATTTATCTAAATTAGGTGAAGTGACCTCTTTAGATAGAAACGGATTTGACTTTGAAAATCCAGAATCTTTAGATTTAATTATTAAAAGACTTAATCCAAAATTTATTGTAAATGCAGCAGCATTTACAAATGTAGATGGTGCTGAAAGTTTTGAAAAAAGTGCTTATCAAATTAATTCTTTGACAGTAAAAAAAATAGCAATATTGGCACATGAAAACAATGCTGTTTTAATTCATTTTTCAACTGATTATGTATTTGATGGTTTGAAGGAAGAGCCTTACTTAGAAAGTGATACTCCCAACCCTATTTCAGTTTATGGAAATTCTAAATTAGAAGGAGAAAACTATATAGCTGAAATATGTTCTAAATATTTAATTTTAAGAACTAGCGGAGTAATCTCTAAAAATGCAGATAACTTTATTTCTAAGATAATTAATTTATCAAATGACAGGGATGAGTTGAATATTGTTTCAGATCAGGAGTCGAGCCTAAATTTTTCCGGTTTTATATCTCAAGCAGTTTTAGAAATGCTAGCCGAACTTAAATTAAACTTGAATGAAGAAAATAGATGGGGGATTTATCACCTATCTGGACAAGAATCCGGAACCTGGTATGAATTCGCTAAATTTACTCAAGAAATATCAAAAAAAATAAATTTAGATTCAAATTTTTCTAAAGTCGACATAAGTCCAATATCTTCATCGCAATTTATTCAAAAGGCTAAAAGGCCAAAATATTCTTTTCTTTCTTCTGTTAAATTAAAAGATAACTTTGGGATAGAATTACCCAATTGGAAAAATAGCATCATTAAAGTAATGGAAAATAATGAATAACTCTATAAAAAAAAGAAAAGGAATTATATTAGCTGGAGGAGAGGGCTCAAGACTGCATCCGCTTACCCAGATTATTTCTAAACAATTACTTCCTGTATTTGATAAACCCATGATATTTTATCCTCTTTCAACACTTATGCTTGCTGGAATAAGAGAAATAGCAATAATCTCTACCCCTCAAGATCTACCAACATTTAAGAAACTCTTAGGATCTGGAAAACAGTGGGGTCTAAAACTTAAATATATAAAACAGACGAAACCAAACGGAATTGCTGAGGCTTTCATTTTAGCAAAAGATTTTATCAAAAGTGATCCTAGTTGCTTAATACTTGGCGACAACATTTATCATGGAAATGATCTAACAAAAATTCTTAGAGAAGCAAATGAAGACCAAGATAATTCGACTGTCTTTACATATCAAGTCAAAGACCCAGAAAGATTTGGTATCTTAACTTTAGACAAAAATGGACTGCCTTCAAAGATTCAAGAGAAACCTAAACTGCCAAAGAGTAATCTTGCTATTACAGGCCTTTATTTTTTCCCGAAAAACGTTTCTTTAAAAGCTAAAAAATTAATGCCTTCTAAAAGAGGAGAATTAGAAATTTCCGATCTTAATGCTGAATATTTAAAAGATAAAAAGTTGAGAGTAAAGATGTTGAATAGAGGTTTTACTTGGCTGGATACAGGAACTTTTGATAGCTTGTTAGAAGCTTCAAATTTTATTTCTCTGATTCAAAATAAGCAAAATACAATTATTGCATGTCCAGAAGAGATAGCTTTTACGAATGGCTGGATAAAGAAAATAGATCTTCTAAAAATTTCGAAATCCATGAAGAATTCTTACAGTAGACATTTGCAGGCCATATTAAAAATATGAGAAAAGAGATATTTTCCGACATAGAAATAATCGAACCAAAAGTGTTTTCGGATGATAGGGGTAATTTTTCCGAAAATTTTAATCTGCTCAGATTTACAAAGCTTATAAATATTAATTATTCGTTCGTTCAAGATAACATAAGCCTTTCAAAGAAGGGTGTCTTTAGAGGTCTGCATTATCAACTTAAAAAACCTCAGGGAAAATTACTTCAAGTTCTATCTGGAGAAGTATTTGATGTGGTTGTGGATTTAAGAAGAAATTCTAAAACTTATGGAGACTGGATGGGAATAATCTTATCTAAAGAAAACGGTAAACAATTATGGGTGCCACCAGGATTCGCTCATGGATTTTTGGTTCTGAGCGATGAAGCTAAATTTTTTTATAAAGTTACCGATTACTGGAATAAAGACGATGAAAAATGTATCAAATGGGATGATCCAGTAATTGGAATAGATTTTCCATGGAAGCCGATCCTTATTTCAGAAAGCGATGCTCAAGGAAAACCATTTCTTGAGGCTGAACACTTTGATTTTATTTAAGACATTTTATTAAATCTTTTTTAAAAATGACGCTAGTAGTATATTTTACTAGGAGATAAATTATGAATAGAGTTACGAAACACCTAGGAACAAAATATCCAATAATTCAGGCCCCCATGGGCTGGATTGCTAGAAGTAAACTTGCTTCTGCAGTATCAAATGCAGGTGGTCTAGGAGTTATTGAAACTTCTTCTGGAGAGGTCGAAGCATGCAAAGAAGAGATAAAAAAAATGGCTGAACTTACAGATAAGCCTTTTGGCGTGAATCTACCAATATTATTTCTAAAAGACGATTCCATCGTAAATTTTGTTGCAGAATGTGGAGTAAAATTTGTCACCACATCAGCCGGAAGTCCTGCCAAATATATAGATACCCTTAAGAGTGCAGGTTTAACCGTTTATCATGCAGTGCCGAGTCTTGCTGGAGCTCTGAAAGCAGCCGATGCAGGAGTAGATGGTCTTGTAGTTGAGGGAACAGAAGGTGGCGGATTTAAAAGTCCGGAAGAAGTTGGATTATTTGTTCTAATTCAAGCTATTAGAAGAAAAATAGATCTTCCAATTATTGCAGCTGGAGGAATAGCCGATGGCCAAGGTATGGCAGCAGCCTTTGCAGTAGGAGCTGAAGGCATTCAAATGGGTACTAGGTTTGTCTCAAGTGAAGAAAGCCCTGTTCACGATAACTGGAAAAATGCTATTTTAGAGGGGACCGAATCAGATACTTATGTTTTAAATAAAACTGGCTCTCCATGTTTACGAGCAATTAAAACCGATTATACAAAAGAAATATTTGAAAAAGGTTCCATGGATATGAGTGTTTTTGGCGGAGTTCAAGATTTATATTTCGGCGGTAATTTAAACGCAGCACCTGCGCTGACAGGTCAGTCTATGGGCTTAATAGATGAAATAAAACCTGTTCGAACAATAATAGATGAAACTGTTAAAGAGTTTAATACCACATGCGAACAACTCCGAAATGCGAAGATTTAACTAAAGTAACTATTTCAATCTATTTAAAAAAGATTTAATCTAAATAAGCAAATAAAAGGAAAGATTAAATGCATTGGTTATTTCAAAATATAGGCGTAATAATTCAAGCTGCTGCTGCATTAGGAGCTCTAGGAACTGTTTATTTTTTAATAAGAGAATTATCAGAACAAAATAAAGTTTCTAAAGCTAACGTCAGACAGAATGTTGCTGATAGCCATCAAAAAATGGCTTTAGCAGGCATGAAAAAAGACTTGGTTAAAATAAAATTAAAACTGCGCAAGGACGAGTCTTTATCAGAAGAAGAAGATGCGATGTATTTGTCTTATTTCGCTGTGATGCTTAGATCAAGAGAAAACCAGTACTACCAGTACTCTATAGGAATGTTAGATGAGTCTGAATGGGCAGCGTTCGTTAAGTCATTTAGGACTCTATTTAAATCTCCTCACCATGTGAAACTATGGTCTTTTATGCGAGAAACTTTTGATGATAATTTCGTGATTATTGTAGATGATTTGATAAAAGAAGCGTCATGACATTGAGTGTAGATAAGCAATTTTATTTAACTGAGTCACTGCAGCAACATCCAAGTGCTTTTATAGTTTTTGATAAAGATTTAAGAATTCAATGGATGAATAATTCTTCTAGATATATTTTTAATGCTGAAAATGATAATGAAATAGAGATTAAAGGAGTTTTCAATGTAACAAAATCTAAAAAGTTACATGATATTAAAGTTGCATCCTCCTTTGAATCTAATGTAGATATGAAACTTAGAAAAATCAATTTTTTCTTGAGATCTAGGGTTCATGAAGTTCCCTTGGAAGATAAAACCTCTTTTTATCTTTTAGAAGTATTAACTAATGATAAAGATAGTTTGGAAGCTCTTCGTGGAACAATTGCTTGCTTAGAAAATGACAGGATAGACTTGGCTTATCAAAAACAGGTAGATTTAAAATCGGGAAAATTGATTGGTCTTGAGGCGCTTCTGAGAATGCGAGACGAAGAAGGAAAAATTATTCCAAATGATAAATTCATACCGCTAATTGAAGGCGAGAGTTTATTTTCTCTTGTTGTTATAGCTTCTTTAGAAAAACTTAAAGAAGCTTTTAAATTGAAAGAAGAATTCGATATGTTAGGCGTTACAATCTATTTAAACGTTTCTGCACACACTGCAATGCAAGAAAATTTTACAAAAATATTTATTGATTATGTAAAAGAACTAAATTTGCAACCAGGCGAATTAGGTTTAGAAATAACCGAAACAGCTGAACTTGAAGATTTAAAAAAAGCAGGTGAATCTTTTCAGAAATTAAAGGATATAGGAATTCCATTGGCAATAGACGATTTTGGAGCTGGTTATTCTTCTTTAAGTTATTTACGAGATTTACCAGTAGATTCAGTGAAGTTAGATAAAGTATTTGCAGAGACAATTTCTGAAAAAACAACTTCAGAGCTAATTAAATTTGTTGTTAGCGTTTGTCAAACTTTGTCACTAGAAATGTTGGGTGAGGGGATAGAAACAGAAGATCAAAAAGAAAAATTTATAGCAATAGGGTGTCCTAATGGCCAAGGATACCTAATGCATAGACCAGAATTTATAGCCGATTTAAAGAAGAACTTATAGTGACCACAGAAAATGAAAAGCCCTCAAAGGGTGCGGAGCAAATATTACTTGCTCAAATAAAACAAGAGTTTACTGCCCCAGCAGATGCGATTGAGCAATATACTGACTTAGTAGCTCAATTTGCTGAAGAAAACAAAGTAGATATTAATGAAGAGCTTGGACAAATTAAATCGGGTCAGGAAAAGCTTTTGTCTCAATATGAAGAAGCTTTTAGAGAAAATACTAAAAGCGACGCTCAAAAAAATAAATCAGCGGAAGAATATTCTGAATTGCGACATAATCTGAGAACACCTTTAAACGCTATTATTGGCTATAGCGAAATATTAATGGAAGACTTTGAAGACGATCTTTCGGAAAGCTGTATCGAAGATTTAAATAATATTCTTTCTCTCTCTAGAGATACAGAAAAAGCTATAGAGAAATTCGTAGATTTCATTAAAGGAGATCTTAAACCTGAGCTTTCAGATGATTCCGGAACAAGCAATGTAAAAAATGCAGAATCTCTTTTTAAATCTTTAGGTGACTTAGATTATAGTTTAGAAATAGACGAAAGTTTAAAAGATGCAGATATTTTGATAGTAGATGATAACGTGACAAATTGTGAAGTTCTTCAAAGAAGATTAGGGCAGCATGGATTAGAGTGTCGAGTGGTTTATAACGGTAAAGACGCAATTAAAGAAGTTAATCGGCAAACTCCTGATTTAATTTTGTTGGATGTAATACTTCCCGATATAAATGGATTAGAACTTTTAAAGGAGTTTAGGTCAAATCATAGTGCGGATGAACTTCCTATAATAATGGTTTCAGCATTTAATGATGTAGATAGCACAGCAAAATGTATTAAATTGGGCGCTACGGACTATCTTCCAAAGCCCCTTAATGGAACTATTTTAATGGCTAAAGCAGTTGCTAGCTTAGAAGCCAAGTACTTTCGAGAGGCAAATAGAAAATTATTAAAAGAGCTTCATATAAGAGCAACCACTTGTCCGTTAACTGGAATATTCAATAGAAAGGTAGTTTTTGATCACGGAGAAGAATGTTTTACTAACATTACAAAAGGCTTAGGATCAGGCTTTTCGTTGCTATCGATAGATATTGATTTTTTTAAGCAAGTTAATGACACATATGGTCATCCTGGCGGCGACATTGTGATAATTGCTTTAGCTAAGTTAATAGAAAAAAAAAGTGGTTCCAATATTGTTGGAAGAGTAGGTGGTGAAGAATTTATGGCAATTATCATGGATGATGAAAATCAATCTATCAATGATTTTTGTTCCTCATTAAGAGTTGATGTAAATAATTTACTCATACCATTCCAAGATATTAAAATTAATATTAATATAAGTGGTGGTGTGGCACATTCTTCAGATTCAATTGGTTTTGAAGAAATGGTCAATGTAGCCGATGAAAGGCTTTATAAGTCAAAAGAAAATGGAAGAGATCAAATTACTTTCGATTAAATAAGGAGATAATCATGCCAAAAATTTTATATGTAGAAGATAACGAAATGAATAGAGATATGCTTGGAAGAAGACTAACAAGAAGAGACTATGAAGTTATTTTCGCTTTTGATGGACAGGAAGGGCTTGATAAAATGAAATCAGAAAGTCCCGATTTAGTTCTTATGGATATGGGCTTGCCAGTTTTAGATGGCTGGGATGCTACAACTAAAGCTAAAGAAGATCCGGAAATTTCATCAATTCCAATTATTGCTTTAACAGCTCACGCCATGGAACATGATAGGCAAAAAGCTTTAGATTGTGGAGCTGACGATTTTGATACTAAGCCCGTAGATTTCAAGAGACTTTTAGAAAAGATAGAAGCTAAACTATAAATTAGTTCTCTTTAAGGATTTTCGAAACTAATCCAGGTAACTGATTTATAGAGACTTCATCTTTTTTTATTAAACCTTCCACATTTTTATTTAGTAATTCAGCCTGAACATCAGTTAGATCTTTTCCTGAATAAACCAGAACATTAGGGCGATCACTTTCTTCTTTTAATTCGATCAAATTCTCTAAAAACTCAAAACCATCCATTCTTGGCATCTCTAAATCCAATACAATTAAAGAAGGATCTTTGTCTAATTTTGATAAGCCTTCTTTTCCATCTTTAGCTAGAACAGGATCATAACCAGCATCAATTAAAGACCTTTTTAGAATATCTCTAGTATTCGCATCGTCATCTACGATAAGAATAGTTTTATTTTTATTATTTGTACCTATTAGGGTAGAGACCGTTTTTAGAAATTTAGCTCTATCTATCGGTTTTGTAAGATAATCGTCAGCTCCCAAAGAAGAAGCGAGTTTTTCTTGAGACATTTGGCTTACCATTACAACAGGGATATCTTTTAATTCTTCATCTGATTTACATTCTTTTAAAATAGACCAACCATCTCGACCAGGCATTAGAACATCTAATAAAATAAGTTTAGGTTTTAACTCTCTAATCATTTTTAAGCCTTGTTCTCCATCAGTTGCTCCTATCAATCTCATGCCGGCTTTTACAATTGTCCTTCTAATTAAATCATGCATAGCAACATCATCATCGATCAACACACAAATACTTTCATCATTCACGTCATCGGCTATCCCATCATCTAAATCTTCTTGATCACTTGAAACTCTTGGTACTGAAATAATAAAAATAGAACCTTTACCTTTCTCACTTGAAACACTTACATCTCCACCCATAAGCTCTGCAAATCTTTTACTAATTGGTAAACCTAAACCAGTTCCTCCATGTGTTGCAGAGGTAGATCTTTCAGCTTGAGTGTACTCTTCAAATACTTTTGCAACTCCTTCTGCACTCATTCCTTCACCATCATCAGAAACTTTGAAATCAATCATCTCAATATCATCTTTTATCGAAGAAGTTACATCTAAAGTAACTAGTCCAGAATTTGTAAATTTAAATGCATTACTTAAAAAGTTAGTAACACACTGCCTTAACTTAGTTTCATCCTGGGTCATAGAGCCTATAGCATCTTGTATATTAATTTTAAAACCATTGTCATTTTTCGAAGCAAGCGGAGCGTTTACATCTTTTAGAGTTTCAACAAGCTTCTCTATTTCAAAACTAGTAAGGTAAAGTTCCATTTTCCCTGCTTCTATTTTTGATAAGTCCAGTACATTATTTATAAGAGACAATAAATGAGTGCCAGCAGAAGTAATTTTTTTAAGATCAGGCATTAAATCTTCGTATCCTAGGTCTTCACATTCTTCATATAGCATTTCTCCATATCCAAGAATTGCATTTAAGGGTGTTCTTAGTTCGTGACTCATGTTTGCAAAGAATTTACTTTTCTGTGCATTTGCTTCTTGAGCTTCATCACGAGAGTCTTCCATTTCTTTAGTTCTAGAGTCTATAAGAACTTGCACTTCATCCGCCATTCTAGAGAATGCTAATGTCATAAGTTCTACGGATGCATCTTCACTAGAAGATTCATCACTATCGGAAGCGAGATCTTGCATTTTCTTTATGTCATTCAGGATTAACGTTCTAGAGTCTCCTTCTAGTTCATCAGCAAGAATAGACATTTTTTCTATTATCGCTTCATCTCTTTCTTTTCTTCTTCTTGCTTGCTCATCTCTTATATTCTCCATTTCTGTTAAATGGCCTCTATAAATCTCTAAAGCTTTTGCCAATTGACCAACTTCATCATCATCTGACTTAAGAATACCTCTTCTCTCAGGCATTGTTTTTGTCAAATTCCCACTTGTTAGAGCTTCTAAAACTTCTATAGCTCTATTTATAGATCCAAAAGTATTAGCTGAAATTAACGAGGTAATTAGAATGACCAGAAAAATCACTATAAAGATTAAGAAGAAAATAAGATTTAAAATATTATTTTCCTGAGTAATACTTTCTGTCTCATCCTTGAAGATAAAAAATTGTGCTTTATCTGCTGAAAGGTAAGAGCTCAATGGAAGAAGGGTCATGGAAGAACCCAATTCACTATCTCTTATATTAGTTCTATTTCCATAGGTAGAAAGATATTCTTCAGCTTTTTCTACAAATAACCCTAACTCATTTTTACTTCCAAATGCTTCATCATCTTCTTTGTCCAAGGCGGAAGCATATCTAGCATAATCATCACCTAAAGAAATTATTCCCTCAGGAGTTCGAACAGCAGAAACAAGTTCGAACTCATCTCCAAAAGTCTCTAGAGATTTTCTTATATCAATCCCCATAATAACTATAGCTTCAGCGTTCCTGCCAAAAGCCCTGATCGGAAATGCCATAGTTTGATTTAAAGTTGAGATTTCCTTTTCGGAAATATCAGAAATAGTCGAAAGAGTCCTTCTTGGCCTTTTACCCGCGTCATCTAAATAATTCTCTAAATCAGCTAGGAAATCAGGATTGGCTTTAGGATTACAAGGATCAATACCAGATAAATCTAGGGCACTACTGCAATAAAATCTTTCACCATTTGGGTAATAGGCCATTACATAACTCAAATTGCCTTCATCTAGATCGAATTCAAACATTAGGTCTAATAAGTAGCTAGCTTCACCAGCATTCTTTTTTGTTATGAATTCTATTAAAGGATTATCGTATTCATGATCGGGAGAGGAAAGTTCCTCTTCCGGATAAATTTCATTTTCCGGATCCCAAAAAGTTCCTCTTTCTCCAGAAGGCAACCAACTTGAAATAGGATTGAAAGACGTTTCTAAAGTTTGAAACCAGGCAGCTTCATATGTTGTAACTAAAGATTCAGAAGAAAAATCTCTTTGAGTATTTTCTCTCCAAGAATAAAGACCATAAAGAACCGAAGCCAGAAGGATATTTCCTACTAAGCCGATTAAAATCAGTGTAGTTCTAATACGCATTTAGCGCTTTGATATTATAATTATAAAGTTCTTACTATTGGACCTTAAAGGACATTTTTACCTGAACATCATTAACTTTTACAGATACTCCTTCATAAACAGGAGGCTCGTATAAGTATTTCCTTATAGATTTCATTGCTGCTCTTTCAAATAACCCTGCAGGCTCACTTTCTACAACGTACGGATCTATAACTGATCCATCAGTATCGATATCAAATTCAACAAGGACATAGCCATCTTTAGCAAGCCTTAAAGCTTTTCTAGGAAATTTAGCGGGTTGTGAGTAAAGCCTTTTAACTTCTAGTTCTACCTTATCATCTTCTCCGACATACCCTGACTCAGAGGATCCAATATTGGCAAAGGCTATAATTATAAAACTGAAAAGAATTGATTTAAGACTAATTTTCTTTGTATATTTTTTCATTTCATCTCCTTAACGAAAAAACATTATAAAACGGATAAATTTACACGTAAAATCATTATTTATGGATAGAGTAATAGGAGACATGCTTTTAAATCAGAGATACTGGGATATATTCTCAGTCTCTGATGATTCTTCAATCAAAAAAGCTTGTCAAATAATGGATGAAAAAAAAATTGGCGCGCTACTTGTGCATTGTCCTGAGAGCGGAAACCCTCAAGATTTAAAAGGCATTTTAACTGAAAGAGACATAATAGAACTCATTTCAAGAAAAAATGCTGTCATCGATGATTTTAAAGTAAAGCATATAATGTCAGAAAAAATAATAAGTATCTCATCGAAAGAGACAGCTGGAGATGCTTTAAACCTTATGATCGAAAATCAAATAAGACATTTAGCCGTCATGGAAGATGGAAACCTCATTGGAGTTCTTTCAATGAGAGATATTCTTAAAAAAAATTAATAATTTAAATCTTTGTTTGATATTAAAGAAGGTATAGCTTGATCTGATTTTTCTGGATAATCACTTGTGAAATGCAAACCTCTACTTTCAAATCTTCGACTCGCGCTTTCTATTACAATTCGTGCTACCAGAACTAGATTTCTCAATTCGATAAAGTCAGAACTTATTTCATAATTTCGATAAAAATCTTCAACTTCATCATGAATTAATTTTATCTTTTCTTTTGCTTTTTTTAACCTGTCATCGCTTCTTACCACTCCAACATAGTCCCACATCAAACGTCTGGTTGCATCCCAATTATGAGAGATCACTATATTCTCTCCAGCTCTAATAACTTTAGAATTATCCCAATTAGATAAGTTATGAGAATTTGGAACAAAATTTATCTTTATATCATCAGCAGCCGACTTTGCAAAAACTACACATTCCAATAAGGAATTACTGGCCATTCTATTAGCACCGTGAAGACCCGTACACGAAGTTTCACCAATCACATAAAGAGAGTCTATGTTTGTTCTTCCTTTCAAATCGGTTTTAACTCCACCGCATGTGTAGTGAGCAGCTGGAACAACAGGAATAGATGTTTTGGTAATATCAAAACCAAACTCAAGACATTTCGTGTGTATAGCAGGGAAGGATTTCTTAATCTCTTTTTCACTCTTATGACTTATGTCTAAATAGACACAGTCTTTACCAGTTTTTTTCATCTCCTCATCAATTGATCTTGAAACCACATCTCTAGGCGCTAATTCTTCTCTAGAATCATAATTTTTCATGAACTCTTTGTTCTCATGATTAATTAACTTGGCTCCTTCCCCTCTCAATGCCTCACTTATTAAGAATGATTTGGCTTCTGGATGATAAAGACAGGTGGGATGAAATTGATTAAATTCCATATTAGATAAAGTACATCCTGCTCTCCATGCAAGAGCAAAGCCATCACCACTGGCCCCATCGGGATTACTCGTATAAAGATAAATTTTACTTGCTCCGCCAGTAGCTAATATCGTCGAGCTTGCTGATATTGTTATGACCTGCTCTCGTTCTTTGTCGAAAACATAAGCTCCTTTACAGACCTGATCTTCGGTTATTAAATCAACAGCAAGGTGATTTTCTAAAATAGTTATATTTTTATCTTTAAGAACTTTTGCTGCTAGAGAATCAGATACTTCTTTCCCGGTTGTATCCGCTGCATGGATAACTCTTCGATGCGAATGACCACCTTCTTTAGTCAAATGGTAATCACTTCCACTCTCATTTTTGGTAAAACTAACACCAGAATCAATCAACCACTTAATTGCAGACTTTCCATTTTCTATACAAAATCTGACAGCTTTTTCATCGCAAAGACCATCGCCGGCAATCAAAGTGTCTTTTATATGACTTTCTGTAGTGTCATTCTCAGCTAGAACTGCAGCAATTCCTCCCTGAGCGTACCAAGTTGAACTATCTACAAAAGTTTCTTTTGAGATGAGCGTTACTTTAAAATCTTTTGCTAGTTCAAGAGATGCAGTTAAGCCAGCTGCTCCGCTACCAATAACTAAAATATCCGTATTTTGTTTCATTTAAAAAAATAATTTAATCAAAAGTGCGATTACAAAGATAGAAACAAGCATCAATAAAAAGATCTTAAAAAAAGGAGATCTTTTTTTATTCCAGTCAATTCGATCGGATCTATTTCGTTGCTTAGCCGATGCTCTTATAGGACCAATGAGAAAAAATATCGCTAAAGATCCAACAATTAATATGCCAAAAAAAATATTATTTAAATCCACTATCTACTTCTTAACTTAGAAAGCAGTCTTAACATTTCTAAATACAACCAAATTAAAGTCACCATGAGAGAGAAGGCACCAAACCACTCCATATATAAAGGCGCGCCGTGCTCAGCTCCTTGCTCAATAAAGTCAAAATCTAAAACTAAATTTAAAGCTGCTATGGCTACGACGAAAAGACTGAATCCAATTCCAAAAAGACCATTAGAATGGATGAATCCAATACCTGAGCCAAACATGTTCATCACCATACTAACGACGTATAGCAAAGCAATCCCCATAGTCGCTGAAACGATCATCAGTCTAAAATTTTCTGTAGGTTTTATTACCCCCGTTTTATATAAAACTAATAAAGAGGCCAAAGTTCCTAAAGTTAAACCAACTGCTTGAATAACTATTCCAGGAAATTGAAGTTCGAATATTGCGGAGATTGCTCCTAAAAATAAACCTTGAGATAGAGCGTATAAAGGGGCGGTGATTGGAGCCCACGTTTTCTTAAAGATAGTAGCTAAGGCGAATATAAAACCAAAAATTGCTCCACCTATTGCAATAGGCATAACAGTTTCAGGAAGACCGGTAGAGAAAAACTGATTCCAAGTGTACGATGCTGTCAAAACTACAAGCAAAAGTAGAATACCTGTCTTGTTTACAGTTCCTTGAAGACTCATGGTTCTGCCGGTTAAAGAGTCAGGAGTGAAGTTAGAAAAAGTTGCATCATTCATAGCAGGGTTTCCGGATCTGCCGAACATATTTAAAGCGTTGTGTTTAGACATAGTTTGTAATTTAGTTAATTAATATATTTTATATCAAGTTTAAAGAAAAAATTAAGGAATAAGCCAATTGCTAATTAGATCGCCATTAGACCAATCAAAAGAAGACCTTCGATGACCAGCTCCTTTTAGAAAAAGAAACTCTAAATAATCAAATTTGAAGATAATCACTGCGAAATTTTTATAACCACTTTCAATTTCTATTTGCTCTTTGACAATATCGTATTCTTCTGGTGCTAGAATTTCCTTTCCTGGAGAGTTTGAAACGGAGTAACACATTTTTGACATTTCTCTTGATTGATCCCATGCATTTCTAGAAATCTCATCATTTTGATGAATCGTAGTTTGACCATTCAATCTAATCTGTATTTTTAAGTCTGGGTCGTATCCATGAACAGTAGAGGTAGACTCATCATTTATTTGATTAATCTTATTTGATCGACTGTCAGTATGAAATCTTAAATATCTTTTTTCTCTATTAAATTCTCTTAAAACCACTGTTCTTGTAGATATTTTTTTATTTTCAAAGGTAGATAAGGTGGGGGTGTGAAACAAAGATTTGCTATCATCAACAGCACTAGAAAATATAATTTCAGCTTCTGATAGAGTTAACTCTAAAGAGTTATAAAAGTTTATTTTTTCGTTCATTTTTTTAATTATTAATATGTCTAGCTTAAACTACAAATAATGGATATTTCATATATTTTAGACGATTTAAACCCAGTACAGAGAGAAGCGGTTACAGAAGAATTACCTTATTCTTTAGTGTTGGCTGGCGCCGGATCTGGAAAGACCAAAGTTATTACTCACAAAGTAGCTTGGCTTTGTAAAGTTAAAGAAATTAATCCACTTTCTTTAATGACGGTTACATTTACAAATAAAGCCGCTAAAGAAATGCGCGGCAGGATTGAATCAATTTTAGGAGAGCAGCTGCAACAAATGTGGTGCGGAACTTTTCATGGTTTATTTCATAGAATGCTCAAAATGCATTGGGAAGAAGCCGGTCTTATAAAGTCTTTTACAATTCTAGATGGCGATGATCAAAATCGAGTTATAAAAAGAGTCATAAAAAAAATGAATTTGGATGAGGCTACTTGGCAACCAAGACAGACTCAGTGGTTTATAAATAAACAAAAAGATGAAGGAAGAAGAATTGCAAAACTTCCAAATAAAGCAACTTATGTAGAAGAAAAAATGGCTGACATTTATTTAGAGTATCAAAAAACATGTGAAGAAGAAGGCGTTATAGATTTTGCAGAAATTCTCTTGCGTTGCCATGAAATGCTAGCTAAAAATCCAAATCTTTTAGATCACTATCAAAGAAGATTTCAGCATATTTTGGTGGATGAATTTCAGGATACTAATGAAATTCAATATCTACTTTTAAAACAGTTAGTTGGCAAGGAAGGTCAAATGACAGTTGTGGGAGACGATGATCAATCTATTTATAGTTGGCGTGGTGCAAAAAGTTCAAACATAAATAGGTTTATCAACGACTTTAAAACTGTAAAAACTTTAAAATTAGAACAAAACTATCGATCGACGACTAATATTCTATCTGCTGCAAATGCAGTAATTAGAAATAATCCTGAAAGATTAGGCAAAGAACTTTGGACAGAAAAAGAAGAGGGAGAATTAGTAAAAATATATCGAGCTTTTAATGAAAGAGATGAAGCCAAATTCATAGTTGATATTATTAAAAGCTGGATGGACGAAGGTAGAAGCCTTTCAGAATGTGCAATTATTTATCGCTCAAATGCTCAATCAAGAATCCTAGAAGACTCGATCTTAAGAGCAGAGCTACCTTATAGAATTTATGGTGGAGTCAGATTTTATGAGAGATTAGAAATTAAAAATGCTTTGGCATATGCAAAACTGGCTATAGATCAAAATAACGATACTGCTTTTGAAAGAATAATAAACGTTCCGACAAGAGGCATAGGCGCAAAAACAATGGATCAAATAAGAGAAGTCGCCAGGGAAAATGACTCTTCGCTATGGACAGCTGCTAAAAACTTTTCAGATTCTTCAGGTCCCAAGATTTCAAATTCATTAAAAACCTTTTTTGAACTTGTTGAAATATTATCAGAAAGCGCAGAAAAAAAAGAAATAGAAGAATTTTTTGAAGATTTACTTGGAAGATCTAATCTTAAAAAATTTCATGGTAAAGAGCCTGGAGAAAAAGGAAGATCAAGGGTGGAAAATCTTGAGGAGCTTGTTTCTGCAGCTGCTGGATTTTTCTCAATTGGCGAAGATGCCGATGATGAGAGATCCCAATTAGAACTTTTTTTAGATCAGGCCTCACTCGATGCTGGAGAAAATCAAGCAGAAGAAAACGAAGATGCAATTCAAATGATGACTCTTCACTCTTCTAAAGGATTGGAGTACTCAATGGTATTTGTAGCAGGTTGCGAAGAAGGTCTATTCCCGCACAAAAGATCGACTGAAGATCCCAGACAATTAGCTGAAGAAAGAAGGCTTTGTTATGTTGGCATGACTAGAGCTATGGAAAGGTTGTATTTAACTTATGCAGAAGTAAGAAATGTTTATGGCGTTGATGGTTTTAGTCCAGCCTCAAGGTTTCTAAAAGAAATACCAGAAGAATTTAAATATGAAATAAGAATGGCTTCTGAAAATGTTGGTAAGTCAAAAAGTTTTTCTCCTAAAATAGTGGGCGGCACTGATCATAAAGTTGGAGGGTTTGCCCTAGGCGATAGAGTTGGTCATCCATCATTTGGAGAGGGTGTAATATTAAACTACGAAGGTGACGGATCTAATGCTAGGGTTCAAGTTAATTTCGATCAAGAGGGTACTAAATGGCTAGTTTTAAGTTTTGCAAAGTTAAACAAAATCTAATAATTCTTTTATCGAGTATTTTTTTATTTTCCTGTTCTTCAGAGAAAATATCAAATACTTCAAATGAAATAAAAGAAACATTTAAGTGGAGAATGGTCACCACTTGGCCAAAGAATTATCCTGGTGTCGGCCTAGGTGCTGAAAATCTTGCCAAGCTAGTCAATGAAATGAGCGATGGTAGATTACAGATAAAAGTATTTGGAAATGGAGAATTGGTTCCAGCCTTAGAAGTCTTTGATACCGTTTCAAGAGGAAGTGTAGAAATGGGCCATGGGGCAGCTTATTACTGGATTGGAAAAGTTCCCGCCGCACAATTCTTTACTGCCATTCCTTTCGGATTAAATGCTCAAGAAATGAATGCCTGGCTTCATTACGGTGGCGGTCAAGAACTTTGGGAAGAGTTATATGAGCCTTTTAATTTAATCCCAATGGCCGGCGGCAATACTGGCGTTCAAATGGCAGGTTGGTTTAATAAGGAAATAAATTCACTAAATGATTTGAAAGGTATTCGTATGAGAATTCCTGGAATGGCTGGAGAGGTATTTACTAGAGCTGGGGGAGAAGCTGTTTTAATGCCAGGTAGTGAAATCTTTACAAATTTACAAACTGGCGTCATTGATGCTGCAGAATGGATAGGTCCATACAATGATTTAACTTTCGGCTTTCATCAAGCAGCTAAATATTATTACTATCCAGGTTGGCATGAACCAGGACCAACTCTTGAAACTTTAGTTAATAAAGAGGCGTTTAATTCTTTACCAAAAGATCTTCAAGTTATTCTAGTTACTGCTTCAAGAGCAGTTAATCAAGATATGCTTGATGAATATACTGCGAGAAATAATCAAGCATTAATATCTTTAATAAATGATCATGGAATTGAGTTAAGAAAATTACCTGACGATGTTTTGGCAGAGTTTAAGAAAATTACAGACGAACTTTTATTAGAAATGATCGAAAAAGATGACGCTTCAAGAAAAATTTATAAATCGTTATCTGAATTTCAGAAAAATGTTTCTGATTACCATGAGATTTCTGAAAAAGCTTTATACGATCTTCGTTAATTAATTTTTTTAATTATTAGGATCCCAATTGAAGTTGAAAAAATAAATCTTAATGAGAACAAAAGAGAAGCGGGTAAAGATAACCACCAAAGAAGATAAATGTTCAGAGTCTCGTTTAGTGAACCAAACCATTGAAAAAGATCGAAAGCAACTTGCCAGTATTCTAAGAAATAATCTTCAACGGTTATTGGACTGACAAATAGACTGTGTATAAAAAACAGAACCAGATAAAAATCTCCCCAAATTAAAAAATAACCTAAACCCTTTAAAAAGTTATGCATCTGCCAGAGTTTTTACTTCCTTCCATACTCTTAAAATATTTCCATTTAGTATCTTTTGTAAGTCTTCTTTTGAATAACCTCTATTCAATAATTCCTCAATTAAATTAGGAAATTTAGAGACATCATTTAAATCATCAGGCAGAGGCACTTCACCATCAAAATCAGATCCAAGGCCGACATGATCAATTCCTACAAGACCTCTTACTCTATCAATATGATCAGCAACATTTTTTACCGAAACTTTAATATCTGGATTTGCTTTTCGATCAACCACAAAATCTGATCCGAAACAAATCTGAATAACGCCGTTATTTTTTGCTAATGCGATAAGCATTTCATCAGACACATTCCTTTCCCAGCCAGGAGTGAAATGACGTAGAGAAGAGTGAGTAGCAACAACTGGAGCTTTACTTAATTCAAGAACTTGCATAAAAGCAGCATCCGAGACATGAGAAATATCTATCATTACTCCCTGTGTATTCATTTCGTTAACGACCTTAATACCAAACGGACTAAGTCCATTCCATCTCTTATTTTCATCATAAGATGAATCAGAAATATGATTACTTTTTGAATGTGCCAGAGTTATGTAATTAACTCCTTTATCGGCAAAATATTTAATATTTTCTAATTTTCCTTCTATTGGTGCTCCGTTTTCTATTCCGTAAGCAATTCCAACTATGCCTTTTTGTTTTAATTTTTCAATCTGATCAGGGCCGTCAATAAATATAAACTTATCAGGATTTTGATCAATAATATTATTCATCATTTTTATTAAGTTATTGGCCAACTCAAATGATGTGCCTTCTTCTTCTGTTTTGGCAGGTATATAAATAGAAAAGAAAGGCAAATTAAGACCGCCTTCCAAGGCTCTTGGATGATCAAAATGAAACGTAGTTAATTCAGTTATATCTTCACTTGAACCATTATTAGTCTCTTGCCTATAAAGTTGAAAAGGAATATCAATGTGAGTATCAATAATTATAAGTTCTTGACTCAAAGCTTTTGCTTTATCCAATGAATTATTCGAACAAGATAAAAATATAAACGCAGCTAATAAGATAATTTTCTTCATAAATTAATATACTACAGAAGGAAGAAGTGTTGCTAAAGCAGGGAAGTAAGCTACTAAACACAAAACTAAAATTTGAATAATAATGAATGGCACTACACCTTTATAAATAGTCTCTGTCTTTATTGATTCCGGAGTTACGCCTCTTAGGTAGAACAAAGCAAATCCAAATGGAGGTGTTAAAAAAGAGGTTTGCAAATTAATTGCAAGCATAATTCCTAACCACAAGGGATCAGCTCCCATAGTTATTAAAATAGGCCCAACAATAGGAACAACGACAAAGCTTATTTCAATAAAATCTAAAATAAAGCCAAGCAGAAAAACCAGCACCATAACGATCAACATGGCACTAAATAGCCCGCCGGGAATAGCATTAAAAATACTAGTGATTAGTTCTTCACCACCAAATCCTCTGAAGACTAAAGAAAAAATAGAAGCGCCTATTAAAATCATAAAAACCATTGAGGTTATGAAGGCGGTTTGAGTGACGGCGCTGGATAATACTAAATTTGATAATTTGCCATGAAAAAAAGTAATAATTAAGGCACCCATTGCTCCAATGCCAGCAGCTTCAGTAGGAGAAGCAACTCCTAAAATAATACTTCCTAATACAGAAAAAATTAGTAAAAATGGGGGCAGAAGAATTGATAACAAAACTAAAAAGGATTGATCTAGATTGGTTTCGTCTTCCCATTCAGCAATATCTGTTTTGGATATAGAAAATATAAAATAAAGTGCATAGGCGAAAACCAAAATCAAACCGGGAATGATTGCCGCCATAAACAAATCGCCCACTGAGAAAGACTTCGCAGCAAAGTTTCCCATGTTTAATTGAGCTTGTTGATAAGCAGTAGCCAAAACATCACCAAGAATTACCAAGGCAATTGATGGTGGAATTATCTGTCCTAGGGTTCCAGTGGCGGCTATTAAACCAGTAGAAACTTCTTCCGAGTATCCTCGGTTCAACATTGCTGGTAACGATATTAAGCCCATAGCAATTACTGTTGCTCCAACAATCCCAGTACTAGCGGCTAACAAAGTTCCTACTATTACAACGGATATACCTAAGCCACTTTTCAGTTTTCCAAAAAATAAAGACATAGATTCCAGTAGTCTTTCAGCTATTTTAGATTTTTCCAAAATAACACCCATAAATACGAATAAAGGAACCGCAACAAGAGTGGAGTTATTCATAATCCCAAAAATACGATTAGGAATGGTTTCTAAGAGATATAAATCAAATATTCCAAAAATATATCCAAGACCTGCAAAAATTAAAGACACGCCTCCTAAAGTAAAAGCTACGGGAAAGCCTAATAGCAAAGTTATACAAACAACAAAAAATAAGAACAAAGGTAATAGTTCAATCATTGTTAAAGAAAGATAGTATCGATGCAAAGCTTTGCATTATTAAAATAATACCGAATATCAAAAGTGTTGTTTTATATAAGTAAACAAAAGGCAGACCTCCGGGCTCAGGAGATACCTCGGTTATTGACCATGAA
This sequence comes from SAR86 cluster bacterium, assembly GCA_028135785.1. Classification (GTDB taxonomy): domain Bacteria; phylum Pseudomonadota; class Gammaproteobacteria; order Magnimaribacterales; family AG-339-G14; genus CASICS01. The sequence goes on from JAOIHS010000002.1 coordinate 82,582, forward strand.
AATGATACGTAATCATAAGAAAGAATTAAAATCAGCCAAGCCATTGGCTGTAAAAATAGTAAATGACCGACTAAATTAATTATTTTTTTATTTTTAATCGATGCGCGACGATAAAATATATCCACTCTGACATGTTCACCTTTTTCCAATGCATAAGCAGAGCAAAATAAGAAAGTAATTCCATGCAAATAAATTACTAATTCTTGCAAGCCAACTACGCCTATACCAAAGACATATCTTGAGAAAACAACAATTGTTGTAAAAATAATCATTAATAAAACTGCCCAAGCGCTTGCCTTGCCAATGAGGCGGGGAAAAAGTGTAAGTAAAGAATGTATTGTTTGATTAATATTTTTCATAATAAAATTATGATTAAATAACAGTTAATTATGATCATTGTATTATCACCAGCTAAAACTCTTGACTACGAATCTCCTGTAGATGATTTCGATTATACAACGCCTAGCTTTTTAGGTAAGTCAGAGGCGCTGATAAATATTATGCGTTCTTATGAGCCGGATTTTATTTCAGACCTTATGGGCCTAAGCGATAATTTGGCATTTCTAAATTTTGAGAGGTATCAAACTTGGGAAAAAAGAAAAAAACCCTCTAATAATGCTAGACAAGCAATTTTTGCCTTTAAAGGAGATGTATATCAAGGTCTAGATATAGATACGTTACCCAAAAGAGCTATAACTTATTCACAAGATCATTTAAGAATTCTCTCCGGTCTTTATGGATTACTAAAACCATTAGATTTAATTTCTCCATATCGTTTAGAAATGGGAACAAAACTTAAATCAGGCGATATAAATGGCCTTTATGAGTTTTGGAAACAAGACTTAACAAAATCTATCAATAAAGATTTAATTAAACAAAAAAACAAGGTGTTAGTTAATTTAGCCTCCAATGAATATTTTTCTGCTCTGGATAAAAATACAATAGAAGGGCAAATTATTTCTCCTGTTTTTAAGGATTTTAAAAATGGTGAATACAAAATTATCAGTTTTTATGCAAAAAAAGCCAGAGGGATGATGACTAGGTATATTTTAGAAAATAAAATTGAGAAGTCAGAAGAAATAAATGGGTTTAACCTCGGCGGCTATAAATTTGATAAAAATCTATCCACCAAGCTCATACCTACATTCACAAGAAAGGAAAAATAAATTTATTTCGCTGACTTGCCGTAGTCTTTTATATCTAACATATCTTTGAATTCGGGTTCACGTTTTTCTACTCTTGATGTCATTGCTTCCATCATGTCGTCTTGGGGCAGCATAGCACCGCTCCATAGAGCGTTATATTCTAGGCCTTCAGCAATAGTATGATCTCTGGAGAAATTTAAAATAGCTTTTGTTCCATGCAGAGCTAATGGACTTTTTGAAGCAATTTCTCTTGCCATTTCTTTCATTGCAGAAAGCATAGCCGCATGATCTTCATAAACTTCATTAACAAGTCCGCAGGAATGAGCCTCTTCTGCAGGCATTCTTCTACCGGTAAAAGCAAGCTCTCTAACTTTTCCTTCCTGAATTACTCTAGGCAATCTTTGTAAAGTTCCAATGTCTGCTGCCATACCAATATTTATTTCTTGAATACAGAAAAAAGCATCTTTACTAGCAAATCTAATATCAGTCGCAGTTATTAAATCTAATCCACCGCCAATACACCCGCCTTGAATACCACAGAGTACTGGAATTCTTAATTTTTCTAATTTCGAAAGCATGCCTTGTAATTCCATAGCGACTCGGTATAAACCCTCACCATTTCTTGCAGCATCAGGCTTATTATTCTTAGTATCGGAACCGTCCGCACCGAGAGTTCCAAAATTTTGCAAATCCATTCCAGCACAAAAATGTTTTCCAGTAGAAGATAGAATTAGAACTCTAATTGATGAGTCTTTATTAATTTCCTCTAAAACAATCGGTAATTCATGCCAAAAACTATAAGTCATTTTATTCAGCTCTTCGCCTTTATTCATCACTAAATGGGCTATGCCATTTTCAGATGTGTAATCAAAACTTTCGTAAGTCATATTCCTCTCCTAATTTTTTAATTTTAATTCTTTTACTAAGCTTTCCGCAACTTCTTCTAATTCCTCAATTAGGTCATAAGATGTGTGATAAGGCATTACAACTTTCCTGCTTTTCTTACTAAGTCTTTTTAGACCTTCAGCTATTTCTTCAGCTTTTTCTAGCATTTCTTTATTTTCTTCATTCATTATTGATAGTATCCTCGGTAAGTATTGTAAATTAAAAACGAAGTTTTAAAAATTACTTTAACTCAAACTCACATGGATAATTCAAAGCTTATTTCACCCATATCAAATATATTAAAAAATGCTTCGAAACTCATTTTAGATATTTATAAAAATAAAGATGCAATTCAAAGCTCTTTAAAAGAGGATGCTTCGCCTATTACAAAAGCTGATAAGGATGCTCACTTATTAATAACTAAAGAGCTTTCAAAAAAATTTCCACTAATACCCATCATTTCCGAAGAAGGGCATGATGAGAATGTTAATTCTGATATATTTTGGTTAGTCGACCCTCTCGATGGCACTAAAGAATTTATCAATCAAAGCGATGACTTCACTATAAATATAGCCCTAATTGATAAGCAAGAACCAGTTTTTGGAGCTATATACAAACCCGTGACAGGAGAGCTGTATATAGGAGGTAAAAATCTTCCTGCTTTCAAGGTTCAAAATAAAGTTAAAAATTATTTGAAAACAGAATCAAATGAACGAGTCTGTATCGTTTCACAAAGCAGAAGCCACGGTGGCGAAAGAGAAAATGAGTTTATAAACTCGTTAAGTAAAAAATTTGATACTAATAAAGTTATTAAAGCCGGCAGCTCTATAAAAATTTGTTTAGTTGCCGAAGGAAAAAGTCATATTTATCCAAGATTTGGAGATGTATATCAGTGGGATATAGCTGCTGGACATGCAATATTGAGTGCTTCAGGAGGAGAAATTACAGATCTAAATATGAAAAAGATCATTTATTCGTCATCCCGTAAAAAGAAGGTAAAAGGGTTCTTTGCACTGTCAGAACTATCTTTCTGGCAAGAAAAATTACAATAATTACAATAATTTATAAAAAATAATAACTTTTTATATGCAAATAACAGTTTTTTGGGTATAAAATCTGGAATTATGGCTAAAGAACTTCAACCCATGGACGTTTCAACCCCAGGTCAAAACCTGGAAGCTTATCTATCGTCCGTTCAAAACATAGCAATTCTCTCTCCAGAAGAAGAAAAAAAGCTAGCCGAAGATCTTTACTATAGAAATGATTTAGAGGCTGCCCGTCAATTAGTTATGGCTCACTTAAGATTTGTTGTGCACATTGCTAGGGGTTACTCCGGTTATGGCCTGCCTCAGGCTGATTTAATTCAGGAAGGTAATGTTGGATTGATGAAAGCAGTGAGAAAATTTAATCCAGAAGTTGGTGTGAGACTTATTTCCTTTGCCGTCCACTGGATCAAGTCTGAAATGCATGAATATATTATTAAAAATTGGAAGATTGTAAAAGTTGCAACAACCAAGGCCCAAAGAAAACTTTTTTTTAATTTAAGAAGTCAAAAAAAAGAACTTAAATGGCTGACACCTGAAGAAATAAAAGTTATTTCTAAGGAGCTTGGCGTCGATGAAAAATCAGTCAAAGAAATGGAATCCAGACTTACTTCATCTGATATGTCATTTGACCCTCCTACTGAAGCAAGTGATGACCAAGCTTCTTTCAGCCCTTCAGGGTTTCTTACAGATGACTCAAATGATCCCGCTGATTTAGTAGAAAAAGAGAATTCAGATAATCATAGCTTTGAACTTCTTCATGAAGCGATGGCCGAACTCGATCCTAGAAGCAAAGAAATATTAGTTGATAGATGGCTAGAAGAGCAAAAATCAACTTTGCATGAACTCGCTGATAAATATGGAGTGAGCGCAGAAAGAATAAGACAAATAGAAAAAGCTGCAATGGAAAAAGTTAAGAGCTACATCTCTTAATCAAGCTTTATAAATTTAATGATATTTATTAGGATTTCTCTTAATGGCGACTCTCAAGAAATTCCAGTAGAAACTTCCATAAACGGGCTTTTCTCTTTTCTAGATCTTTCAGATAAATTTATTGCTGTTGAACTTAACAATGAAATAGTTTTTAGAGCTAATTGGGAAAAAGTTAAGTTGAGTGAAGGCGATAAAATTGAATTAGTTAGAGCCATAGGCGGCGGTTAATTTTGTCTTCGGATATATTTAATATCGCTGGAAAAGATTTCTCTTCAAGATTACTTGTAGGAACAGGAAAATATTTAGATGAAAAAGAAGCAACAGCAGCAATTGAAGCATCTGAAGCCGAGATTGTTACCGTAGCCATAAGAAGAGTTGAATTAGAAAAAAATAAGAGAACCGAATCCATACTTAATTATATTTCTCCGCAAAAATATACAATTCTCCCAAATACAGCAGGCTGCTTCAATGCTAAAGAGGCAATTAGAATTGCATATTTAGGTAGAGAAATCTTAGAAGGAGCAAATTTACTTAAGTTAGAAGTTCTGAAAGATAAAGAGACACTTCTTCCTTTGATGGATGAGACAATAGTTGCTGCCAAGGAATTAGTTAAAGAAGGTTTTGAAATAATGGTCTATTGCACAGATGATTTGAATTATGCAAAAGAATTAGAAGATATAGGCTGCGTAGCAATTATGCCTTTAGCCGCTCCAATAGGTTCAGGGCAAGGAATAGTAAATCCAAAAGCAATATCTTCAATTATCGAAAAAATATCTTGCCCAGTTATTATTGATGCTGGAATAGGTACAGCTTCTGAAGTTACAGTTGCTATGGAAATGGGTTGTGATGGAGTTCTTCTAAATACAGCAATAGCACATGCAAAGAACCCAATTTTAATGGCAGAAGCCATGAAAGAGGCAGCTCGAAGTGGAAGAAAATCTTTTTTAGCAGGAAGAATGAAACCTCAAGCGAAAGCTAATCCAAGTTCGCCTATGCAGGGAATAGTAAATTCTTGAATAAGACAATTAAAAGTTTTTCTAAAGCAAGATCAAGATTTTCTGTACAAAATAAAAGTTTATTAAGTGAAGCTGATAAAAATATCTTCCTTCAGCAAGAAAATTTTAAAGATTTTAAAAATCTATTGAATGAAACAGATAGAAATATCTTAGAAATAGGATTTGGAGATGGAAAGCATCTATATAGACAAGCCGAAATCAATCCAAATAATTTTTTTATGGGTGTAGAAGTCTTCGAATCTGGATTAGCAAATATCTATAAAAGAATTATTAAAAATGATTTAAGAAATCTAAAAATTATGGAGGGAGATATTGCCGAAATAATAAATAAAAATAAAAGCTTAAAAATATTTACAAAAATTTATATATTATTTCCTGATCCATGGCCAAAATCAAAACATAAAAAAAGAAGACTTCTGAAAAAGAAATTTATTTTAGATTTAAAAAATCTTCTAAAGGAAAATGGAAAATTAATTATTAAGACTGACTGGCAAGACTATGCAGAAGAAATCAAAGTGAATTTAAACGAAATAGGTTTAACTTTTAAAGTTAATGAAGGAGAAAATCCTTTTAAAACTAAGTATGAGGAGATTGCTATAAAGGAAGATAGAAAAATTTTTAATTTTGAAATCAAGATAGAAGGTTAATCATTTTATTGGACGATACTGTTCTATGGCTAATCTCCATTCTCTTATTTTTAGGCATTTCAGCAAGAGTTAACTTGCTGTTTTTGATTTGAAATATCGGGTCATATCCAAATCCTTCATTACCTCTAGGCATATATACTATATTTCCATGAAGCTCTCCAAACGTATAGATACTTTTTTTATTTTTAAAATCAAAAAAAGATAATACGGATATAAATTTAGCACCTCTTTCTTCTTTTTCACTTAAAGCATCTAAAAGTTTTTGATTATTCATTTCATCATTAGCTCTCTTTCCAGCGTATCTAGCAGAATAAATTCCAGGCTGCCCATCAAGAGCTAAGACTTCTAAGCCTGAGTCATCTCCTATTGCTGGCAAGCCGCTCAATCTAGAAGCAAACTCTGCTTTTATGAATGCATTTTCTTCATAGCTTTTACCAGTTTCATCAATATCTTCCTGAGTAAATTCAGAGATAGGAATTAATTCGATATTAGTATTTTTAAAAAGAAAATTAAATTCTTTAATTTTTCCAGAATTTTTTGAAGCAAGAACGATCTTCAAGATTTTTTAAATATTTTGTAAACAGCAATTTCTGCAAATAAGTTTGGAAAAGATCTAGTTAAAATAGTACTTTTACCAGAGTTCTTAATTAACTTTCTTTCAGCGATAGTTATATTTGCATTTGTACATAATTCTTCAAAATCTTTTAAAGAACAAAGATGCAAGTTTGGGGTTGAGTGCCAATCATGAGGAAGAGCCGAAGAGATTGGCATTTTTCCAGTTATAAATAATTGAATCCTGCAACGAAGATTTGCGAAATTAGGAATACTTACGATAGATTCATTTCCAATTCTTATTATTTCATTCAAAGCAGTCTCTGGTTTTTTAAGAGTTTGAAATGATTGACTCATTAGAACGACATCAAATGATTTATTCTTGAAATTCTCCAGACCAAGATCAATATCTTGTTCAATTACGCTCAGCCCTTTTTCAAGACTTAGTTGTATATTTTTTTCTTCAATATCAACTCCCAAACCATTAATATTTAATTCATTTTTTAAATCTGCAAGCATAGATCCATCACCGCAACCTAAATCTAGAATATGCGATTCTTCTGGAATCCATTCTTTAATAATATTAAACATTAGAGCTCAAGAAAGTTTTAATGGTTTTAACATACCTATCATCAGGAAATAAAAATCCATCATGACCTTGATAAGAGTCTATGTTGACATAGCTGACGGATTTCTTTGCGGCAATCAATGAATTAACTATTTCTTTTGATCTTTTAGGAGAAAATCTCCAATCGGATGAAAATGAGACAACAAGAAATTCAGATTTAGTATTTTCTAAAGTCGATATTAAATCACCTTCAAAATATTTTGATGGATCAAAATAATCTAATGCCTTGGTCATGAGTAGATAAGTATGAGCATCAAACTTATCCGAGAAGTTATCTGCTTGGTATCTTAAGTAGCTTTCAACTTCAAATTCAATGCCATAGCCATATTCAATTTTATCTTTTTTTAAATCTCTATCGAACTTTTCTTTCATAACTTCTTCAGATAGATAGGTAATGTGTCCAAGCATTCTTGCTAACCCTAAACCTCTTTTAGGATGATGAGTGCCTTTTTCAAAATTTGGGTCAGTTACAATGGCTTGTCTTGCCACTTCATTAAAAGCTATGTTTTGAGCACTTAATTTCGGAGCTGCCGCTATGACCACAGCTTTTTTAATTTTTTCAGGGTAGTCTATTGACCATTGCAAAGCCTGCATGCCTCCTAAACTTCCACCGGCGACAGAATGCCAGCAGTCTATTTGAAGAAATTCTCTCAAAATATTTTGACTATTTATCCAGTCTTTAACGGTAACCAGAGGGAAATCTTTTCCAAATTTACTGCCTGTTTCTGGATCTATACTGGATGGGCCAGTAGAGCCATGGCATCCGCCTAAATTATTAAGAGAAACGATAAAAAATTTATTTGAATCAAATGCTTTGCCTGGACCGATTAATTCATTCCACCATCCAGGTTTTTTATCATCATCTGGAGCAAATCCTGCAGCGTGGTGATTTCCACTCAAAGCATGACATATTAAAATAGCATTATCTTTACTTTTAGATAATTCGCCATAAGTCTCATAGATTAAATCAAACCCTTTAAGATTTTTCCCCGATTCAAGGGGGAAATTTTCTTTATATGAAAAGATTTCCGGTTTAACGATACCCAAAGATTTATTGCTCATTAATATAGTGCGGGAAATCCTAGTGAAAACCTTAAATTCTCTAGGACTCTATCAAATTGGATTAAAATAAAAAATACAATTATCGGAGAAAAATCAATCCCACCGGCAGCTGTAAACCTCTGAAAGGGCTGAAGAAGAGGTTGAGTAATATTATGACAAATACTTAAAAAGGGACTATTGCTAGTTGGAGAAACCCAACTACCAATGATAGATATAAAAAGAGAAAATCTTAAAATTTGAGAAATTACAAAAAATAAACTTAAAGCAGCCCAACCAAAAGCATTGAAAAAATAAAATTCTAAATCCTTACTTATGCTGAATAAATAGTAAGAGAGAAATTTCAAATCAACTATCCACGCTATGCAAGCAAGATCAATACCAAAGAAAATTGGCAAAGCAAAACGAAAAGGTTTGCAAAGTGGATCTAAAGTTGCAAAAGAAGTTTTCACTAAGGGATTCAGCATGCTCACTTGAAAGAATCTAAATAAGAGGTAAAAAGTAAACAAAATAGCTATAAGGTTTGTTAAGACGGATGAGGCGTATAATGGATCCATTTGTTAGTCTCCTAGAGATTTAGATTTTTTGATGGCATCGTTGATGGCTTCACGCCAAATATCCTTTAACCCAGAAGAATCAATTTTCTTTAGAGCTGCTTCTGTAACTCCTCCTTTTGATGCAACCATGGTTTTTATATCTTCAAATTTTTTAGAGCCTTCATTAGATTTATGAATAAAAGAAGTGCCATCGAGCATATCTCTTATCCATGGCTCAGGTTCTATAAATCCATGTTCTTTGGCTATCTCAGCAAGCGTATCTGAAAGATGGCTTATATAAGCAGGACCTGCTCCAAATATTGAAGTAAAAGCATCAAACTGATGCTCATCAATATGCAAACATCTGCCTAATAGATTTAAAACGCTCATTACCGAAGATTCATTGATATCGACCTCTGAGTGGATAGCAATAGGACTAGAACCGCTGCTTATCCCTAGTGTAGGCATTGCTCTATAGATGTTTTCATAATTATTGAGTAATTTTTTTAATGTATTTAATTTTAAACCCGCTACAAATGAGATGACTGACTGGGAAGAGAGAAGTTTAGATATATCGAAAGCAATTTCTTCTACTTTATTTGGTTTGATAGTTAAAAAAATTATTTCCGAACCATTAACTAACTCATTAATATCAACATAATTAACGCCAAAGTTAAGCATCTTTTTATCTTCAATTGGATCAAAGGCTAATATGTTATGGCTAGGCGCAAGTCTTTCTATGGCATGTTTGCCTAAATTTCCTGCCCCAATAAAACCTATAGTGTTGATTTCTTTAATTTCTTTCACCAAATATACCTGTTCCTATCCTAATCATTGTAGAACCATTTTCTATTGCAAGACTATAATCACTACTCATTCCCATAGAAATCTCACCGGCAGTTTCAAATTTCATCATTAGTTTCTTTGATAATAAAAAAGTTTTTTTAAAACTTTCACTTAGATCATATTTATTTCCTTTATTTTCCGGTATCACCATTATCCCTTTTAAGTTTAAGTTAGGCAGGCTATCAATTTCCATTGCAATATCTAATAATTGATCTTCAGATATACCAGATTTAGTTTCTTCAGAATCAATATTTATTTGGATTAAAATATTAATTTCTTTTCCAGCAGGACAAAATTTAGACAAAAGCTTCGCAGTCTTTATTCTATCAACTGTATGAACCCAATCAAAATTTTCAGCAATTTGTTTACATTTGTTAGACTGAATTGAACCAATAAAGTGCCAAATAATTTTACTATTTTTAAAAAAATTAATTTTCTCTATAGATTCCTGTAGATAGTTTTCTCCAAAATTCAATATTCCAGCTTCTAGGGCTTGAGAAATCAGTTCTATTGGTTTTTTTTTGCTTACTGCTATTATTTTTAATGTTCTATCTTCTCTATTAGAGAGACTTAATGTTTCTTGAACGGACTTTTGTGTCATTGAAATTTTTTTATGTATTTCGTGCATTACATTTTTTCAGGAGCAGATACAGATAGTATTTCTAAACCACTTTTTATGGTTTTCTTGGTAGCCAGAAGAAGGGCAAATTTAGCGTTTCTCTTCTTTGGATCATCATCAATAATTACTTCAGAATTATAGAAAGTGTGAAATTTTGAAGCTAAATCTCTCAAGTAAAAACATATCGGATGTATTTCTAAATCTCGATATGATTGTTCTAAAATATCTTGATAATGCTCAATAAAAGAAATCATTTCAGATTCTTGTGGCTGATTTAATTGATATAAATTTTCGCATCCCTCTTCAATATCAAAATGCATTCCTCTTTTAATCAATTCTTTCTCTAAACTACAGATTCTTGCGTGAGCATATTGAATATAATACACAGGATTATTTTTATCCTCTGAGGTTGCAATATTTAGATCAAAATCTAAAGATTGATCTCCTTTTCTAGCCAAGAAAAAAAACCTAGCAGCATCAACACCCACTTCATCTATAAGACTACTCAATGTTATAAATTCACCAGCTCTTGTAGACATGGATACTAGCTTTCCGTCTCTTATTAAAGAGACAAACTGAATAAAAATAGTTTTTAAAATATCTTTATTTAGACCTAGAGCCTCAACTGCTCCTTTTATTCTAGGTAGGTAGCCGTGATGATCGGCCCCCCATATATTTATAAGTAAATCAAAGCCTCTATGATACTTTGAGTCGTGATAAGCAATATCCGAGGCGAAATATGTAGGCTCACTATTTTCTCTAATAAAAACTCTATCTTTTTCATCACCATAATTTGATGATTTAAACCATGTAGCTCCATCTTTTATCGATAAATTATTAGACGCCTTCAATTTCTCGCTAGTTTTTAAAAAATTACTCTTTTTAGTTGATTCATAAAGGGATGACTCGTTAAACCAAGTATCATGATTTACTCTAAACTTTTTTAAATCAGATTTTATTTTTTTAATCTCAAAATCAATAGAAAAGTTAATCAGCAGGCTAAATTCTTTAAAATTTTTATTAATAAATTTTTTCATTTCTTCTGATTCATCAATTTTTAAAAACGTATCTATCTCTCTGATAAGAAATTTATCCTGAAAAGATTTTTTAAGTTCTTCTGCCGTATTTTTGATGTAATCACCTTGATAACAATCTTCGGGAAGACTTATATCAACACCAAATAATTCTTGATATCTTAAGAAGACACTTAGGCCTAAAGTCTCAGATTGGAGACCTCTGTCATTAATGTAATATTCTTGAATGACATCATTACCCGCCTTCATTAATAAATTAGTTAAAGCAGATCCGAAAGCAGCCCCTCTTCCATGGCCAACATGTATGGGGCCAGTAGGATTGCAAGAAACGTATTCTATAAGAATTTTTTTTGGGGCATCTTCTGCAAAAGGAAAATAAGAATCTTTACTCTTTATTAGTTTCTTTAAATAAGCTAAGGACGCATCATTGGAAAGAAAAAAATTAATAAACCCAGGACCAGCGATTTCAACTTTATCAATCCATTCATGATCTCCTAGAGCAGAAATTATCTCATATGCTAAATCACGAGGATTTTTTTTTAATTCTTTAGCTAAAATCATAGCCACATTAGTAGTCCAGTCTCCGTGAACTTCTGATTTTGTTCTAAGAACCTCCATCGAAATACTGGTTTTAGTTATTGTAGAGATAGTTTTTTCTAACAAATCTTGAATATCTTTTTTCACTTATTTGGCTCTACTTTGATATTCGTTATTTCTTGTATCTATCTTTATTACATCACCTTGGTCAATAAATAAGGGCACTTTAACTTCTAGACCATTAGCCAACTTAGCTGACTTAAGAGTATTTGTTGTTGTGTCTCCCTTGAATCCTGGTTCTGTTTCTAAAATTTTAATTTCAATAAAAGTATCAATATCCACTGAAACTAGAGTATCTTCCCAAAGGGCAATTTCATAAGTTTCACCTTCCTTGATCCAAAGGCTTTTATAACCCATTAACTCAAGATCAAAATTTATTTGCTCATAACTATCAAGATCCATAAAAACGGCACTATTAGCCTCTTTATAAAGATACTGCATATTTGAAGTAGAAATATCAGCTTTTTCGACAGACTCACCAGTTTTGAAAGTCTTATCTAGAACTCTTCCAGTTATTAAACTTCTATATTTGACACGCATTACAGCCTGTCCTTTCCCTGGCTTGTGGAATTGGTTGTCTACGATTTCACAAAGCTCATTTTCTATAAGTACTTTTAAACCTGGTCTAAACTCATTTGTGCTGATCATTGCCATAAAAAACTTCCTTGAAACTTTGCTAAAATATCACGATTATGTTTTGCAAAATCGACATAATGTTGCAATATATTATGCAAAATTTTAAAGTACCTGCATTAAAAGATTAGTTTACCTAAGGAGATACAAGTTTTTCTTGTTTTTTTTTACAAATTTACATTTATTTCAAGAGAAGGGGATTTCATGATTAGACATTTAACAAAATTGATACTTATACCTTTGTTGGTAGTGTTTTCTTTATCTACGATGAGTCAATTAGATTCTGTCATGGATGAAAATAAAGACAGAACAAAAGCTGCTGCAGTTTCACAAGCAAAAATTGATTCAACACAAATTAAAACAGATAAAGCATCTACAGAATATAAAAGCGTAAGTAAACAAATAGAAGGCTTAAAAGTCTATAACGCCCAAAAAAGAAAACAGATAAGAAGACAAATTGAACGCATGCGCGAAATAGAGAAAACTATGAAGTATGCATCTGTCTTACAGAGACAAATTCCACCTTTAGCCAGAAGAATGCATGCTGGCTTAGAGCAATTTGTTGCTCTAGATCTTCCTTTTAGTTCAGGCGAAAGGACAGAAAGACTTAAATTCATTAAAGACGCGCTTGATAATCCTACTGTATCTCCTGCTGAAAAACTAAGACAAGTACTAGAAGGGTTTGATATTGAAGCTGAATATGGAAGAAAAATAGATACCTATAAAGATACAATTTTAATCGGCGATAAAGAAAGAGATGTAAATATTCTTCGAGTTGGAAGATTGGTTCTTGCGTATCAAACCTCAGACCAAGATAGAACGGGAATTTGGAATAAAGAATCTAAAACATGGGAAAGACTGCCTGGCCGATATAGGGGAGTCGTAAGAGATGGCATTAGTATGGCTAAAAAACTTAAAACAGTAGACATGCTTGAACTTCCAGTTCCAGCAGCGGAGATAGTTAAATGAGAAATATAATGTTTAAAATTTTATTAGTAGTTTCAATTTCTTTTGGATCATTCAATGCAATTGCAGAAGATAAAAAACCTCAATCAGAGGCTTTGAACTTAGACGAACTTCTTGAATTAGTAAAATCTGGAAAGTTTGCTGAATCGGAAGAGGCAACAAAAAGAGAAAATAGATTCTCAAAAGAAAGAAACAGACAACAAACTCTTTTAGCTAACGCAAAAATAGAACGAGCAAAGTTAGAAGCCACTGCTACGACTTTAGAAACTAGATTTGAAGCGAATGATGCAAAATTAACCCTGTTAGAAGAACAATTGAAAACTAGATTGGGCTCTTTGTATGAAACTTTCGGACATCTGCAAGGGGTAGCTTCTGATACAGAGGATTATTTTAAGACAGCAATTACTTCAGGACAGTTTGGTAAAGAAAGAGAAGTTTTCTTAGGTGATTTAGCTAGGAAAATGGGTGAAGGAGTAAGTGTTGCAACTATTGAGGAGATAGAGCAGCTTTGGTATGAGCTTTCAAGAGAATTAGTTGCATCTGGAAATGTTCAAAGATTTTCAGCTACTGTCATTGACAATGAAGGCGAGTCTTCAGTTGAAGACGTCGTAAGAGTTGGAAACTTTAATGCTGTAGCAGAAGGCAGATATTTAACTTATCTTTCTAAAAGAGGCGCGTTTGAGACTCTTCCAAAACAACCAGGAAGATACCTAGACGGAACTTATGATGTATTTGACGAAGATTCAGGTTTTGTTCAATTTGCTGTAGATCCTACTGGTCCTCAAGGCGGAGCTTTATTAGTCAATCTTATTTCTCTTCCGTCTTTCTTTGAACAAATTCAATATGGAAGAATAACTGGTTATACAATTATAGTTTTATTCTTAATCGCCATTGGTGTTTTTGGATGGCGTTTTTATGCTTTATTCACGATAAATGGAAATGTTAAAAAACAGGCAGCTGGAGAATCAGCTGATGAAAATCCATTATCAAGAATATTCGATGTAGCGGATAAAAATAAAACCGATACTGAAACGTTAGAGCTTAAATTGTCAGAACAAATTCTTATTGAGAGAGCCGATATAGATCAATATATTTGGGTTGTTAGATTAATTTCAGTTGTATCTCCTTTGCTTGGTTTATTTGGAACCATCATAGGAATGATAAATACTTTTCAAGCAATTACTTTATTCGGAACTGGAGATCCCAAAACAATGGCTGGGGGTATATCAGAAGCGTTAGTTACAACTATGCTTGGACTAATGTGTGCTATTCCAACGACCTTTATGGCAGCAGCATTATCTAATTACTCTAAAGGAATCTTAGCTATTTTAGAAGAGCAAAGTACGGGTATGGTAGCAGTCAGGTCTGAAGAAACTCATGCGGGAAGTTCTGTCTAAAAACCATGAGTTGGTTTTTTAATTTACAGGACACTCTATTTTCCTTCCTTGAAAAGGGAGGTGGGGTGGTTTTATTAATAAGCCTTTTAGTCGTATTGATGTGGTTTTTCATTTTTGAAAGGATTTGGTATTTTTCTCTAGTGCATCCTTTAGTTGAGAAAGAAACAATTCAAGAGTGGTCAAATGTTCCAGAGCATAAATCATGGAAAGGGCACATGATCAGGTCAATGCTCGTTTCCAAAGCAAATTTACAGATAAGAAACAACCTTGAATTGATAAGAGTTTGCGTTGCAATTGCTCCTTTGTTTGGATTACTAGGAACCATAGTCGGTATGATCGAAGTTTTTCACATTCTTGCTGTAACTGGAGGAGGCGACGCCAAAGCAATGGCAGGCGGAGTAGCTAGATCAACTATTCCTGCGATGGCAGGTCTAATGGCTGCCATACCAGCAAGTATTGCTGCTAGATGGCTAGAAAATAATGCAAAAAAGAAATCAGATTTATTATCAGAACGTTTAACATATGAGTAAAGAGAAATGAGAAGATCTTTAATAAGCCAAGCAGTAGAAGAAGTAGATGAGCCGAATATAACTCCCATGTTGGATGTTGTATTTATTCTTTTAATATTTTTTATAGTCACAGCAAACTTCATCAAAGATCCTGGTTTAGAAATAAATAGGCCGGATTCTGAGACTGCAGAAATAACCGAGAATGCTGCAATTTTAATTGCTATAGGTCCTGCTGGAGAAATATATATGGATGGCAGAAGAATAGATGTCCGCCAAGTGAAAGCAAACGTAATTCGACTAATGGCAGAAAACCCTCAAGGAGCTGTTGTTATGCAAGCAGATAAAAAAGCGACAGCTGAAAAAATAATTGCCGTTATGGATGAAGTTAGAGAAGCTGGCGTTATTGATATTTCAATTGCATCAGAACCTAATTTTTAATGTTTCAAAACTTACTAAATTTATTTAAAAAATATATTCCTATTGATATAGAAGCATTTATTTCAGGCTCTCTAGATGACTCTAATATATATCAAAAATATGGGATAGCCGCCGCAGCAGCAACTGCAGTTGCCTTATTTTCGCTATTACTAATGGCTTTTCTAATCGCAACCGGCGAAGTTAAGTTAGATGAAATTAAAACAAGAAAAATAGCAGATATCGTTATGCCTCAAAGAGACCCGGAGCTTCTTGATAATGTTGAGCGTCCAGATGAAGCCGAGCCAGAACCAGACCAAGTTCCTCCTGAGGTAGATATAGAACAAATAGATCAGGTACTTGATGATTCTTTAAACCTGAATTTTAAATTCAAAGCAAAAAGACAGGGAGTCTTTGCTGACGGATCATATGTTCCTATTTTTCAAGTACCACCTCAATATCCAAGAAGAGCAGCTGAGAGAGGTATAGAAGGATGTGTTTTATTAGAATATACCGTTACTCCCTCTGGAGCTGTTAGCGAACCAACAGTTCTAAATGCCATTCCCAAAGGACTTTTTGATAGAGCAGCAACGAGAGCTGCGTTAAGATATAAATATAAGCCTTTAATAAGAGACGGTGTTGCTGTTGCTGTTGAAGGCGTGAGGCAAAGAATAACTTTTATCTTGGAAGGCGAAAATAAGGGAGCTGGGTATATTCCAGAGAATTGTAGAGGCATGATGTAATGAAATTAAATTATTTATACATAACGTTACTTTTATTGAGTTTTAATTTATTTGTAAATTCTGCTGAGGAAGAAAAAGAAGAATTTAATTTTCCGGGGTTTACTCTTTCAAAATGTCTAAAAGATTACGACATAAAAAAACAATCAGGAAGAAGAGTAGCAAAACTTCCAAGTAGAAGCGCTCAAAAACATTTAAAAACTTTATTTCCTGTTTTGGAGGAAGATGATCTACCAAAAGCTTTAGAAATTCTAGATAGAATGAAAGCCGATAAAGAATTACAGGAAAGAGATAAAGCTCAGATGTATTATTACTATGCATACGTTTATTTCAGTCAAGAAAATTTAAGAAAAGCAAAATCAGCTTATAAAGACTTTTTAAATATTGATGAAGCAGATCCAAGGCTAAGATCTAATGTAATTTTTAGCTTGGCTCAAATTGCTTATTCAGAAGAAAAATATAGAGAATCTATTTCTAAAATGAAAGAATGGCTTTCTATGGAAGCGAACCCAAGTTCAACAGGATTTGACATCATGGCCGCTTCATACTGGCAGCTAAAGGATAAAAAAAGAGCTTTGAAAAATGCACAAACAGGATTGTGTGTGGCGAAGGCCAACAAATCAAAACCTAGAGAATCGACCTACAATTTGCTGTTAGCTTTGTACAATGAAAAAAAACAAACAAAAAAAATGCTCCCTCTTTATGAAGAGCTAGTTAAATTTCATCCTAAGAAAAAATATTGGACCCAGCTATCTGGAATTTATGGAGAGTTAGAGCAAGAAGATAACCAACTTACTTCTTTGGAAGCAGCATTTGATCAAGAGTTGCTTGACAAAGAAAATGAATATATCGCTTTATATCAGCTTTTAATGAGAGCAGAAGCTCCTCTGAAAGCAGCTAAAGTAATGAGTTATGGTTTAAATAAAGAATTTGTAAAGGATAATGAAAAGCACTTAAAAATGTTAGCTCAAGGTTGGCATTTGGCACAAGAATTAGAAACAGCAGAACCCATTTATGAAAAAGCGGCAAAGAAATCTGAAGAAGGTGAGCTTTATGTTTTTTTAGGTCAAATATATCTGGCTACTGATAGATATGACCTCGCTATGGATACATTAAAATTAGGATTAAAAAAAGGAAAGCTTAAAGACCCAGTCACAGTTAATATTCTACTAGGACAAGTTTCTTATGAAATGCAAAATTTTGAAGATGCTACTAAGTTTTTTAGGACTGCATTAGATAGACTTTCTGATTTAAAAATTAAAGATAAAGAACGCTTAGAAAAAAGACAAGATAAGCTAAGAACACAAGCATTGACCTGGCTAACATATACAGAGAAAGAAGCTAAAAGGGTTAAGATGCTAGAGCTAAGAAGAAAAGATTTAGAAAAAAGTTAAATCTTTCTATGATAAATAGTTAGCCGGCAGTTAATTTGACTTTTTTCGTCAAAAAACTTTTCTTCACTTTTTATCTTCCATCTAGACCAATTAAAATCAGGAAAATAAGAGTCACCTTCAAATTCTTTTTCTATATGTGTTATGGCTAATTCATCTGCATCAGATTCAAATAATTTATATATTGAGGAGCCGCCGATAATAAAGATTTCTTCATTTAATTTTTTTATAAGATTTCTAGCTTCAATAAAACTATTTGTTATATCAATTCCTTTGAAAAAATATTTTTCATCACTTGTAAGAACTATATTTTTTCTATTTGGCAAAGGCCTACCTATAGATTCGAATGTTTTCCTTCCCATTAAAATATGATGACCTGAAGTCATAGCTTTAAATCTTTTTAAATCTTCAGGAATATTCCAAGGCAGAGCATTATTTATACCAATGACATTATTTTTAGCTATCGCAGCAACTAAAGTGATTTTCATCAAACTGCAATCGGAGCAGAAATGCCAGGATGAGATTCATAATTTATAATTTCAAAATCTTCAAACTTAAAATCAAATAAGTCCTTAATTTTTGGATTAATTTTTAATTCAGGAAGAGCTATAGTATTTCGAGATAATTGAAGTTTAGCTTGTTCAAGATGATTGGTATAAAGATGAGCATCTCCTAAAGTATGAACAAACATGCCCGCTTTCAAATTACAAACTTGTGCGATCATATGTGTCAAGAGAGCATAAGAGGCAATATTGAAGGGGACGCCTAAAAATACATCAGCACTTCTTTGATAAAGCTGGCAAGAAAGTTCACCATTAGCAACATAGAATTGGAAAAGAGAATGGCAGGGAGGCAATGCCATGTTATCTACTTCTGCCGGATTCCAAGCACTGACAATATGTCTTCTTGAATCAGGATTTAGATTAATACTATTTATTAAGTTTTGAATTTGATCTATAGACCCGTTATTACCATCGGGCCAAGATCTCCATTGAGCTCCATATACAGGACCAAGATCTCCATTTTCATCTGCCCATTCATCCCAAATAGAGACTCCATTTTCTTTTAGATATGAAATATTGGTAGAACCTTGCAAAAACCAAATTAATTCATGAATAATAGATTTTAAGTGCACTTTTTTTGTTGTTACTAGCGGAAAGCCTTCTGTGAGATCAAATTTCATTTGATGACCAAAAATACTTAAGGTTCCTGTTCCCGTTCTATCAGACTTTCTCTGACCTTCGGATAAAACCTTTTGCATTAAATCAAGATACTGTTTCATTTTTATTTCTATTACTTAAAGTTATTAAAAATAGACCAACTAGGACCATAGGAATGGATAGCAATTGACCTCGTGTAATTATATCTAAAAAATCGAAGCCTATATGAGCATCTGGCATTCTAAAAGTTTCCGTGATGATTCTAAACACTCCATAGACTGCCAAAAATAATCCAGATAAAAACATTCTAGGTCTAGGCTTTCTAGAAAACCAGAATAAAATAATAAAAAGTATTAATCCTTCAAAAAATGCTTGGTAGAGTTGAGAAGGGTGCCTATTCAATTGAAGAGGATCACTCCAAAATGTCATTCCCCAAGGCAGATCTGTAGGCCTACCTAGCAATTCGCCACCCAGAAAATTCCCTATTCGAACACTACCTAAACCAATAGGAAATGCTAATGCTATGTGATCTGATAATTGAAAAAAATTTATATTCAATTTCCTTGTAAACAAAAGGAATGATGTGAGAACCCCTATTAACCCGCCATGAAAGGAAAGACCTCCTTCCCAAACTTTAAAAACACTTAAAGGATCATAAAAGATTTGATCAGTTCCATAAAAAAGCATGTATCCAAATCTGCCTCCAATTATTGCACCAAGTACTCCATAAAAAAGAAAGTCTTCAATATCATCCTTTGTAAATGGAGAGCTATTTGTAACTGTTTTTTTTGCATACCAATGAATGCCCAGAATTCCTGAAAGCCATGAAATACCATACCAATGGACAGGCCACCATCCCAAAAAAGGAAAAGGTATATAAAAAGCTACTGGATCTATTAAGATGTTCATATAAAATTTTTAAGGAATATCCTTGCAGCGCCTATAATTACTAGTAAAGCAAATGCATACCTAAGAGTTTTATCTTCGGATTTAGAAGATAAGTTTGCTCCAACCTTAGCGAAATAAATACTAGTTAAGCCGACAATTAAAATAGCTGGCACATAAAGAGAACCGAACGCATAGGGTATATCTTCTTCAGTTTCTGGATAAACAAAAAAAGCAGTTATAGTCATAGTTAAGGCTATGAACCAACCAAGAGTTGAGGAATTTCCAATCGCTTTGTGCATAGTTGAACCTCTATACTTGAAGTAAGGAACCATAATAATACCTCCGCCAATCCCAACTATAGAAGCCAAAAAACCCATAGACGAAGACCCGATAGTTTTTTCAAACACAGAAGAATTAACACTCACCTTTTTGGGTTCAAAATTAAGAGCAAGTTGAAAGGCTACAGCTATTAGAAAGATTGATATTAATAAATTAACATTTTCAAATCCTATTTCTAGAGATGCAAACCTTCCGAGAATAGTCCCAATAATAATTCCAGGGATCATAAATTTTATAATATTTAATTCGACATTTTTATTGCTGTTATGAACATAAGCGCCGGATGAAATTGCGAATACCATGGTTGCCCCGGAAGATCCAGTTGCCATATACGGAATTATTTCAGGAGGAAAACCTAAGTGCTCAAAAAGAAAAATATAAGCTGGTACTAAAATAATTCCACTTCCAATTCCAAAAAAACCGGAAAGAAGACCGGAAAATATACCAAGAGTTATTAAAGGAAGAATTAGCTCAATCATGAATATGTCATTATCTCTTATCTATAAGCTCTGATAAACTTATGTTTTTCCAATTATGTGTTTAATTTTGCTTGCTCAAAAGCCTACAGATGAATTCAAGTTTGTTATGGCATCAAATCGAGATGAATTCTATTCTCGAGCAACCACTCCTACACATTGGTGGCCAGATATAAAACATCTTCTAGCTGGTAAAGATCTTGAACAAGGTGGTACTTGGATGGGCGTGTCAAAGAGTGGAAAATTTGCTGCGGTAACTAATGTTAGAGATTTTTACGCTGACAATTATTTAGAAAAAAATTACTTATCTAGAGGAGACCTAGTTAAAGACTTTTTTATCTCTTCACAATCTCCAGAAGATTACTTAAGCGAACTTAATTATAATGATTATCTTGGATTTAATTTATGTCTTTATGATCGAGGTAAACTTTCTTTTTTTTCATCAAAAGGTAAGGAAAACTTAGAAAAAGAAAGTCTTTTCGTAATAGGAAATAAAAGAATTGGCGAAAAATCTAAAAAAATTAACTTGGCAAAAGAAGACTTCAAAAATATTTTGAAAAAAAATTTTAAAAATACTGATCTTTTGAAATTAATGCAATCTCCAGAAGAGGAATATGAATTCAAAGAAAATACTCTCAAGTCCAATCATGGAAATGAATTTTCAGCTAGATTCATCAAATCAAAAATATATGGAACTAGATCTACAACAGTAATGACAATAAACAATGACAATATTGTTTCTATATCTGAGCAAGTTTATGAAAAAAGTGGATTGTATGGACCGATTACTAATTTTGAGTTTCAAATTAAATGAACATGAAAATTAAAGAAGGTTATAGACCAAATGTAGCAATGGTTGTCATCAATAGTGAAAATAAAGTTTTAATTTGTAGAAGAAGAAATACTCAAACTTGGCAATTTCCTCAAGGAGGAATAGATGCTGATGAAGATATTAAGGAAGCAATGTATAGGGAATTATTTGAAGAAGTAGGACTTTCTAAACAAGACATAGAAGTTATTGGAGAGTCAAAAGCTACTATAACTTATGACATACCCAAAACTTTAAGGTCATTAGTTTTAGGGGGTAAATTTAAAGGTCAAGATCAAAAATGGTTTCTTTTAAGAATTAAAAATGATGAATGTAATATAAATTTGGAAAATGAAGCTTTACCTGAATTTGAAGAGTTTGAATGGGTTTCTTATTGGCGCCCCTTAGACAGAATAATAGACTTTAAAAAAGAAGCTTATCGCCGTGCTTTAATGGAGTTGAGGCACTTGCTATGAAATTAGCTATATATGACTTGGACGATACATTACTTTGCGGAGACAGCGAGTTTAAATGGGCTCAATTTACTGTAAAAAAAGGCCTTATAGCTGAAGAAGTTTATATAAAAGCAATATCACAATTTGAAAAAGAATATAGAAGTGGAAATCTTGACTTTGAGGCTTACTGTAAATTTTTAATTAACCCTCTTATTGGTAAACACATCGCAGAAGTTAAAAATCTTGTAAGAGAATTTATATCCGAATGCAAAGACCAATTAATTGATCAACTGACTTACGATCTATTGGCTAGACATAAAAAAGATGAGGTGATCATCGCTTCTGGCTCCTTGGATTTTATTGTTGAGGGGTTTTCAGAGATATTTTCGGTAAATAATACCTTAGGCTCTCCAGTAGAGTTAAATGAAGGATTGGTTACAGGAAATCTAGGAGGAACTCCTACTTTTGCGGAAGGTAAATTAACGGCAGTGACTAAATGGTGCCAAGAAAAAAATTATATTTTAAGTGATGCATACTTTTATACTGATTCCATTAATGATTTGCCTCTCGTAAAAGCATGTAAAAATAGTATTATTATTTCACCCGATAAAAAATTAAGAATTTTTGCTGAAAATAATTCTTTAGAAATTGTAGAAAGATAAAATTTAAAATGATGAAATTAAGTAAATCAGAACTACAAAAAAAATATAAAGCTTTTCAAAAGTTAAGATTGAATTTAGATTTAACTAGAGGCAAACCTTCCGAAGAGCAATTGAACCTTTCTAATTCAATGCTGACAAATTTATCTATAGCAAGAAGCTATAAATCAAATGGAATTGATATTCGAAACTACGGAGAAATTGATGGGCTTCCAGAAGCAAAAAAATTGGGAGCTGCCTTTCTAGGCATTAAACAATCAAATGTAATCGTGAATGGAACAAGCAGTTTAAATTTAATATCTGCGATGATGCAGACATTATTTTTTAGGGGAAATAGAGATTTGCCTTGGAAAGAAAGAAAAAAAGTATCTATTATTTGCCCAGTTCCAGGATTTGATCGTCATTTTTCTCTTTGCGAAGAAATGGGAATTAATATGATCAATGTTCCTCTTACAGGCAATGGTCCTGATATGGACAAAGTTGAAGCTATTGTCAAAAAAGATAAATCCGTGAGAGGCATAATCTGCGTTCCAAAAAATTCAAACCCTACAGGAGAAACGTATTCAGGAGACGTCGTAAAAAGATTGGCAAAATTGCCCAAGTTAGGAAATAAGGATTTTATGATTTTCTATGATAATGCGTATGCTGTTCATGATTTTTCAAAATCAAAAAAATTGGCAAATATATATAGACTTTGTGAAAAGTTTAAAACAGCAAATAATATTTCACTATTTGCTAGTACTAGCAAAGTTACTTTCGCTGGATCGGGAATAGCTTTTATGGGTGGTTCAGAAAAGACATTAAAAAACTTCTTATCTTTCTTTAGTAAAACCATAGTGGGCTCAGATAAGGTCAATCAAGCAAGACATATTAACTTTTTAAAAGACACGAAAGCTCTAAAAAAGCACATGGAAAATTTAGGCACATTAATTAAACCAAAATTTGATATTGTTGAATCATACTTAGCGAAACTTCCAAAAGGGATAGCAGAATGGAGCAGGCCTAAAGGAGGATATTTTGTATCTTTCAATGCTAAACCAGGAAAAGCTTCTAAGATTTATAAACTTTGTTTTGAAGCAGGGCTCAAATTAACTCCGGTTGGAGCAACCTTTCCTTACGGAATAGATCCTGATGATCAAAATCTACGTTTATCACCCACCCAAGTAAAAAATTCAGATTTAAAGAAATCGATGGAAATTTTTATATTGGCAGTTCTTTTATCAGAATAAAAAGGTAGATTAACCGACAATAAGTCGGTAACCTTACACTATTAAGATTTGGAGCAGTTATGTTTAGAAAATTAGGAACACTAATAGCGGTTATGGGAATAAGCGGCCTAGCTTTTGCTGGCGGCGGAGAATTGGCATTAAAAGAAGCGGCTAAATCAAAAATAGAGTCCGCTATTTCAAAAAAAATTACAAATACCGCGAAATCATATTTGCCAAGTATAGAGATTTCAGGAATAAATTTTGATGCTTCAGCTTCTCAATTTGAAATGTTTCTAGTTCAACCTCTGATTGATGATGAGTTAAATGGTAAAGCAGTTTTTTTTCAAGGAAGCCTTATTTCACAAGATCATCGCAATACTGCCAATCTTGGAATAGGTGCAAGAAAAATAGCGGATGACGGCAAACGAATTTTTGGAATAAATGCATTCTATGATCAAGAATTTAAATATGACCACAAAAGAGTTAGTCTTGGAGGAGAGTATCTAACAAGTGTAGGAGACTTTAGAGTAAATAAATATTGGGCCATAAGTAATTCTTTAACTACTAGGCATGGAATTGAAACAGCTCTCGATGGCTATGATTTAGAGTTTTCTTTGCCTATTCCTTTCATGCCAACAACCAGATATGCAGCAAAATTATTTAACTGGTCTGGTACAGGTTCAAACGTTGATATAGAAGGCGAAGTTCATTCAATAATTATTAAAATGCCTTTTGGAACACACAATCTAATTTTAGAAGCTGGAAAAAAACATTTTGACGCTTCTTCAATTTTAGATGAAGAATTTTTTAGATTTTCCTATTTAATAAACCTAGGAAGTGTAAAACCAAAGCCGATGAACTTATTCTCTGAGCAAGCATTTAATCTTACTGAAATAAAAGATCGTCGTTTTGAAAAGGTAAGACGAACAAATACTATCGTTAAAGAAACTGCAGCAAACAACCAAATAATAATTAGCGGGTACTAATCATGAATAAATTAAAATTAATAATATTAACGACAATTTTATCTTTATCGGCATCCATTGCCTCTGCACAAAGCTCTGAATCGTGCACTAAAAGCTCTGGTACTATCATAAAAATAGAAAATGGAGCAACAACCTATCCTTTTAAAGTTTCAAGTGGTCTTAATACGGATGCATGCTCAGAGATTCCTGATAATTATCGTATTAACATATTTAAATTTGGGCTTTGTACAGCTAATCCTATGACAGCAAATGACTTTTCTAGTTGTTCTTTATTGATTGATAGCGATACTGCGGTTACTCAAGTAATTTCAGGAGTAGGGGTAGGTAGCGCTTTAAACACTAATAAGACTATAGCTCCAGGTACCTACGGTTATTTGGTCACATTAATGACTAATAAATTAGAAATAGAACATACTCAAACATATAACGGAACTATTTATGCTAAGCCTAACGGAGGCACAGAAACTTCTGGAGTTAAATGCTGGTCTCTTGCAGATTATGGCACTTCTTTTGGTAACTGGGGAACTGAATTCGATGACAAAGGATCTCCAGATAACTCTGGCCTAACTTGTGGTGATGCAGATGCTACTCTTGTCAATCATGGATATACTAGTGAAACTTTTGACACCATGGGACCTGGTGAAGGAGAAGGATCTTGGACGGCTGAAATTGATGAAGGTTTTCAACAGGAAGCTGGAACAATGAATGGCAAATTATTGCAAATTGATAATGCTACTACAGCCACTTCTTATGCAGATGCAAAAAGAATGTTAATAGTACTAGATTTCACTACTGATAAAGTTGTCACCCCAAATAGTAAACTTGAACTAAAATTTAAATTAACTGACGCAGTAAGTGTTGATCATTCATTATCTGATAGCAAAATTTATGCAGTTAAATTGGGTGCAGACCCTATTCAAGTTGATTTTGTGGTCACAAATTAAAAAAGACTAATAACCAAAAAAGGCATTTTTATAAATGCCTTTTTTTGTTTCAAGGATTAATTAATTTCTAGCGCCCTGTAATATCTCGTATGAATTATCCTTGTAAGGACCAAAATTATCCATGACATCCGGATGCGAGACAGGTTCGTTTGAACTATCAGCTAGAAGATTCTGTTGTGACACATAAGCCGTATAGAAAACGTCATCATTCTCTGCAAATACGTGATAAAACGGTTGCTCCTTCTTTGGTCGCATTTGAGCAGGAATGCTTTGATACCACTCTTCGGTATTATTGAATTCTGGATCTACGTCGAAGATTACTCCTCTAAAATCTAAAAACTTATGTCTTATTACTTGCCCAATGGCAAAATTTGTTTCAATAATTTCATTCATTTTATATTCTCATCTTACACTATTATATTTGGTGTCACTTAAATAAAATTCAAGGTTTATGAGGCTCACTTAAGTAATTTTTTGATTGCATTTCTATTAATCTACTAACGGTTCTTTTATATTTATCTATTAATTTAGGCATTGAATAAAGTTCTGGAAAATGAGTTTCCGACGAGACAATTACCTTAACTTTGCGGTCATAACATTCATCTATCAAACTTATAAATCTTCTAGCTTCATCATCAGATTTAATTATAGGAATATTTGAAATTAGAACATTGTGAAATTCACGAGCAATTTCAATATAATCAGCAGAGCTTCTTGGCGAAGAGCATATTTCTTTAAAATCAAACCAAATTGTTCCTTCAGAGCTCCTTATTATGCTGATCTTCCTATCCAATATTTTGATAGACTTTTCATTATGTTCTGAAGCTTTAGACAATGTTTCATAAGCTTTAGACATATTTTTTTCTGCGTTAGTTCCTAGCGGCATAAAAAATAGATCGGTTTGTTCCAAAGCTCTCAACCTATAGTCATTTTCAGAATCTAAAAAAAATATTTCACAGTTCTCTTCGATAGATTGAATTGCAGGTAGAAATAATTTTCTCTGTAATCCATTGAGATAGAGATTTTTAGGCTCTATATTCGATGTTGTGACTAAACTTACCCCAGTGGCAAATAGTTCAGTCATAAATCTACCTAAGAGCATTGCGTCTCCAATATCTTCAACAAAAAATTCATCAAAACAAAGTACTGAATATTTCTTAGAAAGACTTTTCACTATTTTTTTCACAGGATCTTTTTGCTTATCTAAAGAGTGCAAGTCTCTATGCAAATTATTCATGAACCTATGAAAATGGAGACGTATTTTTCTTTCTGTTTTTAAGTGATCAAAAAATAAATCCATGACAAACGTTTTACCTCTTCCCACTTCTCCATGAATATATAAACTCCTTGGTTTCTTATCTTTTTTTAAGAAACTAAAAAAGTTTGAAGAGGCATCCAATATTTCAACTCTTTCTTGAAGTCTTTCAATCAATGAAAGCTGGAATTCATCCAGCTTAATCTGCCCATTATTGACAGCTTTTAAGTATGTATCTTTCAGTTGATGCTTTTATGAACTGTTATCTCAGGAGCACCAGCCATAAATGGAGCTAGGGCCATTCCAAGAGTCTTGAAATGTTCAGTCTGCACATGATTTGCATGAGCTTCTTCAGTTTTATACAACTCAATCATCATTATTGTTAAAGGATCTTCTGTTTCATGCATTTCATAATAAAAGCAATCTGCTTCATTAGCCGAAACTGCTTGAACCAGTTTCTCCATTGCTTCAATAAAATTATCTCTTTCTCCTTCTTTTATTTTTAATTTTGCTATAGCTCCAATCATTTTTATCCTCTTTTTTGTTATGATTATTGATTAAGGTTTTAGTATAACCATTTAATTCCAGAGGAGAAATCATGATTAAAATATGGGGAACAGAAAATTCAAGAGCAATGCGACCAATATGGACAGCTGAAGAAATGGGGCTGGATTACGAGCTAAATATGATGCCTTTTCCACCGAGAGTTTTTATGAAAGAGTACTTAGATATAAATATGTTGGGAACGATTCCATACATGATTGATGGGGATATAAAAATGACTGAGTCAGTTGCAATGTCTCAATATTTAGTAGAAAAACATGGACCAACTGCTTTAAGAGTAACGCCTGAAGAAAAAGATTATCCTACTTATTTAAATTGGCTTTACCATTCCGATGCAACTTTAACTTTTCCACAGACAGTTGTACTGAGATATAAACTGCAAGAACCTGGCGTTGCTGATGCTGCAGTAGAAGGCTACAGCAGATGGTTTGTTTCAAGATTAAAACTTTTAGAGACAGCTCTGGAAGATAGAGAATACCTTTGCTCGGATAGATTTACCATTGCGGATATCTGCGTTAGTTATGCAATTAATTTGGCAGATTCCTTGGGGATTCATCAGGCTTTTAAACCTAATATTAAAAGATGGACAGATTTGCTCTTTGAAAGAGATGCATTTAAGAAATCGAAGAGTTATAAGTTTGAAGAATAGGTTAAAGCTATTTTTTTGGCGGTAAAGGAATTAGAACTGAAGTTCTTTCAAGATAAGCCATGTATTC
This sequence comes from SAR86 cluster bacterium, assembly GCA_028135785.1. GTDB lineage: Bacteria > Pseudomonadota > Gammaproteobacteria > Magnimaribacterales > AG-339-G14 > CASICS01. The sequence continues at coordinate 110,630 of JAOIHS010000002.1, forward strand.
AGAGTTACCTGACCATCTTTTTAAACCTCGAGCCTCCAGCAGATTTACTCCGCTAACCCTTGTTAACAGAAAGATAATAAAAACAGGCGAAATATAAGCAACAGATTGCCATCCGCTTATGGTGGGAGCTGCAATTATGGCTATTCCAATCCAAAGTGTAATTTCTCCAAAATAGTTCGGGTGACGAGACCAAGACCATAAACCACTGGTAATAAAAGAATCTCTATTATTTGGATTCAATTTAAAATTAGATTTTTGTTGATCGGCAACAACCTCCATCAAAAATCCTGAAATCCAAACAATCGAACCTATTAAAGCAAACAGATCTAGGGCTTGTTTATCAGAAGACGTAATCGCTGCTAAAGCCATTGCTGAAGTTAAAAAGACCCATAGACCTTGAATTGTCCAAGTCATCAAAAACCACCAAAAGTCTAATTTCATTCGATCAAATCTGCCGTCCTTGCCATCCCTTTTAACTCTCGAAAAGAGAAAAGATCCTAGTCTAGCTGCCCAAATCCAAATTAATAATGTTAAAAGAATATCTCTTAACGAAATATCAATCGTTATCAACATAGCTAATAGAACTACTGATAAGTAAGTTAAAGATCCTGTTAAATCAAAATAATGTTCAGTTGAATAAATATAAGATGGGATGAAGACGATCCATTGGATTATAAAGATCATAAAAAAACATGCAAAAATTAAAGAAACACCTGAAACAGAAACACTTCCTTGGTGTATGCCCAGAGCCACCAAAGCTCCAATTAAAACGGATATTATTGTTGAGGGTATTGTTACTTTAGGAGACATATTTATTAAAAGTATATATTGATTTAAGTTTTTTTTTAATAGATATTAACCATATAAAAAAATGGAGTCAAAATGAAATCACCAATATGTGAAATGCTCGGAGCAGAATTCCCACTAGTAGCATTTAGTCATTGTAAAGATGTAGTAGTAGCTGTATCAAAAGCTGGGGGAGTAGGCGTTCTTGGAGCGGTAGGAATGTCACCTGAAATTTTAGAGCAAGAACTTAAATGGATAGATGAAAGAATCGATGGAATGCCTTACGGAGTTGATGTCTTGATTCCAAATAAAATGTTGGGCAAAGGTGAAGAATTTAATGCACAAAAGCTTGTAGATATGATTCCACAAGAATATCGAGATTTTAGAACAGATGTTTTAAAAAATCATGACATCGATGCGCCAGAATTAAGAACAAATGAAGATGATTTATCTTCTTCTGGTTTTGCAGAAAATACTGCAGACGAGGGGGCAAAAGCGTTACTGGATGTTGCCTTTTCTCATCCTATAAAATTGATAGCAAACGCTTTAGGTGTTCCGCCAGAATGGATGATTAAAATGGGTAAAGATAATGATGTAAAAGTTGCAGCTCTCTTAGGAACTAAAGAACATGCAATAGCTCAGGTAAAAGCAGGCGTGGATATTTTAGTTGTATCCGGCACTGAAGCTGGAGGGCATTGTGGAAGCGTTTCAACTATGGTCTTAGTCCCCGAAGTGCATAGAGCAATACAACCTTATGGAGATGTCCCCATATTAGCAGCAGGTGGAATAGTTACCGGAGAACAAATGGCTGCTTCAATGGTTATGGGGGCCTCAGGAGTCTGGACAGCATCTGTATGGCTAACAACTGCAGAAGCAGAAACACATCCCATTGTTAAAGAAAAAATGTTGAAAGCTAGCTCAAGCGACACCGTAAGGTCTAGAAGTAGGACTGGTAAACATTCAAGACAACTAAAATCTTCTTGGACAGATGCTTGGGAAGCGGAAGGTGCTCCAGAACCTTTACCAATGCCTCTACAACCAATTGTTGCGGAACCAGCACTGCGAAAAGTTAATCAACTTGCCGAAGGTGGTCATGATGGGGCAGTCGATCTAGCTACGTATTGGGTTGGACAAGGAGTTGGTATGATGACTGAAAGCTTATCAGCAGGAACAGTCGTTCAAGAATTTAAACAAGATTTTATAAACGCATACGAGAGATTTGAGGGTTTTCTTCAAGAATAATTAAGAAGAAATGGTTCCTGACCATCTAAGTTTAGGAACCATTCTATCTTTTTCATTGAGAATCTCGATTCCATATTCCTTTCTCAAATCAGATATTTTTCTTTCCATATAAAATTCAGGGGGAGTAAAAGGCCACTTTTTTTTCATTTTTTTAATTTTTTTAAAAATCTTAAAGTGAGTAGGAATAATTTTTATATATAAAGAAACGAACTTACGATAGCCTATTTCCTTAGCTAAATATTTAGTGAGCCCTTTTAGTTCAGGTAATTTTGTATAAGATAGTAAATATCTTAATTTGTAAGAACAGCCAAATATAAGCCAAGAATCTAAAAAAGACTCTTCCTCTAAAGAAGTATCTAGTCCAAAAATTACATGTGAAGCGTCATGATCCCTAATTAGGGTGGAGTTGTCTTTATCTACTAATAGTTTTTTATTATTATCTAGTAGATATTGGTCATAAACCTCAATTCCTTCTTTCAAAGTCAAAGAACAGTTTTGTTCTTGAAAAGCTAGCATCTTAAGTATTCCACCAAGCCTGATCACTAAAAGATCTAATATCTATTTCATGAGTCCACGAGGATCTATGCTGTTGGGCAATATGCCAATAAGTTTCAGCAATTTTTTCAGGAACCAATAATCCATCGTTTTCCATGCCTTTAGTTTCTCTCAGTTTTTGGAAATTTTCTTCACCAAGCATTTTTCCCAGAGTATCTGGAGCATCTACAGCTCCGTCTATAATAATATGAGCAATATGAATATTTTTTGAGGCAAATTCTGCATTCAAAGATTGGCAAATCATTCTTCTTCCTGCCATGGCTGACGCATGCGAAATTTGACCTTTATTCCCTCTAACGGCAGAAGTTGCTGATGTTACTAAGATAGTTCCAGATTTTCTTTCTTCCATGAGTGGAGTCAAAACTTGAGCTAAACGAAATAAACCAAAAGTTGCCATTCTCCAGCCCATCTCAAAAGCTTTATACGAAGTATCTTTTAGGTCTCTATTACCTATCTGAGCTCCAATGTTATAAACAGCTACTTCGATAGGGCCTATTTCTTTTTCGATATGATTAACGATATCTTCGATACTATTTTCATCTATTACATTAAGTAAACTCCCAGATGCGACACCGTCATCTGCTTCAATTTCATTGATGAGTTTATTTAATCCATCTTGATCAGTTCTGCGACATAGATAAACATGAAATCCTTCTCTAGCGAATCTCTTCGCAACATTTCCTCCAACACCAGCTCCAGAACCTATTACCAAACAAACTTTTTTCAATTTATGTACTTCTTTTAGTCGTGAGTTAATGAAACCAGACCCACAAGCTTTCCTGCTTTCATTTCCTCAAGAGTTCTATTAGCCTCAGAAGCATTTCTCGATTCCACCTTTACAGGTTCTATTTTGCCTTCGGCAACGAGCGTCATCAATTCCTTCATTTCTCCTAGACTGCCCACATATGATCCAAGTAATCTTTTTTCAGTAAGTGTGTGTATTGGTAAAGGAATAGTTATTTGACCTCCAAATAATCCAACCACTACTTGAATACCACCTCTAGTAAGGTTGTTGTATCCAAAATTTACCGATGCTTCAGCTCCTACAAAATCGACAATAGCTTTTGCTCCACCGCCGGTAAGTTCGGTAAGTTTTGCAGCAGCATCTTCAGAAGCAGAATTAATTACATGTGAAGCACCAAGATCTTTAGCAATCTTCAACTTGTCATCATCTATATCCATGACAATAGGGTTGATGCCGTATGCCGCTCTTGCAATTTTAAGCGCCAACAAACCTAAACCTCCGGCACTAATAATTACTAAGGAATTATCTGTTGTAAAAGGCTCAGCTTTTTTAAGAGCACTATAAGCAGTTAAACCTCTACAGGCATAACTTCCGGCTAGACTATCAGGAGTATCTCCTGCAGCAAATAAATATTGTTCTCCTGGAACTAAAACATGATCTCCATAACCACCGCTCACATTTATACCCAGATTTGAATTATTCATGCAGTAATGAGTTTTATCAGAGTCACAAAGCTCACAGTTTCCGCAACCTATCCAGGGATAAGCTACATATCTTTCTCCAATACTTACGTTCGAAACTTCATCACCAATAGCTACGACTTCGCCAAAAATCTCATGCCCCATAGTTAACGGATCATTTACAGGAGTTGGAAGTTGAGCTCCTCCACCTAGATCAAAGTAACCATCAAGAATATGTACATCTGAATGACAAACTCCGCACGATATAGTTTTTATTAGGACTTCTTTCCCCTTTGGCACTGGAGTTTCCAATTCCATTTCTTTTAGGGGCTTGCCATTTTCTACTACCTGATATGCTTTCATTTTCTCTCCTTATTATTAATTTATTAAAGATGCATAAGCTCTATTAACTAAAACTAATGAATTTTTGCCTAAAATATCCTCAAACTCCTTGGCTGGGTTTATTTCTAGTACCTCTTCCAAAGATATTCCTTTGTATATTAAAGAAGCAATTCTATCTCTTACTATTATCAATTTTTCTAAATAAATTTTAACTGTTTTTTTATCCGATAATTTACCATGTCCAGGCACAATAATAGTTTTATCGTCTATGATTTTTAAAATCTCACTGATAGAGTCAATCATTCCATTAATTGAGCCGCCATTATCTGCATCTATAAATATAAAATCTCCGGATAAATTAATTATATCTCCAGCATGCAAAACATTCGATTTAGAAAAGTACACGAAAGCATCTCCAGTAGTGTGAGCGGGTCCAAAATTCATAATCTTAATTTTTTCTTTATTTAAAAATAATTCCATAGAATCATTGAATGTAATATTTGGAAGAGCCGAACTTTCAAAAGCTTGTTGTGGATATTTTAAAATTACCAAATTCACTAGGTTATCTCTCTTCATAAATTCCCGAGAATTTTGATGAGCAATTATTTCTGCTCCTAATGGCCCAAAAGCTCTATTGCCTTCAGCATGATCATAATGCCAATGAGTATTAATTACGTAGTCAACTTCTTCCCCGCCTAACTCTGAGATCGCTTTCAAAACTTTTTGATGATATTGCGGATATTGATCATCAACTATTACTACACCGTCCTCACCAATAGAAACAAGAATATTTCCTCCAACGACCGGACCTTCAGCAAACAAAACAGACAAACTATTATTAATTTTGACGACTTTTATCTCATTTTTATCGAAACCAGGAAATTGAATAGCTTCAAATAATTTTTCTTGATCTTGAGTAAATTTTGTAAAGTCTGGCAATGGGTCTTGAGTACAAGAGAAAATTAGATTAACAATTAAAAGCAGTGTTAAATTTTTAATCATTTTTTTCAATCTAGATTTCTAAAAAATTATCTACCAGGCATGCTATGAACAACAGTTAAATTGAGCAATTCGGTAGCAGGTCTTCTATATGTATCTGATAATTTTTGATAGTTTTCTGAGTTATACCAATTATTTAAATCTTCTTCGTTTGAAAAAGACCAGAGAATAACTCTACCTTGGATTGGAGAAGTTCCTTCCAAATGCTGAGTACTATCGTCCATAGTAATGAATTCTCCGTTATGTTCTTTAATGGTTCCGAAAAAGCCTTTTTCATAACCTCTGAATACTTCAGCATCTTTAATGTGAACATTAGCTATACAAATTACTTTCTGATCTGACATTTTTTACTCCTAATTTCTTTATTACTAATATATACGAAAAAGCCCCGCGTAAGCAGGGCTTTCCTCAAAAATCCTTTTCGATTAATCCCAAATCCTTGGGGGAAAAAATATTATAAAAAAAAATAAACACTTTTGTTGAAAAATCAACCGTATGAAATGTGCATATTTTTTTTGCTTAGTCGCGCACGAGATTATTTAATGTCTCATCCATTTCTTTTCTCGAAATTCCGGCTTTATCAAAAAATATATTTGCATCATCACCAATCATAAACATAACTTTATCTAGGACATCAAAATGAGCTTTGATTAAGCCAAAAGATCGATCGGTAGGAAAATATTCAATAACTCTCTTATCTTTTCCGGGTTTTTTAATATAGTAACCTTGTTGAGTTGATCGACTTATCAATCTTTCAATGCTTCTAGTGTTCAGATTCGTTACTCCAGTCAAATCACTCATTGTGAAGAAGCCTTTTTGTATCCAGCAAGTTAGCATAACCAGACGAATTAACTCATAACGTGTATCGTTTACATAAATATCATTCCAATCATCGGAATTTCCAATATCCTGAAATGTTTTATATTTTTCCAATTCAAAATTAAGAATTAAGGCAGCAATTCCTTTTAGCTTAGAAAGTCCTTTTATTTTTTTGGGGTTAGATTTATCCATAATTAAAGTCTAATTATTCTAATACATTTTAGTTTTAAAAAGAGTTGGTGAAGTTAATGCCTGCTTCTCTTGGCGGCTGATAAAAACGAAAGATAAACCCAGCAGCCGAACCATCATTGTTACTTCTTGCATAAACTTCATCGGTTGCGTTTTTTATATAAAACGAAGCAGACGAACTTTCGTTAAAACTCCACTTAGCATTAATATCTACTAAGCTATATGAAGGAGTTACTAAGTTTCTTGATGCAGTGAATAAAGGAATCGAAGTTGGAGTGGTTATATTATCCTCAGTAATATCGGCTCCATAATATTTCCATGTGACGCTTGAAGATATCATTTCATTGGGACTATAAGTCAAGACGACACCAAACTGTTCTGGAGTTCCAGGAAGCTCTACTTCATCAATTTTATATGCGGCATTACCATTAAGAAAATCATATCTAGTTCTCGGAACAGGGTATCTCCCTTCGATGACTGAGCCAAAGACTCTGAGACTTAAAGTGTCGTTAATAAATGCTGTTGCATCTAATTCGATTCCTTCGATATCAATCTCACCGATATTAGTTTGAGTACAGACAATTGCACCAGTTGCGTCAACCTGACAAGAATTATCCTGTCTATTGTTATAAGTTGAAGTAAAAAAAGAAGCGTTAACTCTTAGCAGGCCATCAAGATAATCGCCTTTATGGCCTATTTCATAAGATTTAATATCTTGAGGTTTTGTAACAGTTATAGGAGGTGAATTATTCACATTTCCGGAAGTATAAGCTTCGGAATAAGATGCAAAGATCATATTACCGTTATCAAAAGTGTAGTCAGTTATGAAACGTCCAGAAGTATTACTAAAACTTTGATAAACCTTGCATTCGCCATTTGCGTAAGTTCCTGCTGAACACTTAGTTGCTAAACCTCTGCCTGCTGTAGAAGCAACTTTGTTTGAATTTGCCCAAGATCTGATATTAAAAGTTTTATCATCATCAGAACTTCGCATGCCAAAAGTAATATTCATCTTATCGTTATATTTATAGACCACTTCAGCAAATAAGGCTTGAGATTCATTTACTACATCATATTCATCGTATCTGCTTCCTACAAAAGAAGCTCCAAAAGGTGCTTGAGCTGCCGCTGCTATAAGAAAGTTTGTGTATGCTGTTGTTGTGGCGCCAGATCCTCCCTCATTTCCAAGTTGAGTGGCTAAAGCTATAGTTCCAGAAGTCGCCCCTGTTCCGGAAACGGCAATACTCGGGGCTGTTATCGCAGCAGTTGTGCCATTAAGTGCCGCACCTGCATTAGCTAATAAAGCTGCAGAGGAACCAGCTAATATGCCTCCCGCAGTTGAAGCTGCAGATGAATATAGAGTACTGACGTCTATCTCAGGATAGAGTTGAACATCAGTTTGAGAATATCCGGTTTCTTCCGATTCAAAATACCCTAATGTGTAGGTAAATTTGTCAATACTGCCAGTTAATCTTAGTTCTAAAGAATTGCTTTCAGTATCTGATATCAGCGGACCCACATTTGCGTATTCTGCGGTTGAAGCTCGATGAATTCCCATATTCCAGGTGCTCTGTAAAACATGTTCAGTACTATCTGCATAAATTAGTGTTGCTAACCCATAATCAGTATCAGAGTTTAATTCTATAATCATTCTATCGGCATCTACTTTGTTAACTCCTCTAGACTCATCCGCGTAAGAAGCAAATGGTGTAGAAGTATTACAAGTATTGAACTGATCATCTGCTATTCCAGCGATGCTATTGACCCAAGGAATAGAAGCCGCAGGTGCGCGATTTTGAGTATCATAAGAAAAGTCATTACAGTCTGCTAAGTATCCTCGACTATGGTCTTGGTAATTGTGACTGGTAATGGTTAAGTCGGTTTTATCATCAATTTCTGTATAAATAGAGGCACGGTAAGTAGCAGTATCTTCGTTACCATAATTATTTCCGGTATCTATATTTCTTACAAAACCATCCTGATCATTTTTGACAGCTACAAATCTAGCAGCAGTGCTTTCAGTCAATGGCAAATTTAGCATTAGTTTTCTACCTTCTTTCTCTCTAGATCCCAGGGTGATACTAACTTTCCCATCAAAACCTTCTAAAGAGGGCTTATTATAAAAAACTTGAAGGGCGCCACCTGTCGAATTTTTCCCAAAAAGTGTTCCTTGAGCTCCTCTTAAAATTTCAACTTGTCTTACATCAAATAAATCAGAAAGCAGACCAGTATTTCTATGCACATATGCTCCATCTAAATAAATACCAACAGCATTTTCAATATTTATTGAGTATCTCGAACTTCCAATACCTCGAATAGAAACCATCGCAGCAGAAGAGTTGCGACCATCTCTTCTGACAAAAAGACTAGGTGAAGTAGCCTCAATTTGAGTAAAGTCTTGCATAGCATTATCTGCTAAAAATTCACCAGTTACTGCTGAAAGCATAATGGGAACGTCTTGTGAACTCTCTTCTCTTTTTCTTGCTGTTACTGTTACTTCTTCTAGAACAACTGATTGAGCAAAGCTTATTGGAGTAAATGAAAAAGTTAAGCAAACAGCTAGACTTAAGAAAAAAAGATTAAATTTATACATTGATTTTTCTCCACAGAAATAATTAAAAATGATGTAAGTATGATACATGACTAATTGTCATCTTCTAATTTAAAAGGATTTTTGATATCCAAATTGAATTTTATAGTCACTTTTCATTTGAAGACCATTTTTATTTTCATAGATAGGAAATAGAATTTCTAAACCAAATCTATCTCTATGCTCGCCACCTAGTAAATTGAAAAGGGTGTTAAAACCGAAACCTAAATTCATAGTTCTTCCTCCATAATTCATAGGATTAGCTGACTGTACTGGACCACTAATTTCAATATTTCTTCCAGATATTTTTCTTTGGTTTATAAAATGTAACCTAGTTGATAATGCCACGTTGTCATTCAAAGATTTCTGAACCCAGGTTGAAATTTCATACTTATTTCCAAAAGACCATACTTTATCGTCGATCACAGTTTTCATTCTAAATTGCGAGCCAAAGATAAAATTTTTAAAACTGAGGCTATTTGTTAATCCAAAAATTAAGCGTGTTGAATTATCATTTTGCATGGCATAGGGCATAACCATATTCATGACCGCATTCATTGGCGTAAGTATTTTATGTTTTCTATTATTATCCCCAATCGATTTATCAGCTCCAATTTCTAAATGCATTCTAGATTTATCACTTTGATTCAGCCTGTAGAGGACTGAAAAAGAAATATTCGATATATCTTCAGTACTAGTTTGAAAACCTCCTAAAAACTCTCTTCCCATCATGCCTCGAAAGGTCTTTAGATCCATTTCATTTTTCATAAACATAAGCATTCCCATCAAAGTAATATCATTTGAAGGCGCATACATACCGCCCAGCATAAGCATCTTCATATTCATTTTTTGCGGGACAATACTCAACATGCTAGGAGCACCAGACATTGCAGCGTATGGATTACTTTGAGTAGTAATTAAAGATTGATCGTTGATGCTGTCACCATGCAACGCATTTCCATTCATTTGCATATTAGAAAATCTAGCAGAAACCATTTTTTCTCCAGAGCTGTGAAAATGATCAGCCATGACTCCTATTGGCGCATGGCCAATAGCGATATCGTTGGAAGCTATAAAATTACAAAATAAAACCGATATAAAAAAATAAAAAGTTTTCATGTAAATAAGAAGATTTTGAAAAAAACATTCTATCTTTTTTATAAAATTATTAAAGAAATAGTTGATAGAAATTTGTTCAGATGTTCGAATTGGTAGCATGAAATACATTTACATGTTTTTGTCTCTCATTTTGCTCACCATACTCATCAATCATGAGTACACCCAATATAAAAAGTTTAAATATATTGAAGAAATTCTAGATGTAGATTTAAAAGAAGCGAAAAAACTATATTAATTTATAGATTTTATATCGTGACATTCACAGTCTATATTTTTACATATTTTATAATTTTTATAATGAGAAGTAGCAACAATTAACGATCCAACTAAAGTTAAAGTTTTTTCTCCAAATTCTCCTAAGAAACTTTCACCAAGGACTGCTGCTAACACAAGCAATATGAGCCCTGCGGCGCCATTAAGAAAAATAGTATAGTTTTTGTGATTTGAGTGACCTGAAATCAAAGCGAATAAACTTATTGGAACTGCCAAAATTAAAATCAATTTGTGAACCATCTCGTTATCAAGCGACAAAGAAATGAAGCCAGATGAAAGAATCAGAAAAGATGGAACAAAAAAACAGTGTGCCACACAAATTAGCGATAATGATATCGCTAATTTGTCAGACATAAATTTTACATTCATATGATCATTTAAACTCATTAGACGCCAAAGTTTCAACTTATTTGACGTCTAATTAACTTTAAAAAAATATTACTATTATCTTAAAGTTGAATGGCTAGTTTTAAGCCTAAGTTTTTACCTGGTAAAGGTAATTCATTTTTAACAATAGAAGAATGATTTCTTGCGATTTCATTTAGCAGATTGTCAGCAAAAAATACTACCTTAAAGTTTTCGATACCTTCAACTGCAAAAGTTTGACTAATACTAAAATCAAGCATTTCATAGCCAGCTGTAGCAGTCTCACCCGCACCTAAATCATTTTGAGGCTTAACATTGGTTAAACCTAAATCAATTGATAAGTTGTCTTCTTCATAAGAAAGCGAATAAAGAACTCTAGCAGGCAAAACTCGAAGAACATTTTCACCATTAGCAAAAGTACCTTCTACTTGGTCTCTTCCAATTGAAAGGTCTAAGCTTCCGTTATAGAAATCCATTTGAGTGCCAAATTGAATCTCATAGCCTGAAAACTCAGCATCTTTTTGGAGGTAGTTAGCAACTACAGTTCCACTGATTGTCTCGGAAGAATCTTTGAGATAGATGTAGTTATCAATATCATTTTGATAAAAATTTATTGATCCATAAAAATTATCATTATCAAAGTTTAAAGAAAGATCGATATTTTGAGTTTCTTCAGATTTAAGATTGGGGTTTCCTTTTTCGAATCTGTTTATGGCAGCATGTTTTCCATTCATAAACATTTCCACTGACGAAGGGGCTCTTTCTACTGAACCAAAACTAAGGTTTAAATCTGCTATCGCACTAAGCTCGTAACACAAACCCAGAACGTAACTGGTAAGATCTATATCTTTGTCATAAGCAGTAGAGCTAATTAAACTTTTTCTATTTACTTCATCTCTTCTGACTCCAAAATCCAAGTGAATTGAAGAAAATTGTTTAGCTAAGTAATACCCAATACTCGTTTCCTCGCTTTGAACAGGCTTCATAAAAGCTTCATCACCAAGAATAGCAGTATCTTCATCCATAGATCGCATTACAATTTTTTGCGTTAGGGAATTATCTGAAGTTATGTCTAATATTGCTCCATATTCTTTAGCATCGTTTGTAAAAGTTGTTTCTTCTCCATCTTCATCTCCACCTATATGACCTTCAATAAGAGAGTAATCAGAATCGCTGTAAAAATAATCTATTTTATTTAATAGATCACCTGAAACTAAATAAGAACCTTTAAGACTAGAAGTATCTGAGTCAGTAGAAGAAAAAATTCTTTCATCTTCTTCAGGAGGAGAGCCGGGGGCAGGGTCTTCATGCACACCGTGAAAAGGAATTCCATAGAGATTTTCTATATTTTTAAAAGATAAACCAATGTAGCCCCAATCTTCCACTACTGAAAAGCCAGCTTTATACGCAGACGATTTTGAATCGGAATTAGACATATGATCTTTCTCTTCTTCGTCATGACCTTCTTCGTGAATAACTGCTTCAGCTGGTATTTCAAAATTATTAAAGTTTGAATGAGCGTATGAAAGACTCAAATTAACACCTTGAAGATTATCGCTAAAGTTAATGTTATGAACTTTCCCATCGTTGACCGAATTATGCTCAACGCCAAGATTGATGATTTGTTCAGAAAAATCTTTTGCAGTGATTGAATTATCAACAACGTTGACAATTCCTCCAAGAGAACCATTAGAGTAAAGCAAAGACATTGGACCTCGCACAATTTCTATTTGTTGAACATTACTCAATTCAACGTCATTTTGATGGTCCGAACCAATTCCAGAAACATCACGTATTACCAAGCCATTTTCTAGAACCTTAACTCTAGGACCTGAAAGGCCTCTGATGACTGGTTGTCCAACAGCGGAACCATAATCAGAAGAAGCGACTCCTAAAAGGTTATCTAGAGATTCACCCAAACTTAAAGTTCCTGTTCTAGAAAGATCTTCTCCAGTGATTACATGAATTGGATTTTCGATTTGATTTTCTGTTAAGCCTAATATCGATGAATTTACAGTTACGTATTCAATGTCATCTGCAAAGGCTAGATTTGTTATAAAGATGCTCAGAATACTGAGCAAAAATGCTGATTTTTTCATAATACCTCCTATGAAAAATTAAAATTTAAATTAAAACGAGAAATTTAAATTTTTGGAGGCGCTCTAGATTGAAAGTTTTTTTGATCTTGAGGGAGAACAATTATTTTTTTTTCAAAAACAAAAACATTGCTTACATAAAAATTTTCATCAAGAGAACATGCTGAAAGGAGATTAGTAAGTTCATTATTATAGAATTGACATGCTATTTCAGAAGATTCTTCTGAAAAATGATCATGAACTATAGGATCTAAAGATGCTGTTGCAACTAGTAAAAGACCAGATAATAATAAAAAGTTTGTATTGGAAAAAATTTTCAAGTGATTATAGTAATGTAATTTTACAAAAAATAAAGTTTTAATGATTTAAAAAAATAATTATTTTTCTTCACTAAATTTATCCGTTGTTTCAATAAGCATTTTCGTTATTTCTTTCTCGAAAGCAGAATGTCCAGAAAAAGGAGCAATTCTTAGTTCCGCCTCAGGCCATTTAGAGTAGAGTTCGTAGGCAGTTGTTGGAGGACAAACAACATCATATCTTCCTTGAATAATTACAGCAGGGATATGTCTAATCAAATCTATATTGTCTAAAAGTTGATTTTCATAATCTAAAAATCCTTTATTTACAAAATAGTGATTTTCAATAAGAGCAAAGGCTAAGGCAAACTCTGCATTCACAGAATCTTTTATTGCATTAGGATTGTGATTGATAAAACTTGCTGATGCTTCCCATTTAGACCAAGCTTGCGCAGCAGATAATTTTTTTTCTTTATCTTCGCCATTGAAGATTTTCCTATAAGCATTTATTAAATCCAATCTTTGATCTTCTGGTATTTGGCTAATGAATCCCTGCCATGCTTCAGGATATATTTCACTTGCTCCATATTGGTAAAACCAACTAAGTTCTTTGTCTCTAAGCATAAAGATACCTCTTAAAACAAGTTCCGTAACTCGTTCTGGATGACTTTGAGCATATGCAAGCGCAAGGGTACTTCCCCAAGAGCCACCAAATACAAGCCAATTATCTATCTCTAATTTTTTCCTAATAGATTCAATATCCTCAACAAGATGCCAAGTAGTATTTTCCTCGAGGCATGTATGAGGTTTGCTCTTACCACAACCCCTTTGGTCGAAAAGAATTATTCTATATTTTTTTGGGTTGAAAAATCTTCTCGAAAGTTTTCCTGCGCCACCACCAGGACCTCCATGTAGAAAAATAGCTGGCTTGCCTTTTGGATTACCACACTGCTCAAAATAAATTTCATGAATTCCTTCTTTGATATAGCCCGAGTCATAAGGTTCTATGGATGGGTATAATTTTTTTTCTTTATTAAAAAACTTCATAGTATTATTTTACTTTAAGTTTTCGGCTTAGACTTTAAAAGAAATTTCGAGTTAAAGTTGTGCCCAGAGGTGGAATCGAACCACCGACACAAGGATTTTCAGTTCTAGTCTCTTATTGATATAAGCTTTTCGAAATAATAATATTAGGTAATGAGAATTAATTTTAAGGTCTTTAAATATGCCAAAGAAGATTAAGGGTATAAATGTCTCAGTCTATTCAAAGAAGATTGAATCGCTCAAAAAAAACTTCAGCATTCTTAGTGTTGACGCAAATAAAATATTAAATAAATACGAAAATATATCTTTTGAAGACACATATTTATCAAAAAAAGAATCTTTTATTTCATTAATGAGATTAAACCCAAGCATGGCACTTATAAGGTATCTTGACTCAAAGACAGACCTTTGGCACTTCAAAGATAAAAGAACAAACATTGAATATGCAATTGATTTAGTATTAGGTTGGTTAAGTGAAGATATAATTATTTCTCATCTAAGAGAAAAAAGCATTAAATGTGATTTAAATGGCAGAGATAAGTATAGAGAGTTTCTAAGTCCAAAATATATCTCTGCACAACCTGACATAAAGATAAAAATTAATGAACGATATAGAACACTTGAAATTGCGAATGATTGGAATGACTACTGGATTAGGTCAGATATGCTGGATCTAAGAGATAACAAGTTTCTAAAACTAAGAAATGAAAAATCATTATTTCTTGGAATTGCGCCACTATCCTCAAAGGGAATCTTCTTAGATTTCTCTGAAAAATTAGATTTTATTAAGAGATTTAATCCCGCATACGGTAAGAGCGCTTATACTTTAAAAAAAATTCGAAATAGAATGAATAATATTGATATATCGATACAAGAATTGTTATCAGTAAAATATGAATGATACAGAATTTAAAAAGTATGCAAAAATTTTAAAAGATAGTTATGTTGAACATCTTGAGAAAGAACAAGTAAAGTTTCCAAGTGGAATCAAGTTATATGAGCTTTGTTATTTATATAAAAATTTTAAAAAACCATTAGCGATAAGTGAAATATCAAATGCAGTTCAAAAAAAATACCCTAACCAGGATGGCAAACAAGCAAGACACTTAGCAGGGTCTGGTTGGTATCTAAAGACTGGAACAAAGACAGCAACAATTTTTCAATATGATGAAAATATACCTCATGCTCACCTGATGTTATTTTCAATAAAAGAAAAAAATCCAAAATATAATCCAAAAAAAAGGGATGACATAATTAATGCAACAGAATGGGAAGATATTTTGAAGTTATTCAATAAAAGAGGTTGTGCAGTATGCGGCATTAAGGATGTAAGTTATGACAAAGGACATTTAGATGATGAAAAAGGATACAGAGATAATGTTGTACCAATGTGTAGATCTTGCAATAACTGGGGCATGAAATACAAATTAAAATTTGAATTAGATAAAAATAATCCTCTTATTGCAAGACCAGTTCTCAAAGGAAGAAATTTTAAGTTTTCAGAGATTTAAATATCTCTTTACCTAGCGCCTTTGCTAGATGAAATGGAACTGCATTTCCAATTTGAAGATTTTTACTAGTTTTACTTCCATAAAATATATAACTATCTGAAAATCCTTGTAATCTTGCTCCTTCTCTTGTTGACAGCGCTCTGTTTTGAAAAGGATGTATACATCTAGATGATGAAGGCGTACCAAAATTCCTTGTTATTGTTGGCGAAGGCAAGTCACTATCAAGTCTTGCATAAGTATTACCAAAATAACTCTTGGGTCTCAGTTGGTCTGGCAAATCTTTGATGGAACCATTTTTAGGAACTAAAGACATTATAAGTTTCATTTTCTCGCCATAATTAGTTGAATTATGTTCAGAAAGAATTTTTTCCTTGCCTCTTAATTCTTTTTGCAGCGTAGTTTTTGGTTCTAAGTATGTATCACTTTTATCATTAGAGCCTAACGGCGGGAGGTCAGAGATTGCATCCGAAAGAATATTATATTTCTTTGTAAAAAGATTCCCATCTTTGCTGTGGGTAGGCACAGGAAAGTCAAAAATTATTCCATCTTTGTAACCTACTACAATTGTTCTCTTTCTATGTTGTGGAGAACCATAATTTGCTGCATCAAGAATCCCACTTTTTACTTTGTAACCAATATCGCTTAGTTCAGAAACAAGCGTATTAAATGCTATTCCTTTATAAAGTTTTTTGAACCCTGAAACATTTTCAAACAAAACCATTCTAGGATTGATTTCTTCAACCGCTCTAAGAAATTGCCAAAATAAAGAATTCCTTTTGTCTTTCTCATTTTTCTTTCCAACTGTGCTGAAACCTTGACATGGCGGACCTCCGCATACCAGATCAAGTCTTTCAGGATGAATATGTTTTAAGACCTCAGAATAATTTACATTTCCTATGTCCTCACTAATAACTAGGCACTTCTTATGATTTCTCTTAAATGTTTCTGCGAAATCTTTATTAATTTCTACTGCAACCAAAGATCTAATACCTTCTTGTAGTAACCCACAAGACAATCCTCCTGCACCTGAAAATAGATCTATTGAATTAAACATAAATTATTTTATTAAGTAATCTTAGGAATAATAACTTAACCTAAAATATTAGTAGTGGATACATCTAGAAGAGATTTTTTAAAAGTAATTCTGGCAGGTGGGATTTAAATTCCAACTTTCTCAATGGCAGAAAGTTTTTTATTAAATAACAAAAAAGATCCAAATATCAGTGAAGTTATTATCACTTCTGATGCTTTACAAAGAAGTTATAGCGATCTTGACGAGATAAATCTTAGTTTTGTATTTTATTCTTTACTGCTTGAATATTCAGAATACCTATATTCATTTATGATCATTGTTCTTGCCTTGCTGGTATTCTCAATTAGCGGCATTCCAATGATAGATACTCTTTATCTTGGTATTGAAGAACACTTTAAAATATGAACACTCAAACTAATGTTCATAAGTGTTCATAAAACTCTAATTTAAGAAATGCTTTAAGAGTGGTGCCCAGAGGTGGAATCGAACCACCGACACAAGGATTTTCAGTCCTTTGCTCTACCAACTGAGCTATCTGGGCAAAAAGAAGTTGGATTTTATATAAGTTTAGCTAAATAACAAAGCATAGTTTTTATACGATCGGTAAAGTAGAGTGATAATTAAATTATAGATCTTAAAACCTATGAACAAACTTTCACTATCTAATAAAGTAAGAGCTGGATACGGCATTGGCGATTTTGCAATATGTCTTTATTGGAGTGGTGTAGGTCTATACCTTTTATATTTTTATACAGATGTAATAGGCATTTCCCCGTTATTGGCAGGCTGGATCTATGCTTTAGGAATAGCTTGGGATGCAGTCACTGATCCATTTATGGGTTACATAGCTGAAAGAACCAGAACTAAAATGGGAAGTTATAGGCCTTATATGTTTTACGGATCCATACCCTTGGCTTTTTCATTTGTTTTGCTTTTTTGGGCACCTCCTTTTGAAGGAAATTTATTATTCTTCTTTTTGCTAATCGTTAATCTTTTCCACAGATCTTGCTTCACTATTGTTAGTGTTCCTTATTCGTCACTTACAGCTCGTATGACAGATGATAGTGACGAGAGAACAAAGTTAACTACAGCAAGAATGATCGCAGCTTCTTTTGGAACTCTCTCTATGTCTGCATTAGGTTTTCCAATAGTGGCTTGGTATGGAGAAGGTAATGAGGCGTTAGGGTTTGTATTTTTAGGAGCTATTTCAGGCTTAATAGCTTTAGTTGTTCTTGGGGTTACCATTAAATCTGTTCAAGAAAGACAGTTTAAATTCAATAAAGAAAGCCTTCCTAGCTTTTCAAAAGTTACAAAATCAGTTGCCAATAATTATCCATTCTGGATTGTTTTTAGTTCAATTTTAATTCTTGGTTCAACTTCAATTATGTTCAATAAAAACTTAATCTATTACGTTAAATATGCTTTGGATATGCATGATTCTCAAGGATTGATTTTAGGAGTATTGAGTGCCACTGCATTTTTATCAATTCCCTTTTGGTCGTTTTTGGCTTTAAAAATAGGAAAAAAGAATGCTTGGCTTGGCTCTATGACAATATTATTTTCAGGGCTTATAATTTTTTATTTATACCCAATTAAGGGAATTTCTGAGTTACTTATAATTCTAGGCTTTATCGGGATTGGTAATGGAGCTACGGGAGTGCTTTTTTGGTCGATGTTGCCAGACACAATAGAATATGGCGAGTGGAAAACGGGCATAAGAACCGAATCCTCTTTGTATGGATTTATGACATTTGCTCAAAAAGGAGCAATAGCAGTTGCCGCGCTCAGTCTAGGATGGATTTTAACCATAATTGAATTCACTCCTAATACTATTCAATCAATAGAAACCATAGAAAATTTAAAGTTCATTATGGCTTGGATTCCTATAGCTGGGATATTTATAAGTTTTATTTTAGTCTGTTTTTATCCAATAGATTCAAGCTTTCATAAAAAGCTAATAGAGGAAATTAATGAAAAAAGTGAATAAAGTAAAATGGGGCATCATAGGAACCGGCAGTATAGCTAGCTCGTTTGCGCATTCCATTAAAAGTAGTAAAAATGCAGATTTAACAAGTGTTTATGGTAGAAGCAAATCAAAACTTCATGATTTCTCTCAAAAATTTAATTTAAAAGATTTTAATTCTTTAGATCATTTTTTGTCTTCAAAAGAGATTGACGCAATTTATATAGCAACTCCTCATAGCTCACATTTTCTATATTCATATGAGGCAATAAAAAATAAAAAACACGTCTTGTGCGAAAAGCCAATAGCCCTTAATTCTTCAGAAAGCATGGTGCTTGTAAATGAAGCAAGAAAGAATGAAGTTTTTTTAATGGAAGCTTTTATGTATCGAACCCATCCTCAAACTCAAAATATAATTGAACTTACCAAGAAAGAATTTTCAGGTAAAAAAATCAAAATAGAATGTTCTTTTGGATTCAATGCAAAGGTATCAGAAGATCATAGGCTGAGAAATTTAAATCTCGCCGGCGGAGCCATTTTAGATGTTGGTTGTTATCCATTATCAATGGTTAGATTGATAGCTGGAGCATTAAGCGATAAAAAATTTATAGAGCCTTTAGAAATTAAAGTATCAGCAGAAATAGACAAAACAGGAGTTGATATTAGCTCAACAGCTGAATTAATTTTTTCAGAAAATATTAGCGCTGAAATAAAGACAGCAATCAATAATGATCTGCCTAACAATTTAATTATTAAAAGCAGTGATAAAACTTTAGAGGTTAGCCAGCCCTGGCATTGCGGTCAATTTCAAGATGGAAAGTCTTCAATTTCTCTCTCAGTAGCCGGCAAAGAAACAAAAGAATTTCATGTTAAAGATGAAACTGGTTTATTTACAAGAGAAATTAATCATGCTTCTGAAGCTATCTTAAGTAGACAGATAGAGTCAGATTTTATGTCTCATGGCGATACTTTAGGAAATATGATCTCGTTGGAAAACTGGTATAAATCGGCTGGAGTAATTTACCCTCAAAATTTTCCAGAAAATTCTCCTATTTTTTTTCCGATCGATAAATCAAAAAAAATTATTGATAAAGTGAATATTGATGAAATCGATAAAGTAGGCTCAAGAATAGTTTTTGGATGCGATAATCAAACCTCATCTCTCCATGCTTCAACCATGTTTGATCATTTTTTTGAACACGGTGGAAATATTTTCGATACAGCATATATCTATAATTCTGGTAAATCTGATTCATATTTAGGGGAATGGATTTCTTCTAGAAAATTATCTAATGAAGTAATTGTTATAGGGAAGGGCGCTCATACGCCTGAATGCGATCCAAAATTCATAAGGCCGCAATTAGAAGAATCTCTAGATAGGCTTAGACTTGATGCCTTAGACATTTATTGTTTGCACAGAGATAATTTGGAAATCCCAGTTTCTGAATTTATAGATGCTTTAAATGAACTAAAGGATGAGGGATTAATAAAATCTTTTGGTGCATCTAACTGGACTTTCGAAAGATTTAAAGAAAGCACGGACTATTCAGAAAAGAGTAACAAAGTAGGTTTTAAAATTCTTAGTAATAATTTTAGTCTAGCAGAGATGATAAGCCCCGTATGGCCAGGATGTATTCATTGTGATGAAGACTATCTATCTTATTTAATCAAAAAAAATGTTTTGCTTTTTCCTTGGTCAAGTCAAGCAAGAGGGTTTTTTATACAAAGAGACTTATTTCCAAAAAAAGATCATTTTTCAAATCCCACATCAGAAGAAGAAAAAAGAGTCTGGCACAACGAAATCAATCTAAGAAGAAGAGAAAAGTGCTTTAAGCTTGCTAAAGATCTAAATTGTACTTCTATTGAATTAGCTCTGGCATATGTTCTTAACAAAAATAAAAATATTTTTCCATTAGTTGGACCAAGGACATTGTTTGAGTCGGAAAGTTGCATGAAAGCAACGAAAATAGAATTATCTCAAAGTCAGATGGATTGGCTTGTTGAGTAATTACACTTTAGCTGTAAAATTATTATATAAGTATTTTTAATTTAAGGAGAAATTATGACTAATAAAGAATTTATTTTTTTAGGAATCAACATAGAAAAAATTTCCATAATCTATGGAGCTTTTTTAATTCTATGGGGAGTTTCCGTTTCTTTTCTTTCTGGGAGTGAATCAGTAACCTCTTTTATACCTTCTTTTTTTGGTATACCCATCTTAATATTTGCTGTTTTGACGATACTTTTTCCAGAAAGAAAAAAACTTTTTATGCACATAATCGTACTAATTGGATTAATTATTTTTCTAGGTGGTTTAGATTTTTTAAGAAGCCTATCTAATCCGTTTGAAAATATCTGGGCAGATTCTTCAAAACTTATGTTACTTGTTACCGGACTGATTTTTACTTATATAAACGTCAAGTCATTTATTTTTATTCGCAAAAATAGAGATTAAAATTAATCAATAATTAGAGATTGTTCCAATTGAATTTGATTACTAGATGAGCCGATCAAAATTTTATAATTTCCTTTTCTTACTTCCCATTTTTTTGAATTAATATTCCAAAAAGAAAAATTTCGGCTCTTTAATACAAATTTTAAATTACAGCTTTCATCTTGCCTAATCATAGGCTTTTCAAAAGCTTGAAGGCCTTTAATAGGTTCATTTTCATCACCATCTAAATAACTTACGTAACATTGAGCAACTTCCTGACCATCCATTAGACCAGTATTTTTGATAACCAAAGAACACGATACATCTCCTGAATCTTCTTTAGTAATAGACAAATCTTTATATTGAAAAGAAGTATAAGAAAGACCATGGCCAAAAGGGTATAACGGATTTATATCCTTTCTTTCGTACCATTTATAACCAACTAACAGTTTTTCTTCATAATTCATTTGTAAATCTTGGCCGGGATATGAAGAGAAGGCGGGAGTATCTTTAATGCTAATTGGGAAAGTAGTAGGAAGTTTTCCAGATGGGTTCACATTACCAAATATAATATCAACTAGTGCATTCCCATGCTCTTGCCCGCCAAACCAAGATTGAATTATTGCGCGGGTATCTTCTTGCCAAGGCATAGATACTGGAGCTCCCGAATTAATGACAACTAAAGTATTAGGATTAGATTTTAAAACTTCCGCAATTAATATATCTTGATCAGCTGGCAAATCTAGATTTTCTCTATCATGACCCTCTGTTTCCCAGTCTGAATTTGTACCTATAATAAGAACCACCGCATCACTTCGGCTTGCAGTTTTTTTAGCTTCATCAAGTAAATTGAAAGAATCAGGAACAGCGCACCCAAAGTGAATTGCTGGAAATCTGCCCTCAAAATAATATTCTATTTCTATTTTATAAATTTCTCCTTTCACTAAACTTTGTTTTTTTCTTATTGGTTTGGATGCGAATGAAAAGAAAGCTTCTCCGGGTTCTGTTTTGGTCCAGTTATCTATTATTTCGTTTCCATTTATTTTTAATCTGCTTTTGCCAATAGCAAAAACCTCAAATTCAAATTCTCCAGAAATATCAGGAACATAGTCACAGGAAAATTTAACGGATACATCTGGCCTCTCAGATTTATTAATAATATCTTTAGCGAAACCATCGAACACCCAATATTTATTACCTGTCAAAATTTCAGAATCAATAAGGATATTTTTTTCTATTTGACCTTCAAAGTATTCAACTAAAAAGCCTTTAGTATTTTTGAATAATCTCTCATCAAGTTTAGGAAGATATTTGTAAGTATGCATTCCTTTTGCATAATTTATTTCGACAGAATTTCCTACAAAGTTTTCTATTGATTGAAGAGGGTGAGTCTCATAATGAGGTTTTAAGCTGGCACTTCCTCCCCCAATTATTTGACTAAATTTCGAGTTTGGCCCGATAACAGCAAGGGAATTAATTTTTTCCTTATCTAAAGGTAAAAAACTTTCATTTCTCAAAAGAACCATTCCTTCACAAGCTACTTTTTTTAATAATTTTTGATGACTTGATCTATTATTTTCTTTTTCAGCTTTATTTTCTGGATGTGTAAATCTTTCTGTAAATGAAGCCATGGAAAGTATCCTTTTGACTTTGTCATCAATTAAAATTTCTTCAACATTTCCTCTTTTAATTTCTTCTATTAGTTTTGCACCCCAAGTTCCACCCGGACCAGGCATTTCCATATCCAATCCACCATTTGCATTGTCTATTGTTTCTAATGCGGCTCCCCAATCACTCACAACATAACCATCGAAATTCCATTCATTTTTTAAAATATCGATAAGAAGTTCCTTATGAGAGCTACAGTAAATATTATTTAGCTTGTTATAAGCAGACATAACAGATTTTGCATTCCCTTCTTTTATACTCATCTCAAAAGGTAGAAGGTATATCTCTCTTAACGTCCTCTCATCAACATTTGAGCTCACAGTATGTCTTTGATATTCAGTATCATTTGCTATGAAATGTTTAACGCAAGCAGCAACTTTTTGCGACTGAACTCCTTTAACATAGCTAGTGGCGAGAATTCCTGTAAGAACAGGATCTTCAGAATAACTTTCAAAATGTCTTCCACCCAAAGGATGTCTATGAATATTTATCGTTGGACCTAATAAAACATCTACATCCTTATCTTTTGCTTCTTCACCAAGTGCAATACCTACTTTATTCATCAAGTCAGAATTCCATGTAGCTCCCATTAAAATAGGACTCGGGAAACAAGCCGATCTTTTATTCGATGTAGAGTCTCCTCGAACCCCATTAGGCCCATCAGACATTTTTATGGATGGAATAGACAGTCTTTCAACTTTATTTGAATACCAAGAATTAAACCCGCTCAATAAAGAAACTTTCTCTTCTAAAGTTAAATCATTTACTAGATTATCTATATCAGGCATATAAATATATTTTCTTAAGTTGGTTGATAGCCTTCTGGTTGATCTGTAATTTTATTATCTAAAAAATTTTGAAGCTGTTCGTTAAGATATTTTCTCGTTTCACTATCGGCTAAACTCAATTGCTTCTCATTGATTAACATTGTTTGAAAAGAAAGCCATTCTTGCCATGCTTTTTTTGAAACATTATTGAATAAATCTACTCCATTTGGACCAGGAAATGGAGCTCTGTCCATTCTAGGGAGATCTTTTTTATATTTTCTACAAAAAACAGTACTACTCATAAATAATTATTAATAATTTCTTTAACGGGTTTGGGTAAACCCATCTTACCTGAATCAGATTTTTTAACCCAAGCAAAAGAAGATCTATCAATTTTTAGTCGATCTCTCTGTTCTATTGAATATTTCATAGTAGAGATTGTTAATTTTTGATGAGATAAATTATGGGTCAGAAGCGGAAGAACTTCTTTTTTTTCTAATAAATTTAGATTGCTTTTGCTAAACATATTCTTTTCAGGAAAAAGCCAAAGATTTTGCCATATTCCCTTTTTTTCATTTCTTCTTAGTAAAACCTTATCTTTTGAAAAAATAAAAAACCAATTTATGTCTCTTTCTTTTTTTGGCTTAGAAGGAACTTTAAAAGGAATCTGATTTTGAAAATTTAGTTCTTTGGCTAAACAGTTTCTTTTAATCGGACACTCACAACATGTAGGATTTTTAGGTTTGCATAATAATGAACCTAAATCCATTATTCCTTGCGAATAAGATCTGAAATTTTTTTCAGGCAGTAGATTTTCCGCGAACTTTAATAAGTTTTTTTGAGTCTTAATATTATTGATTGGCGATTGATCTCCTGAATACCTAAGTAAGACTCTTTTTACATTCCCATCAAGAATTATTCCTGGTTTTTCGAAGGCAAGACTTAAGATTGCTCCAGCAGTTGATATACCAATTCCTGGAAGCTTTATTAAATCTTCATAATAATTTGGAAGAATATTATTAAATTCTTTCTGAAGGATGATCGCAGTTTTATGAATATTTCTAGCTCTTGAGTAATAACCTAGTCCTGACCATAAAGCTAAAACTTTTTCCGGTTTTGCTTTGGCTAGCGAGTCGATGTTAGGAAAATTTTTAATAAATTTATGAAAATAAGGAATTACGGTCTTAACTTGAGTTTGTTGCAACATAATTTCCGATATCCATACATGATATGGATTTTTTGTTTGCCATGGCAGATCATTTCTTCCATCTCTTTTTTGCCAATTAATAATTTTTTTTGAGAATGTTGTCATCTTGCTTATTTTAACCTTTTCCGTCCGCTATAATGATCCTTTAGAAGAGATAATTATGAGAAATACAAGTATTGAAAGAAACACAAAAGAAACTCAGATTTCATTGAGTTTAGAATTAGACGGAATAGGCAAAAGTTCCCAGGATATAGAAATTCCTTTTTTTGCTCACATGCTAGATCAAATCGCAAAACACGGAGACTTCGATATAGATCTTAAAGCAACAGGAGATTTGGAAGTGGATGCTCATCACACAGTTGAAGATGTCGGAATTACCTTAGGCGAAGCTTTTAATAAAGCTCTGGGCGATAAAAAAGGAATCACGCGTTATGGATATGCTTATGCTCCCTTAGATGAAGCTTTATCTAGAGTAGTGATAGATTTTTCTGGGAGACCTGGTTTGATGTGGGATGTTAATTTTACTAAACAAACTATAAATGATTTTGATTTGCAATTAATTAAAGAATTTTTTCAAGGCTTTACTAACAAATCCTTGGCAACGATACATATTGATAATTTAAAAGGTGATAATGCTCATCACCAAGCTGAAACGATCTTCAAAGCTTTTGCACTAGCTTTAAAACAATCTTGTTCATTAGATGAAGCAAAATCTGGTCAGATTCCTTCAACTAAAGGATGTCTCTAGAAAGGCACAAATATTATGAAAATTGGCGTCATTGATTATGGTGCAAGTAATATCTTTTCTGTTGTCAGAGCTTTAAACAGCCTTGGTGCAAACACTTCAGTTGTAAAAAAACCAGAAGATTTTAATGGAATTGATAAGTTAGTTTTCCCTGGTCAGGGTTCTATGGGTTCTTGTATGTCGAGGCTTAATAAAGCCGAAATGGTTATTCCTATAAAAGAATTTATAGAGGAAAAACCTTTTCTAGGAATCTGTTTAGGGCTTCAAGTTTTATTTTCAGGTAGTCAAGAAAGTATAGAAGAGAAAGGGTTGGGAGTGTTTTCTGAAGAAATAAAAAAATTTGAATCCCCAGAAAATACTAAACTTAAGATTCCCCATATGGGATGGAATCAAGTTGACTTTAGCCAAGATCATTTTTTATGGAATGGATTGGAAAGTGGAGCAAATTATTACTTTGTGCATTCTTATCTTTCTTGCAAACTCAAAGAAGAGTTTATTTATTCAAAAACTGAGCATGGTCAAATTTTTAATTCAGCTATTTCAAAAGATAATATATTTGCAACTCAATTTCATCCCGAAAAAAGTGGAAAGCTGGGTTTAAAGTTCCTTGAAAATTTTTTAAATTGGAGGCCTTAATTGATTCCTATACCAGCGATTGACATTCAAAATGGTAGATGTGTGAGACTAAAAATGGGAGATTTGAGTAGCGCTACTACTTACTACGAAAACCCTTTAGAAGCCGCAGAATTTTGGTTAAATAAAGGCACAAAAAAAATTCATATTGTAGATTTGGACGGAGCCTTGGCTGGCGATTCTTCTAATTCAACTTCGGTAATTTCAATTCGAGAAACCTTCCCTGAACTTGATATTCAATTAGGAGGAGGAATAAGAAATATGAAAACTTTAGAAAATTATTTTGAAAAAGGCATCGACTCCTTAATTTTAGGAAGTGTTGCTATTAAAAATAAAATTTTTTTTACAGAAGCTTGCAAGAAATACCCTAAAAAAATAATCTTAGGAATAGATGCAAGAAAAGGGTTTGTCTCCACTGAAGCCTGGACAGAATCCTCACAAATTTTAGCTACTGATATTGTGAAAAGTTTCTCAGATTTGCCAATAAAAGCTCTGATTTATACAGATATAAGCAAAGATGGAATGATGCAAGGACCAAATATTGAAGAAACAAAGCAAATTTCTTTGAGTACTCAGATACCTGTTATAGCATCTGGCGGAGTAAGAAATTTAAACGATTTAATAGAGCTTTCTAAAATAAATAATATCTATGGAGCAATTTGTGGAAAATCATTATACGAAGGAACCCTTGATTTTTCTGAAGCCACTGAGTATTTTAAAAAAATATGAGCTTAACTATAAGAATAATTCCATGTTTAGATGTTCGAGGAGGTCGAGTAGTTAAAGGAATAAACTTTAAAGATATCATAGACGCTGGAGATCCAGCCGAAGCAGCATTGAGATATGATCAAGAAGGAGCAGATGAAATATGTATGTTAGATATAGATGCTTCATATGAGGCTAGATCTACTACTTTAGAAACTGTAGAAAAAATAGCTAACCAAGTATTTATACCGTTTACTGTTGGCGGGGGAGTCAAAAGCATTGAAGATGTTGAAATTTTATTAAAATCAGGTGCGGATAAAGTTTCTATAAATACCTCTGGAATTACTAATCCTAAACTTATTTCAGAAGCTTCAAAAGAATTTGGATCGCAATGCATTGTTGTAGCAATAGATGCTAAGTACGATTCTGAAAACTGGCATGTTTATACGCATGGAGGTAAAAACAAAACAAAATTAGAGGCTTTATCATGGGCAAAAGAAGTAGAACAATTAGGGGCAGGAGAGATTCTAATGACCTCTATGGACAAAGATGGAACCAAGTCAGGATTTGATAATGCGCTCAATAGTAAGTTAGCTAGCATATTAAAAATTCCTCTTATTGCATCTGGAGGAGCTGGAAAACTAAATCATCTAGTTGATGCTGTTAAATTAGGAAAAGCAGATGCCGTTCTCGCTGCTAGTATTTTTCACTATCAGGAAATATCTATAAAAGAAGTTAAAAAAGCTCTTCAAGAAGAAGGTTTGAGTACAAGATTATAATTCACTTCTCTGGAATTTCATTTCTTCATTGGAGTAATTAAAGACAATAGGTTCTCCTGTCCCTATTTCTAGTTTTACTATCTCCTCAGGTGAAATATTTTCTAGTGACATTATTAAAGACCTTAAAGAGTTTCCATGTGCGCAGACCAAGACATTTTTTCCAGTCTCTACTAATGGTTTAATTACCGCTTCAAAATAAGGCAAAACTCGCTCTGAAGTATTTTTAAGACTTTCGCCGCCTGGTGGAGGAATATCATAAGATCTTCTCCAAATATGAACTTGATCTTCGCCCCATTTTTCTCGAGCATCATCTTTATCTAAACCTGATAAATCTCCATAATCTCTTTCATTTAAATCTTGGTTTTCAATAGTTAATAAATTTATTTGATCTAATCTTTTTAGAATAATTTCGCCAGTTTTCTGAGCTCTAATGAGTTTTGAAGTGAAGTGAATATCAAAATTTATATTTAAACTCTTAATTTTAATTCCTGCATTTTCAGCTTCGATTATTCCTTTTGGTGTTAGAGGAGGGTTCTTCCAACCAGTAAAAAGATTTTTTTCATTCCATTCACTTTGCCCATGACGAACTAAAATAAGATGAGAATTTTTTTTTTCCATATGCATAGTTAATAGGTTTATTTCAGTTTATGATACCCGACCTATGGGTTATTTTATTCAGTTTTTATTAGATAATTGGTTTATTGTTATACCTCTAATTATTTCAATATTTATCTTTTTCAAACTAGAAGGTATAAGAAATTCCTTTCTATTAGATCCTCAACAGATGGTCTTTTTTCTAAATAGAAAAAATGCTGTTTTGATAGATATTAGAAATGAGAAAGATTTTTTAAAAGGTCATATTAGTCAAGCTGTTCATACAGGTCCAGATATAGATTCGTGTAAAAAAGAGATCAAAAAATCTCCAGAGCAACCCATAATTATTGTTTGTCAAAATGGAAATTACTCATCTCGAATGGCAAGTGATTTAAAAAAAGAAGGTCAACAGACCTTTATTTTGAAAGGCGGAATAAATTCTTGGACCAGTGAAAAATTACCTCTAATCAACTAAAGATCTAATTCATTCATTTTTCTAGCTAAAGTATTTCTTCCCCAGCCAAGGAGATTGGCGGCTTCACTTTTTTTCCCTTTAGTGGCTTTCATGGCAACTTTAATCATAGTTCTCTCAAATATAGGAATTGTAGAATTAAGTAGATGATCGTCACCCTTAGAAAGTTTTTCAGCTGCCCAAATTTCTAATAAATCATTCCAATTCATTTCAGGCCCTCTCTTTTGAAGCATTAAATCATTTGGAAGGTCAGATGTTTGGATTTCTTGACCAGAAGAAAGAACAGTAAGTGAATGGCAGAGATTCTGCAGTTGAAGAACATTTCCCGGCCAAATTAATTTAGAAAATAACTCTTCCACTTCAGAGGATAAGATTTTTGATTCTGAGCCAATCTCTTCTGAAAACTTTTCAAAAAAGTAATTAGTAAGTAGAGGGATATCTTCTTTTCTTTCCCTTAATGCAGGAAGGGCAATTCTAATAACATTAAGCCTATGAAAAAGATCTTCTCTAAATGCACCACTACTAACTTTATCATTCAGATTTTGATTAGTTGCAGCTATTATTCTTACATCTACCTTTACAGGGTCACTACCACCTATTCTATAAAACTCACCGCTTGAAAGAACTCTAAGAATTCTTGTTTGAGTTTCGTATGGCATATCACCAATCTCATCTAAAAAAAGAGTAGCATTATGAGCCTGTTCAAATCTTCCAATTTTTTTATGGTCTGCCCCAGCAAAGGCTCCTTTTTCATATCCAAATAATTCTGATTCTAAAAGTTCAATAGGAATATCTGCCATGTTTAGAGAAATTAATTTTTTCTCAGCTCTGTCGCTATGCTCATAGATAGCTTGAGCAACCAATTCTTTACCAGTCCCTGATTCACCTACTAATAAAACCGTTGAACTAGAATGCGATAACTTTCCAATCGAATTAAAAAGATCTTGCATTGCTGGAGACTTACCTATAATTCTGCCTTTCTCTAAATGAATTTCTTCGTCGCTGATTACTTTTTTCGATCTAATTTTTTTTTGTTCTAACGCTTTAGAAATTTTTGAAATTGCATCATTGATATCAAAAGGTTTCGCAATATAGTCCCATGCTCCATTTTCAAAAGCATCTACAGTTGTTTCAAGATCTGAATGAGCAGTCATCATTATTACAGGAATATTTGAATGTTCACTTTTAAAAGTATCTAAAAGATCCATGCCATCTCTTCCTGGCATTTTCAAATCTGTTAGAAGAACATGAGGTTTTTCTATATCAAGTTGATTAACGACCTCATTTCCATCTTCAAAAACAGATACATTAAAACCGGCATCAATAAGTCCTTTTTTAAGGACAAACCTTATTGATTCATCATCATCAGCTATCCAAACTTTTTTTAATTTAGGCATCATATGCTCCTATATCCTTTGTTTTATAGCTATCTTCTAAAATTGGAATGAGTATTGAAAAATTAGTTCCAGTTGAGTCACTAGAACAATCTATAGAGCCGTTATGCTGATTAATTATTCCTCTAGCTATTGCAAGTCCTAAACCCGAAGAAACTTGTTTTGTTGAAACAAGGGGAAAAAAAATTGAGTCAATAAAATCTTCAGAAATACCAGGGCCATTATCGATAAAATCAATTTCACAGGCGGTTTTATAAAACTTACCATTTATATGAACTTCATAAGCAACTCTAGTCCTAGCTATTATTTTATTTCCAGTGTTAGTTTTCTCCATTGCTTCAATAGAATTTCTAGTAAGGTTATAAAAAACTTGCATGATTAGAGATGAATCAATTTTAATTAAAGGAAGGCTTGGATCGTAATCACGTTCGAAATCTATATCCTTGAAATCTAATGAATTTATAAAATCTGGAAGTTTCTCAAGAACACTATGAATATTCTCCATTGCCAAGGTTAATTTAAAATTCTTCTCCGAAACTTGATTAACTATATCCGTGATCCTTTCAGTTTCTCTCAGAATAATATTTAAAAGATCCTGATTGTCTCTCGCTTTTAATTTATTGCTTAATAATTGTGCAGCTCCTTTGATGCCACTTAGAGGGTTTTTAATTTCATGAGCAAGACCTTTAGAAAAAGCTGCAGTCACAACTCCTCCAGCTGATTTTCTTCGGCTTCTTTTTGCCATAGCTTGTTTATCTGCATCAAAAAACTCAAATACGATGAATTCTTCAGCTTCGTCATAATATGTTGCTAAAAATGAACATTTTTTTTTCAAATTATTATTTAAAAATAAAGTAGTTATATGTCTCTTAAGATGAGTTTTGGATGCAGCTAATTCAGAAAATTCAAGGCTGTTATCAGGCTTTTCGGTAAAAATTTTATTAACTGACTTTCCTTCACATTCAGAAAAATTAATATTAAGGAAATCTTCAGCTGAACTATTTATAAAAACTATATTGAAACTTTTGTCTGTTATTAAAAGTTTCGAAGAGATATTTTTAAGTGCTGTATCAAATGAATTTTGCATATCTCTAAATTAATAAAGACTAGACACTGTAGTACATATCAAATTCTACAGGACTAGTCGTTTGGTTTAAGTAAGTAACTTCTTCAGATTTAAGAGCAATGTATCCGTCAATCAAATCATCTGAAAAAACATCTCCTTCTTTAAGAAATTCTCTATCTTTATCCAAGGCATCAAGAGCCTCTTCAAGAGATCTTGCAACGGTTGGATATTTTTTAGCCGACTCTTCGGGGTTTTTAAAAAGATCTTCATCTCCAGGACCAACAGGATCTATTTTATTTTTAATTCCATCTAAGCCAGCCATTAATAATGCTGAAAAGCATAAATAAGGATTAGCTGTTGAATCAGGAAATCTAACTTCTATCCTTCTTGCTTTCGGAGAATCAACCCAAGGAATTCTTACTGCTGCTGATCTATTCCTAGCTGAGTAAGTAAGGACTGTAGGCGCTTCAAAACCAGGCACTAATCTTTTATAGCTATTAGTTGAGGCATTGGTGAAAGCATTTAGCGCTTTACCATGTTTTATAATTCCTCCGATATACCAAATTGCTTCTTTAGACAATTCAGAGTAACCATTTTCATCATAGAAAACAGGCTCACCGTTTTTAAATAATGATTGATGAACATGCATTCCGTTTCCATTATCTCCTACTAAAGGTTTGGGCATAAAAGTAGCAGTTTTGCCATATGCAGCAGCAGTATTATGGACGCAGTATTTATAAATCTGAACTTCATCAGCTTTCCGAACCAAAGTATTAAACTTTGCACCAATTTCGCATTGACCAGCATTAGCTACTTCATGATGATGAACTTCTATGCCAAGACCCATTTCTTGCATGGTTTCACACATAGAAGACCTTATTTCGTGAAGAGAATCGACTGGAGGTACTGGAAAATAACCGCCTTTGATACCTGGTTTATGAGCTAAATTTCCACCATCATACTTTTCTCCAGTTTCCCAAGCGGCTTCTTCAGATCCAATTTCAAAAAAATTACCTTTCATTTGAACATCAAATCTAACATCATCAAAAATAAAAAATTCATTTTCAGGACCGAAGTAAGCTGTATCTCCTACGCCACAATCTTGCATATATTTTTCTGCTTTTTCAGCGGTAGACCTTGGACATCTTGAATATCCTTTCATAGTAGATGGCTCTACTACGCTACAAGTAATGTTGAGGGTAGGAGTCTCAAAAAAAGGATCCATTACGGCCGTATTTTTATCTGGCATGAGAATTTGATCAGACTCATCAATTGACTTCCAACCAGCCACTGATGAGCCATCAAACATTTTTCCTGATCTTAGGAAATTAGCGTCCACTTCTTCTGAGGCAACAGTCACATGCTGTTCTTTGCCTTTCGTATCTGTAAATCTTAGATCAACCCATTTAACACCATTCGATTTAATCAGATCTATAACTTTGGACATATTTCTCTCATGAAAATTTACTTAGTTAATGTTCCAACAATATGTGTAAGAATCTTGTATGGATCTGCATTAGAGGCAGGTCTTCTGTCTTCTAAGTAACCATTCCAATTATGTTCAACAGTGTAGACAGGAATACGAATGCTTGCTCCCCTGTCACTAACACCATAAGAAAACTGATCAATGCTTTGAGTTTCATGAAGACCCGTAAGTCTCATTTCGTTATCTGACCCATAAGCTTCAATTCCATCTTTATGAACTTCGCCTAACTTTTCGCACATTGATGAAAATAGTTCTTCAGAACCACCTGTTCTCATTGCTTCATTTGAAAAATTGGTATGCATTCCTGATCCATTCCAATCTCCTGTTTTAGGTTTTGGATGAATATTAACGCCAACGCCATATTCTTCTGCAATTTTGTATAAGAGATATCGGCTAACCCATAAGTCATCAGCTGCTTTAATGCCTTTTCCAAGACACTGGTATTCCCATTGACCAAGAGCCACCTCAGCATTTGTTCCGGTTAAAGTTATTCCAAGATCTAAACATGCTTGAAGATGATCATCAGAAATCTCTCTTCCAACAACATTTCCCGCACCAACTCCACAATAGTATTCTCCTTGCTCTTTAGGATCGCCATCTTCCCAACCAAGAGGTTCGCCAGTTTTTGGATCGGTAAAAAAGAACTCTTGTTCAAACCCGAACCACCATTCATCAGTGACAACTTCAGCAGCAGCTGCCCTAAAATTCGTAGGATGAGTTGTATGATCGGCTGACTGAACTTGAGTCATTACTAAATCATGACCATTCGGATTAGAGTATGTTTCAACTGGTATAAGAAGACAGTCAGAGCTTCCGCCCTCTGCTTGTTTTGTTGATGATCCATCGAAAGACCAATCAGGTGGAGTCTTATCATCTGTTGCTTTTACCTTGCTTCTCATGAAAGGCTCTGGCTTGTATCCATCTAACCATATATATTCGTACGTTTTGTAATCTGACATTTTTTCTCCTAAAATTTAACAAATCCTCTAAATGAGGTTAGTTGATTTTATCAAAATAAATGTATTCAAATAGTGCAGAAATTGTACTATTTTAGAGCAATATTTGCACTAATTTAATGCAAAAAATCTAGAATAAAGGGTATTTTTGATTCAAAGTCAGAATATTCATGAGTTCCTTGTTGATCTATGTTCATGATTGCTTTATCAAAATAATTAATAGTTTTTTTATGATCGAGAACCTCATCCTTAAGTTTGATGAGGCATAAATGATTTAATGGCTCTTCTAAAGTTTCAACTTTTAAATGTAAAAGTTCATTAAACATCTTAGTAGTAAATTTATATTTTTTATTACTATGATAATTTGTTTGAGGTCCAATTAAATCTTTCATATTTTTAAGATGTGAATAAATAACTGGGTTAATGGTGACCGATCTGAGATTATATTTATTTGATAAAAAACTTGCATAGAGCCCACCCAAAGAACTTCCGATAAGAGAAATATTTTCCGAGTTAATTTTAATTACTTTTTCTATTTCTTGAATAGCTTTACTAGGCGAATTTGGAAGATCAATAAGAATAATTTCAAATCCAAGGTTTTTAACAACTTCAGAATTTTTTAAAATTTGTGCTTTTTTTGAATTAGAGGATGAATTAAATCCGTGTAGGTAAATAATTTTCAAGAGATCTTCCAGAATTAATGCTGTGAGTAAGAAAATGACTTAAAAAAGAGTTCCACTGAAACCTCTCATCTTTTGTAAATCCAAACCTTTTATAAACTGGAAGGATTGAAATTAAACTATTATGGAATCCTTGAAATTTCATTACTTCTGCCATTTTTGCTTCTTGATAAAGCCTAACTTCGATTTCTATATTTCTATTTAAGGAAGAATCTTTAAAATATATATTTATATCAGTAGTGAATTTAGAGATTTTTTTTGAAGTAATTTTTATTTCATGAACTTCGAAGTCTTCTTTTGGCAGTCCATATAAAAATTCATGATCTTTACATAAATTTGGTAAAAGCTTAGATAACAACAAGAAATTCTTTTCATAAGTAAAATGAAGTTCTTTAAGAGATAGATATTTTTTATTCGATTGCATTTTAGATTAGTCTACTTATAAAAACATATTATTCAAATCAGTCGTAAGAAGCCCATAGCACATTAGCAACTATTGATCTATAAGGCTCCCAAGGCTTTGCTAATAAAATCATTTCTTCCTCGTTCGGTCTTTTTTTTAACTTTTTAATGCCATGAAGAGCAGCTTGTAGTCCTAAATCTTTAATAGGCCAAATATTTTTTCTTGATAGTGAGGCCAGCATATAGCATTCTGCAGTCCAATCTCCAATTCCTTTGATCTCACAAAGTTTCTTCCTTAATTTATCATCATCAAGTTTATGCAAAGATCGAAAAGATAACTCTCCAGATAAAATACTTTTAGCAAGGATTTGACAGTAATTAATCTTTTGTCTGCTTAAGCCCGTCTTCTGCAAATCCTCATTAGTTAAATTTAAAAATTCTTTGGGATTAAATTTAGTGAGTAGTTTTTTTATTCTCAAGAAAATAGCTTTTGCTGAGGCTACAGAGAGTTGCTGTTCAGTTATAAGCCTTACTAAACCTTCAAAACCCTTAGGCCTTCTAAAAGGCCCAAAGTTTGGATTCTCTGCAAATAATTTCTTTAAATCATCATCTTTTTTTGAAAGAAAAAGCACTTCCTTTTTATAAGGATGATCTTTAAATAGTTTTGAAAGGGAGATATTTTTTTGCTTCATTTACGTATTTTCTTATATGTGATTCTTCTCTTATTACGAAGTCATCTATTGCAGATCGAAATCTTTCGTCCGCAATCCAATGAGCCGAGAAAGTCTCAGTAGGCTTAAATCCTCTTTTAATTTTATGTTCTCCTTGAACCCCAGGATCAAATTTTTTAAGATTATTTTTAATGCAATAATCGATACCTTGATAATAACAACATTCAAAATGGAGACAATCAAACTCCTCCAAACACCCCCAATATCTTCCATATAAATTTTCTTTATCTTTAAAAAAGAAAGATCCGCCAACTATTCTACCCGATGACTTTTCCGTTGCCATCATCAGAACAATATTTTGAGAGAGGTTGTTTATAGCCTGTTTAAAAAAATTTTCAGTTAAATATCCTTCGTGCCCGCTTCTCTTTAAATTTGTTGAAAGATAAAAATTATAGAAATTATCCATTAAATTTTGATTTAGATCTTCACCTGAATAATGATTTATTTCTAGATTTTGTTGAGATAGCTTCTCTCTTTCTTTTTTTACATTCTTTCTATGTCTAGCTCTAAAAGAATCAAGGTAATCATCAAAATCTTTATAATTCTCGTTAAACCAAATGAATTGCGCATTCTTTCTCACACTTAAAGAAGATTCTTGATATGCATCTAGTTCGAGTTCTTCAGGAAATAAAATATGCCAAGATGAAATACTATTTATTTCTGATATTGATTTAATTGCGTCTAAAATAATAGGTACTATTTCTTTTAATTTATAACTATTTTTAATGAGTATTCTAGGCCCTGTTGCAGGTGTGTGAGGAATCGAACTTACTAATTTAGGATAATAGTCTAGACCGTGCTGATAAAATGCATTTGCCCAGGCATGATCAAATACAAACTCTCCTTGAGAGTGATTTTTGAGATAAAGAGGCACAGCAGCAATGATTTTATCCTTATCTTCTAAAGTTAAATGCATGGGTACCCAACCCGAGTCTTGACCGACAGAATTTGAGGACTCGAGTAAATTTAAAAAATCATATTTAAGAAAGGGGTATTCATTTTGAGGTATTAATGAATCCCAATCATTCTTTTTAATTTCACTTACAGATTTATTAAAGATTATTTTCAATTAATTTAGACCTATTAAAACAGTAAAGAAGATCAGAGCTCCAACCCAATTATTTTTTTTAAAAAAATTTAAGCAAGAATCTTCGTGATTAAAATCAGTTGAAGATATTAAATGAATTACATAGATACTTGTTAAAAACATTCCTAAATAAAAGGATAAATTAATTTCTTTAGAAAGGCCCACCATAAAAATTATCAATAAATTGAGCAAACTTCCTAACCAGATAATATTTTCTTCTTTGCCTTCAAAATAAATTGCCGAGCTTTTTATGCCGATTGAAAGATCATCTTTTTTATCTGTCATTGCGTAAGAAGTATCATAAGCGAGTACCCAAAAATAATTTCCAATAAATAGTAAAAAAGCTGGAATTGACAAATTATTTGAAGTTGCAGCGAAAGCCATTAATATTCCTCCTGAGAAAGCTAGTCCCAAAACTAATTGAGGAACTTTAAAAAAACGCTTTGCTAAAGGGTAAAATAGAACAATACAAAAAAGGCTTAACGCTACTTTTAAAGCCAACATATTTAAAAAGGTTAAGAGCAAGCAAGAAAGAATGATTAAAAAACAAAATAAAATTAATGCTTCTTTTCTTGAGACAGCTCCAGAAGCAATAGGTCTAGTGCTAGTTCTCAATACCTTTTTATCAAAATCTCTATCAAAATAATCGTTGATGACACAACCCGCAGATCTCATTACTAAAGTGCCTAAACAAAAAACAATAAGAAGATCAGTTCTAATAAAGCCATTTCCTGCATAAATTAAAGCAATTAAAGTTGGCCATAAAAGTAAAAGAGTACCTGTCGGCCTATCTAACCTCATAAGATAATAATAGTTTTTAATAGAATTAAGCACAGTGTTATATAATTTACAAAAATTATAACTTACCAAGATTTACATTATGGAAGAATATAAAAAATGGGAATGTATCGTATGCGGTTGGATATACGACGAAGAAGAAGGGTTGCCTGAAGAAGGAATAGCGCCTGGAACTAAATGGGAAGATGTTCCAGTAGATTGGGTCTGTCCTGATTGCGGAGTAGGAAAAGAAGACTTCGATATGGTTCCTTTTGAAGGTGGGAAAAGCTACTAGAAGTTATGTCTTTTACAGCTAAGATTTTGCTAGCTATGTTTTTGGGCATAGCCTTAGGCAGTTTATTGAATAGTTTGCAGGGCTTTGCTTATACTAATTTTATTTATGACTATTTAGTGTTTGGTCTTTTCGATGGATTGGGGCAAATCTTTATAAATTTATTAAAGCTACTCGTTGTCCCTCTAGTTTTTGTTTCTTTGGTTTGTGGAGTAGGGCAAGTTAAATCAGGCTCCCAATTAGGTTCTATTAGCATTAAAGCAGTTTCTTTATATCTTCTCACCACTGCTTTTGCTATTTTTAGTGCTTTATTGATTGCATCTTTTTTTAATCCCGGAAAAGGTATGAATATTGAAGGAGCCAATTCGTTCATTGCCCCAGCAGCGCCTTCTCTAAAAGAGACATTTATAAATATTTTTCCTTCTAACCCAATTAGTTCCATGGCAGAAGGAAATATGCTTCAAATAATTGTCTTTGCGCTTCTTTTTGGTTTTGGACTATTAAAATTAGGAGATTCAGGTCAAAAAATTAGATATTTTTTTGATGATATCTACAAGGTAATACTAGAAATTGTAAACGTTGTTATTTGGATATCTCCATTAGGAGTTTTTTGTTTATTAATTAACATTTTTGCATCTCTAGGGATCAGCATTATCTTGGATTTAATAAATTACTTTTTAGTCCTTTCTTCAATTTTAATTTTTCATGCTTTCTTCACCTACAGCTTGTTGTTAATTGGTTTGAGTAATTTAAGCCCATTTACCTTTTTTTCAAAAATGCGTGAGACCATGTTGTTTGCCTTTAGCACCTCGTCAAGTAGTGCAACTATGCCTATTACGTTAAAAACTGTTGAGGAAAAATTAGGCGTAGGAAAATCGATCAGTTCATTTTGTATTCCTTTAGGCACAACAATCAATATGGACGGAACTGCAATAATGCAAGGAGTAGCTACCGTATTTATTGCTCAGGCGTATTCCATCGATTTAACTCTGGCTGAATACTTAATGGTAATTCTAACAGCAACGTTAGCTTCAATTGGAACAGCTGGTGTACCCGGAGTAGGCCTTATTATGCTTGCAATGGTTCTTCAGCAAGTAGGTTTACCTGTTGAGGGAATAGCTTTAATAATTGGAGTGGATAGATTGCTGGATATGCTGAGAACCGCGGTTAATGTTTCGGGAGATGCTATGGTTGCATGTGTCATTGCTAAATCTGAAGGGCAATTGAATGAAAGTATTTTTGTAGAGAATAGTAATCGTTAATGAATGAAATTGACCATATTTTCTGTTAAATTAGCGTTCTTTTAAGGAGAAATTTTATGGAATCAATGTTGTTTATTCCTCCAATATTTGGAGTAGTAGGTTTACTAGTTGCACTTTTTATTTACTTTTTGCTACTTCAGTATGATGGAGGCACGGATAAGGTAAAAAAAATAGCTGATCAAATTCATTTAGGCGCAATGGTATTTATGCGTCGAGAATATACATATTTATTCTATTTCGTTTCTATTTTAATTATTCTTTCTTATTTTGCTCTCGGAGCTAATACTGCTATTGCAGTAACAGCTGGAGCTATTTCATCTGCTCTAGCCGGATGGTTGGGAATGTTTTCTGCTACAAAAGCAAATTCTAGAACTGCTACCGCAGCGTCTGATCATGGAGCAAAAACAGCTCTTTCGGTAGCTTTCTATGGCGGTTCAATAATGGGATTATGCGTAGCTTCTCTTGGTTTAGTTGGATTAGGAGGTCTGTATTTTTATTTTGGTGGAGATCCAGACACAGCAAGATCCATTGAAGGTTTTGGAATGGGAGCATCTTGTGTTGCCTTATTCTCGAGAGTTGGCGGAGGAATTTTTACTAAAAGTGCCGACGTTGGGGCCGATTTAGTAGGAAAATTAGAAGCAGGGATTCCTGAGGATGACCCCAGAAACCCTGGAGTAATAGCAGATAATGTTGGCGACAATGTTGGCGATGTCGCTGGAATGGGTTCAGATATATTCGAATCATATTGTGGAGCAATGATTGCTTCGATAGCGATTGCTGCGACTCTGGATGATTCAGGAAGA
The DNA here is from genome assembly GCA_028135785.1 of SAR86 cluster bacterium. Taxonomy (GTDB): domain Bacteria; phylum Pseudomonadota; class Gammaproteobacteria; order Magnimaribacterales; family AG-339-G14; genus CASICS01. Next base: position 150,218 of record JAOIHS010000002.1, read on the forward strand.
ATGCTTTTGCCTTTAGCATTAGCATCAATAGGTTTGATAGCCTCTATACTAGGAATATTTATTGTTAAAGCTGTAGCTTCTTTAGATGCTGCAACAGCATTAAGAACCGGAACAATAGGCTCAGCAGTTTTATTTATAATTGCAGCATATTTCTTAACCGAGGCAATGCTTGGAGAAGATGGTTTGAATGTATGGCTTGCCGTCTTAACAGGAGCAGTTGGAGGAGTTTTAATAGGATTAATCACCGAGTATTATACTGGAAGCGCTCCTGTCGTTAAAATTGCAGAATCTGGAGAAACAGGTGCTGCGACAGTTATGATTACAGGATTAGCAGTAGGCATGCAGTCTGTTGTTTTACCTATTTTAGTTTTAGCCTCAATTATTTGGATATCCACTGCTTTAACTGGACTGTACGGAGTAGGAATTGCAGCAGTAGGAATGTTAGCTACAGTCGGTATAACTATGGCAATCGATGCATACGGACCAGTTGCAGATAATGCAGGTGGTATTGCTGAAATGGCCGGCATGGGAGAAGAAACAAGGAAAATTACGGATTCATTAGATGAAGTTGGAAATTCCACTGCAGCTATTGGAAAGGGTTTTGCAATTGGAGCTGCTGCATTAGCCGCACTGGCAATCATCGCAGCTTTTGTAGAAACAGTTACTCACAATAGAGAGTTACAAAATCTTCCAGAATTTGTATTACTCCTTTCAGATCCAAAAGTGTTAGTTGGAATGTTTATTGGAATTTCAATCCCTTTTTTAATTTCATCAATCACTATGACCGCTGTTGGCGACGCAGCTTTTGAAATGATCAATGAAATTAGAAGACAATTTAAAGAAATTCCAGGATTGTTAGAGGGAACTGCTGAGCCTGATACTGCAAAATGTGTAGATATAGCAACTTCAGCAGCCTTAAAGAAAATGCTTCTTCCAGGTGTTATAGCGGTTGGAGCACCAGCTGTAGTAGGTTTTGGATTAGGAGCAGAGTCCTTAGGAGGAATGCTTGGTGGAGGCTTAGTTGGTTGCGTTTCTATGGCTTTAATGATGGCTAACGCAGGGGGTGCATGGGATAACGCTAAAAAATATATTGAAAAAGGAAATCTTGGTGGAAAGGGAACAGAGACTCATGCAGCTGCAGTTGTTGGAGATACTGTTGGAGATCCATTCAAAGATACCTCAGGACCAGCGATGAATATCCTTATTAACGTTATGGCAATCGTTAGTTTGGTGATTTCTCCACTTCTTTGAGAAACATAAAAATAAAAAAAAGCCGGCTCAAACACCGGCTTTTTTATTGAGCTGCAATTAATTTTTGTTTATGACCAATCCATCTATTCATTAAAATATTCATTTCTTTTGGATGGTTAGAAATAACATCTGCTAATTCCTGAGCTACTTCAAGATAATGAGCATCTCTAATAAGATCTGCGATTCTTAATTCCATTCCGCCAGATTGTTTTGTTCCTAAAATTTCTCCAGAACCTCTTAATTTCATATCTATTTCAGAGATTTCAAACCCATCATTAGTTTTCTTCATCGCTGACATTCTTGCTTCTGCTATATCCCCAAGACTTCCTTGGTAAAGTAGAACACAATGAGCATTCATATCTGGGCCTCTTCCAACCCTTCCTCTAAGTTGATGAAGTTGAGATAACCCAAGACGTTCAGCATTTTCAATTATCATTAGGCTTGCATTAGGAACGTCCATTCCAACCTCAATAACTGTCGTACAAACTAAAACATTTGTTTTGCCTTTTCGAAAATCTTCGATAGCTAAATCTTTTTCTAATTTATTAAGTTTGCTATGAACTAATCCAATATTTAAATTCTGACTTTTTTTCTCTATCCATTCTTTAGCAGATTCTGCAGCCTGAACATCCAAGCTTTCCGATTCTTCTATCATGGTGCATAGCCAAAAGGCTTGATTTCCACCTTTACAGATAACTTCGAGACGTTCAATTAAATCATCTCTTTTATCATTAGACATTACGGAAGTTATGACAGGATTCCTTCCAGGAGGCATTTCATCTATTTTAGAAACACTAAGATCTGCGAATATTGTCATTGCTAAAGTTCTAGGAATTGGTGTTGCCGTCATAAATAATTGATGAGGTAAAAGATCATCATTAGTTTTTTGAAGCATCTCATATCTCTGTTTGACGCCAAATCTTTGTTGTTCATCAACAACTATTAAAGAGAGATTATTCATTTTAACTCTTTCTTGAAATACAGCATGAGTACCTATAAGAATTTTTATCTCTCCCGATTTAAGTTTTTTATCAATTAATTCCCATTCCTTTTTTTTTGTCTTTCCTGTTAATAATTCGACACTTATTTTTTCACTTTTAAACCAATTGGAAAAATTCTTGAAATGCTGTTCAGCTAGAACTTCAGTAGGACAAAGCAGAACAGATTGTAAATTATTTTTTGCACAAGTAAGCATTGCACCAGCTGCCACAACAGTTTTTCCAGAACCAACATCACCTTGCACAAGTCTCCTCATGGGTTTAGAGCTATTAATATCTTTTTGAATTTCATTAATCACTCTTTGTTGAGCATTGGTAAGAGAGAAGGGAAGTTGCTTATAAAAACCGTCTAGAGTTTCTATATCACTCTTTACTTTAGGCGCAGTCATTCTATCTATTTTATCTGTTGAAATCTTTACACCTATCAAATTGGTAACGAGCTCTTCGATAATTAATCTTTTTTGTGCAGGATGTTCGAAATTTTTTATTTTTAAAATATCATCTTCAAGAGAAGGGTTGTGGATAATTTTCAGAGCATCTTTAATATTGAGATCTGAAATTTCTTTTTTTAAAAATATCTTATCAATCTCTTCTTCCTCTAAATTTGATTCATTTATTTGTTTCAGGCAATTAGAAATAACTGTTCTTAATCTATATTGAGTTATTTTATTTGATCCAAGCGAATATATTGGAGTGAGCGTGTCATCTAATGGAGGTCTAAATTTAGAGTTGAATATTTTATAACTTGGATGAATAACTTCTAATTTATTTCCTGAATTCCTTACAATTCCATAAATTCTAATGGAAAGGCCTTTCTCAAAAGATTTTGCTTGAGTTTGAGAAAAAAAGAAAAGTCTAATTTGCATGTATCCAGTGCCATCAGTAATTTTTGCATAAAAAGATCTTCTGCCTGGGTAAT
>JAOIHS010000020.1 GCA_028135785.1 SAR86 cluster bacterium
ATAAAAATTTACCGCCGCCACCAGCAGATATTATTGGGTCAATAATTATGGGAACATCAATTCCTTTTAAAAATTTAATTAATTCTCTATAGATTTCTGAAGACCATATGACTCCAATTTTTAGCCCATCAATTTTAAAATTTTTATCTAGCTCTTCAAGATTTTTCTTAAAAATAACTGCTTGACTAGGACTCTTTTTTAGCAACTTTTCGGTTGTTTGGACTGTCTGACCTGTGAGAGCCGAAATACAATGATGATCAAATAAGCTTGAAGTTAAAATATCGCATTGCAAGCCTGCCCCTCCAGTGGGATCATGTGCTGATACGGATAAAATAACTTTCTTTTTATTCATTTGTGCTTAAGTATAATGCTGCACTTTATAAAAACCTCTATTAATGAAGAAAATAGTTAAAAAAAATATTGGAATAATAGGAGCAACTGGATATGTTGGCGAAGAGCTTTTATCTTTTTTAGATATTCATGAAGGGGTTCAAGTAACTTATGTTTCTTCTTTCAATAGCGAAGGAAAGTTATTATTTGATGTCGTTAAAAAATATTCCAATATTTCTAATCTTAAATTAGAAAATATAAACAATATTACTAATTTTGACTTAGATGTTGTGTTTTTTGCTACTAAGCATGATTTTTCAATGAGTTATGTTTCTGATTTGCTAAAGAGAGATATTAAAGTAATAGACTTGTCTGCTGATTTTCGTTTTTCAGATAAGAGTATTTGGGAAAAAGCTTACGGAACTGCACATAAATCTCCTGATCTTTTAAAATCCTCTATTTACGGTCTTCCAGAACTAAACTCTTCAAAAATTTCAAAAGCTAGTTTAGTAGGAGTTCCTGGGTGTTACCCAACAGCCTCTTTATTGGGTCTTATGCCAATAGCTAGATATATCAAACCTAACTCAAAAATAGTCTTAGATGTAAAATCTGGAGTAAGCGGAGCAGGAAGAAACTCAGTTGAAGGTTCTTTAAAAAAAGATATGGAAAATAATTTCAAAGCCTATTCTCCTGAATTTCATCGTCATCAGCCTGAAATCAAATCTTTTTTAGAAGAAAACTTTAATTTGAATTCAAATCTAATTTTTGTTCCCCATCTTTTGCCAATATTTAGAGGTGAGTATATTACCGCATATGTTGATATTGAAGGCTTTAAAGGAGATTTATCTGATCTTTATACTAACTATTATGAAGGGAAAACCTTTGTAAGAGTCTTAAAAAAAGGTACTGTCCCAGAGCTAAAAAAGGTACAAAATACAAATTTTTGTGATATTTCTCCATTCTTTAATGAAAATACTGCAGTTATTCATGTTGCAATTGATAACTTGATTAAAGGAGCTGCTGGTCAGGCGATTCAGTGTTTAAATTTGATGATTGGAGAAAAAGAGGAATATACTCTTAAATAAAATTTAAATAACATGGTAGAAAAGTACACACCTCAAGAATTAAAAGTATCTGATCAAGCTCTGGATAAAATTAAAGCTTTGCTAAATGATGAAGATAAAGAAAATTTATCTTTAAGAGTCTTTGTAACTGGAGGCGGATGTTCTGGATTTCAATATGGATTTAAACTTGATAATGAATTTGATGATGAAGATACAACTTTAACCAAATCTGATGTTTCTATAGTTGTGGATCCATTGAGTTTGCAATATATATTTGGATCAACACTTGATTACAAAGAAGATTTAGAAGGTTCTAAATTTGTTATAGAAAATCCTAATGCTGTAACTACTTGCGGCTGCGGTTCATCTTTTTCTATTTAGAATATTTCGCCTAATGTAGAAGGATTCGCTCCTGTTGAATGCTTTAAATTAATTTTCTTTTTTTCTAATCTCATTTTTCCAAGCCATGCAAATGTGCAAGCTTCAACCAACATTGGATCTAATCCTAACTTCTTAGTGTTCATAACTTTCCAATTAGAATTTATGTGTTTTTTAATCCTGGAAATTAAGAATCTATTTTTACACCCACCACCGCAAAGATAGATTTCAAGCTTTTCTTTATTACAAAATTTATTTAAATCATTGGCTATACTTTTTGCAGTTATTTCCGTCATCGCAGATGCCCAGTCATCTTTTGAGTATCTTTGAGTATTTTTAAATTTCTGGTAAAGGCTTATAAAATTAAAATTAGCAATACTTTGGCTTTTTGGAAGTGAAGAT